>PMCR01000418.1 GCA_003155465.1 Myxococcales bacterium | reverse complement strand
CGACGGGTGATCATGTAGCGGCGGCCTGGGACAATGGCGCGGGGAAGGGACATGCCGACATTGTCGGCAATGGCGCCGCGCAAGTTGCTTGCCGAGGGCGAATATTCGCTGCCGATCGCAGTGGGAGATCCGGACGCCGGCCCGCAACATCGTGGTCGTCTGTAGCGGATCTCACGAGAAGAAGGTCAACCTTGGTGAGGTCTTTCAAGACCGGACAGAATTACGCGCTCGACATGGATGCGCTCGCGCCGTTGGCCCGCTTGGCCAGTGCCGTGCCGCCCCCGAAGCAACACCAGACCATCTATAGTGGAGTCCTCGCGGCCGCGGCCCATTGGCGTCCGCTGATCACAACCCGTCGCCCGGCCTGCCAGAGAAGTGGCCCCACGGCCACCGGGCGTAGCTTGCCCTGCCGACGGCAAACGCACAATCTGCCTTACACACGCTCCGCCCAACTCCAATCTGCCCCCTTCCCCTTGGCCCTGGTGCACCGCCAGTTCGCGACCGCCGCCCCCCCTGCCTAACCCTCCTTGGCGCCATGCGCGACGGATCAACTCAATTACGGACTCCGACGAAAAAGGTACCCCTGCGGGCCGGTGGCGACAGCACGCCTAGTGATGCCTGCGTACACAACAGTGTGGAATGTCTGCGCACGCAGCTGTGATAATGTCGCGAGGGCGGCGCACGACGAAGCCATCCACCTGACTCGGGCAAGCCCGCGAGAAGAAGGACACCATGTCAGTCGAATGCTTCTACTGCAGTGGCGCTCATCTCACGAACGAGTGTCCAACTAGGGCAATCCGGAAGGCATCCGATCGCCAGACCGAGGGGTTGGGCCGCATCGAGGGAGCCATTGATGCCAACGCCGATGCGCTACGAGGCGTGGCAAAAGTGGCCGGGGCGGCAGTCGACTCGCTGGGGCGTATCGAAGACGGTCTGGCAGATCTCAGGTCGGCTGTCGACCAGGCTCACATCGAACAGATGTGGGTCAGCAAGATGCAGCTCGACGTGCTGATGGGCGTGCACGATGCGCTCAAGAACCCACGTTCGACGGCCGCCGAGGAACTGCTGCAAATGGCCCGGCAGTGCCTGGCGTCGGGAATGTTGCCCGAAGGGCTCAAGCTGCTCGACGAGGCGGTCGAGAAGAACCCCCTCGACTATCGCCTGTACGTCACACGTGGCCTCGCTAACGTTCAACGCAATCAGCTCGACAAGGCGCTGTTTGACTTCCAGTACGCTCTTCGCAATGCGCGCGACGACATGATGAAGCAGCAAGCGTTGCTTCTGCTCACGAGGGCCGAGACCACTGTCGGCCAGCATGAGGCTGCTCTGGGGCATGCGACCGACGCTGCGGCAATCGAGGATTCAAGAGGTCCGATCGAGCAACCGGGCCTGGCGGCATACGAGGCGGTCAGGACCATCGGATCCTGGTGCCGCGCGGGTGGGGCCCACCAATCTGCCATTCCGCGAGCACCGGTTCTTCTCAAGAAGGCCATCGACGTCAACCCGGTTTGGTTTGCCTGCGCGCAGGCTGAGGGGCTGGCCACGAAGATCCCTGGGCTGCCACGCATGCTTCAAGAGACGCTTGATGAGCAGCAAACGATCGCTGCAGTTGTCCAGGGTCAACTCAAGATACTGGCGTCGCACTTCCCAAGGGCGGATGAGTCCATCAGGCAGGCAGAAAGCCAGCTTGCTGTTGCTGTGGCCCGCCAGGACTACGTGAGGCTTCGGGCGGCCGTATCCGACTCCCTCGAAATTGCGGAATCGTTGGCAGCAGCCGCCCGTAGTGCGGCAGCATTGGAGAGCAGGCAGCTGGAGTCAACCGGAAATCAGGAGGCATGGGCAGCACAGCAGAAAGCGCGGGAAGAGATCGGGCGAATAGAGGCAAGGGCCAGAGCCTACGTAGCATCGATCGAGGAGCAGCTGAGGCAGATGGAGAGAGAGAGGCGGGAAGCCCAAGATATACCTAAGGGCAGCACGCTCGACAAGGCTTTTGGCTTGGCCATGAGTTTCGGCGGAATCTCGGGGTGCATTGCGGGCGGCGCTGTTGGGGCGCCCAAAGATATCCTGCTCGGTATGGGTGGCGGGGCCGTTCTCGGAGTGATCCTTGGCATAGGGGCTGCTGTTCTCATGCAGAAGAGGAAGTTCACTTCGATAGACGGCAAGGTATCGAGTTTGGTCTCGGAACTCGCGGGCGTTCAGGCCGACGCTCTCAGGGAGAAGAGCGCGATTGAGGCGCGCGTCGCGTCCGCGGTGTCATCCACACAGTCCAAGACGTCGGCGGGCGGGGCGAAACTACAGAAGTCGACGGCTGAGTCGACCAGTGCTTTCGATTACTTCACTCGCGCCTGCAAGGCGGCGGGAGCGACCCGGCTGGAGCCGTCTTTCCGACAGCACCGGCGAACTCTGGGGAACGGCCAGTTTACGGTCGTCCTGACAGAAGCCGGCCCCAGGAAAATTGAGGTCATCAAGGTGGTCCGCGAGTTGACTCAACTGGGACTCAGTGAAGCCAAGTATCTGGTGGACCGCGTGCCCAAGAACGTCAAGGAAGGCGTTTCCAGGGGTGAGGCTGAGGCAGCGAGGAATAAGCTCGAGGATGCCGGTGCCAAGGCAGAGATCTGCTAGGCTGAAACGATGTTAGCGATAGCGCGATGGCGCCGCACCGATAGCGCCGCACCGANNGTTTCTCGACGGACAGCAGACGTGAGAGCCGCTACGTTTGCGCGCCCAAGGCAGAGGCCGTCCCTGGCGAGGCGCCGCGGAAGATGCCGGGAGCTGCCGTTGCTCAGCTCGGTCAGGAGGCGAGCGCCCAAGTCGATCACACTTCCCGTGACGACGATCCGGCGGTTCGAACCTATTGGGTGAGGGCCCTTGCCGAACTTCCATCGCCGGGAGACGGCTCAGCGGGAATCGGGGCGCACGGCTCGGGCGAAGAGCCGCGCACATGCTTCCGGAAGGCCGCGTAGGCCCGGCTTTCGACCAGGCTATTGTTCCGCGTGGAGAGATTCGCCACGAGGTTGATGAGGGGCATGCGGCGCTCCCACACGCAACCCCACACCCGGCGTATCACACCCGCCATGGAGTAGAAACGCCGATTGCAGTCGATCATCTCCTGGATCACTCCGTCGGGCGACAGGCGCCGGTACCGGGCCACTGGGAAGGTCAGGGTGTAGTAGCGCCAATCTCCGGGAAAAGCCTTGAGCGTGATGCGGTCTTCGTTGCTCATCTGTTCCCACAGGCGCGTGCCCGGCAGGGGGGTCAAGAACAGGGCGTTCAAGCTGTCCACGCCGTACTGCTTGGCTGTCTCAGCGATACATTGGCCGATGCCAACTTCATCGACGTCCAAGCCGATGATGAACGAGCCCATGACCAGGATCCTGTGCCGCTGAATGCGGCGGACCGAGGCACGGAAGTCGCGGCCCAGGCGCAGGTTGAATTTCTTCCCCAGCTCGCGCAAGCCGTCGGCGGTCGGGGACTCGAAGCCGATGAACACGCCCCCGCAGCCGGCATCATGGGCAAGCGACAGCAGTTCCTCATCGTCAGCGAAATTAATGGTGGCCTGGGCGATCCACTCCTTGCCCATCTTGGCCTTGGCCAGAGCGCGGAAAAGCTCCTTGGCGCGGGCAATGTGCTCGGGGCGTGTGCCGACAAGGTTGTCGTCCACCACCAGCACGCGCTTTTCCGGAATGGACTGAAACTCGCATACGACATCGTCAACCGGACGCTGACGGTACTGGGCCCCATTGAACGTCGTCACGCTGCAGAAGCTGCAGTTCAACGGACAGCCGCGCGTCGTCTGGATGGTTCCGAAGGCATAGCCCTCGGGCAGCAGATCCTGGCGCGCGGGCACGAAGTCACTGATGGGAATGTGTCCACCGTTGTACTGACGTTGCAGCCGGCCGCCCTGTACGTCCTGGAGCACGCGTGGCCAAACGGTTTCCGCTTCCTTGGTCACGACCGAGTCCACCCGCGCCAGGACTTCCTCCGGGCACATGGTCGCGTGGATCCCCCCCATGATGACCGGCACTCCCAGACTGCGGAAATACGCGGCCACCTCGTAGGCCCTGGGCGCCTGGGAGGTGAACGCGGTGATGCCCACCAGATCAGGACGAGGCAGGGTCGAGTAGTCTGTCCGCCGCAGGTTCTCGTCCAGAATCGTGACTTCCCACTCGGGCGGTGTCACCCGGGCCAGTACCATCAGGCTGAGCGGCTTCCAGATTCGGTACCGATTCCAGCGATTCTCCTTGGCCGTGACACAGCTGACCAGTGGATTCGTTGGATTGATTAGGTAGAGACGGATGGTGCACCTTCCTGTTGCTGGTATCCGCTTTCCGGTCACGGTGCTGTCACGGCGTGGTCACATTTCGGCGAGCTTGGCCCGCCGGCGGAATCCCGCGGGGTTGCTGGGGGGGGCTCGGCACTGCTCCAGGCGTCGCACCGTGCCGCGCCGCAGGCAATCCCCGCGCCTCGCGCAGGTCAGAACCCCGGGTTGGCGGGCACGACAGAAGGACTGGGTGTGTCCCCATCCCTTTTCCAGTCTATAAGTCGGGCATGGCCGTCTCTTCCGCAGATCCGCCGCCCGGCGCGGCCAGCGCACTGCCGGGACGCATTGCCGTTCTGGGCGGCGGTGGTTTTCTGGGCTCGCACCTGACCGCTGCCCTGCTCGACCAGGGGGCCCACGTGGTAATCTTGGATCGCTGCTTTGACAAGCTTGGGCGTCGCACCATCGAACATACGCGGCTGCACTGCGTAGCCGGGTCAGTGGACGATGCGGCCCTGCTCGAAGCTGCGCTTCACGGCTGCGATGTCGTGGTGTCGATGACCGCGCTGTGCAATCCGTCGCTGTACAACAAGATTCCGCAGGACGTGATCCGGGCGAACTTTCTCGATCTGCTTCCCCTGGTCGAACTGTGCGCGCGCAAGCGCTGCTGGCTGGTTCACCTTTCCACCTGCGAGGTGTACGGCCGCGGTGATCCGTCAGCCTTACTCCAGGAAGATTCCACGCCTCTGGTCCTGGGCCCGGTGCAGAGCGAGCGCTGGAGCTATGCCTGCGCCAAGCAGCTGCTCGAACGCTGGATCTGGGCCCAGGGGATCCGCGGCGCCCTGCCCTTCACCATCGTACGCCCCTTCAACATCATCGGCCCGCGCATGGACTACCTGCCCGGGATCGACGGCGAAGGGATCCCACGCGTGTTGGCCTGCTTCATGGCGGCCCTGCTGCGCCAGGAGCCTCTGCCACTGGTCGACGGGGGCCAGCAGCGCCGCACCTTCACCAGCGCGCGCGACTTCTGCGACGCCATGCTGGCCATCCTGCGCGCACCCGGCCGCTGCCAGGGCGAAATCTTCAACCTGGGGAACGCGGGCAACGACGTCAGCATCGCCGAGCTGGCGCGACAGATGATCGCCGTCTACGCCGCACGCCACGGCGGCGATCCCGCCCTGCCCTGCCGGCCGATCTCGGCGCAGAGCTACTACGGATTGGGATACGACGATGTGGCGCGCCGGATCCCGGATCTGGCGCATATCGAGGCACGGGTCGGCTGGCGCGCGCGCATCAGCCTGGCCGAGATGCTGCCCGAGATCGTGGACGACTACGTGGCCCGCTACCGCGACCGCGTGGCGGATGGTTCCGCCCAGGCGGCGGCCGCGCCGTGAGACTGGGAATCTTGATCCCGGCGTACAACGCCGAAGGCACCCTGCCCGGCGTGGTGGCGCGGATTCCCCACCCCCTGCTCGACAACGGGCTTGTCATTCGCGTGGTCAACGACGGCAGCCGCGATCGCACCGGCGAGGTGGCGCGCGCTCTCTCGGTGGCTAACCTGGAGGTACTGGACCTGCCGCAAAACCGGGGCTACGGCGCCGCGGTCAAGCGCGGGTTGCAGGCGCTGCGCGAGGCAGGGGTGGAGGCGGCGGCCTGCGTGCACGCCGACGGCCAGTACGCCCCCGAGGAATTGCCCGGTCTGTTCTCTGCCCTGGAGACTGACGGCCTCGACCTGCTGCAGGGTTCGCGCATCGCCTCGGGCACGGCTCTTTCAGGCGGCATGCCCCGCTACAAGTACCTGGCCGGCATGGCGCTGACCGCGCTCGAAAATCGCACCATCGCGGCGGGGCTGACCGACTACCACAGTGGCTACCTGGTCTACGGCCCGCGTGCGCTGGCGTCCATCCCGTTCGCCCGGTTGAGCGACGGGTTCGATTTCGACCTGGAGGTGATCGCCTGCGCCCGCGCACGCGGCCTGGCCATCGGCGAGCGCCCCATTCCCACCCATTACGGCCAGGAGATCTCCTATCTCAATCCCGTGGGCTATGGCCTACGTGTTCTGCGCGTGGTCCTCCGCTACCTCAGCGGCCACTACCACCGGCCGGGGTAAGATCGCCTCCCGAGCGGCGCCGTGAGGACGCCCGGGATCAAAAGCCGCTCTACCGAATGCGCGGCCGTGATACTTTCGGGCGTCCACTTCACGACCAACCAGGGACCACCACCATGTGCATGGACGATTCTCTCAGATACCTGAAGCCACAATGCCCTGCTGGCCGCGTTCCAGCGAACGATGGAAGAGGCGATTCGGCGAGGAGACTATCGGCCATAACGTGCCCGGCGCATTAGTGCTAGGACTGGCATCAAACCAAGGTGCCGCCGCACGATGCCGCAATTCCGCGGTGGTCGGGGCGGACCTCAGCGCGGGAGGAGATCCGATGAAACGCAATGCGAGTGCAACCTGGAGCGGGGGCCTGAAAGATGGCCAGGGCAGATTCAGCGTCGGCAGCGGAGTCCTCAAGGACCTGAAGTTCGGGTTTCGCGCGCGCTTCGAGGACGAGCCGGGCACCAACCCGGAAGAATTGATCGCCGCGGCCCATGCGAGTTGTTTCAGCATGGCGCTGAGCGCACAGCTCGGCGAGCGAGGCATCACCCCCCAGGCCATCGACACGACCTGCGCAATCACTCTCGAAAACCTCACCCTGACCAAGAGCGCGCTGCGTACGACGGTCAAGGCCCGCGGCGCGGACAAGGCCAAGGTCGAGGAAGCGGCCGCCGCTGCCAAGGCCGGCTGCCCGATTTCGAAGGTGCTCAAGCTGGAGATCTCCCTCGATCTGACGGTCGACGTCTGAACGCTACGCAAACAGTGCTGTCATTGCGTCGCCGGCACCAGGTCGCGCTGGATCTGGCCAAGAATCTCTTGCGCCAGGGGATGGAACGGATCCACTTCTAACGCCCGCTTGACCAAGGCGAGCGCCTCTCCGTAGTCGCCGCGTTCGTGTGACAGCAGGGCCAACAGGCACAGGCTTTCGATCTCGTCGGGGTGGCGGGCGAGCAGCGTCTTGGCCATCTGCTCGGCGCGTGTGACATCACCGGCCCGGTACGCCACCCGCGCACGGAGTGCCGCTGCGGTGGTTCCCGGCAGCAGGGCTAATATCTCGTCGGCTGGGCCAGTGGCGCCGACCTCGGCCAGCAGGCGCGCCAGGTGCAACTGCGACCGGTCGTGGATTTGGGGCCATGATTCATAGCGCGTCTCAATCTCGCGGCGGATCTCGCGCACCGTCTCGGGCGCGGCCAGGTCCAACCCGCGGCCGGACCAGCGCCCATCCTCGTCATGCACGAACAGGGTCTGGGTTCCGTCGGTAAATAGCAGGCGCCATCCAGGTTGGCGATACAGCCACGCAACCAGAGGCAGAAACCGATCGGGGTAGGCGGTGGGCAGGATCACCGTGCGAATCCCGTGGCGCCGGCGATAGGCGTCGAATCTCTCAGGGTGCTCACCCAGCACAAGGTGCTCGGCGTACTGCTGGGCGGAACGAAGCACCAGTCGGCCATCCATCATGGGGCGCCCGGCGGGATACAGCCGCCAGGCCAGATACCCTCCATAGCGATCCGAGCAGAAGATGGGCCCTGCCAGCAACCCGCCCGACAAGAAGTGATCCACCGCCTGCTCCGGCACGCGAAACGGGGCCAGCTGGTTGATGGGCGGCTCGCCGCGCGCTTCCCGGGCGCGAGCGAGAACGATCGCGACCAACCCGACGGACGCGCCCACCACCAGCAGGCGCCGCAACCAGCCGCGCTGGTGCACGGGACTTGTCGCCGCGGGCAGCAGGGTTGCCAGATTCTCGGCCACGATGGGCCCCGCGACCCACAGGAAGAGCAGCACATTGCGATTCGCCACCAGGGCCAGCCCGAAGAAGACCGTGACCAGACAAAGCCTGTGAAGGGCCAAGCCGCGGGCCAGGGTGGGCAGGAACGAGAGGAAGGTGAGCGCGGCCAGCCACTTGAACGCGGACAGCACGCCCGGAGCGGTGCGCTCAAGTAGCCAAGGGGCAACATTCTCGCTGACCTCGCGCGAGAATACCTGGCCCGCAACCGCGTCGATGCGGCCTAACAGCAGAAAGGGCAGGCGCAACCCGTGCAGCCCATTGGGTGTGGCCGCAGACGCCAGCAGCAGCAACGGCATCAACGCGGCCAGGCCCAACCAAACCCGACGGGGCGGGGCCCGCTGCAGCGACGGGACACGGGTGGCGAGAGCCGCAGCAACCGCATCGCCCACCACGAAGCAGGCGATGACCACCGGCCCCAATAGATACAGCCCCTGCAGGTTGGCCCAGATCACCTGCAAGGGGATCAACAGAAGCGCCCAGCGCAGACGGCCCTCGCGTCGCACCCGCTGCACGACGAGCAACATCAGGGTCAGCGCCACCAGCGTCAGCACAGTGGGCCGCGCCAGCATCAAGTGGCGCGCCGGGTACAACATTCCCGCCACCGCGGACGCAGCCGGCAGCCACAGCGGGCGCGCGAGGCGTGCGCACAGGGCTCGCACGCCCAGACCAACGCCCAGGCCGATAAGCACGACCTTCGCCACCACCAGGGCTGCAATCCCGCCCAGTCGATACAATAGAAAAACCAGCACCTGGAACAGCCAGTGTACGTTCACCCAAGCGGCGCCCAAGGTGTCTGCGGCAAAGGGATCGGCGAAGATCAGCCGACGCTCCTTCACCATCAGGCGCCCGGCGGCCAAGTGCCACCAGATGTCGGTGTCCATCAGGGAGAAACAGGCCACGTACGCCACCACGGCAGAGGCCAGAGCCGAGACGGCCCAGACCTGCACGGTCTCGCTGGGCTGGCCGCGCATGCCGACTACAAGCGGGGTTGCCCTGGGCGACGTCGACGCCAGATCGCCACCGCGGTCAGGGCCAGCGCCACCAGCCATCCGCTCGCCGAGCCGGCGCCGCGAGAGCCCAGGGCGCACAGGAACCCGCCCCGATCAGGCAGAAGCCCACTCTTGGGCTCGTCGACCACCACCGTGACCTGCGCCTCCACCGGCCCGCCTTGGCCACGCGCCGTGAGCACGTAGGGGGTTGTCGCCAGCGGGCTCACCTCGCGCGAATCCGACGGGTACGCGGGCACGCCATCCAGGTCCAGCGTGGTGGCGTTGCTCACCTGCCAGCTCAAGACCGTGCTTTGGCCCTTAGTGATCCGGGGCGGAGTGGCCGCGAAGCTGTCGATGCTCACCGGCAAAGGAGTCGGGTTCACGACGACAAAGAGCGTGCGTGTGTCACTGTCGCTCACCACAGTGCTTTGGGCAGAGAGCTTGTATTCCGTCGTGATCGCGGGCGAAACATCCAGGGTGCCGTCGGCTAACACCTGCGTGCCGTTGAGCAATACATTATCAGCGCCGAACGTGGTCCAGGTCAGGGTCACGATCTCGCCCGGCGCCATGGTGTAGCTGGATGCGTGGAATTCCGCGATGGCAGGCTGGGGCGCGGGCGGCGGCCCGGGGGTTCCCACCCACAGATGAGGCCAGCCGTTGAAACCATCAGAGGTCAAGGCCTGCCCCGCACCTGCCGTCATGCTGGCCGTATCCAGCGGGTGAATGTAGAGATCGTAGCGACCCGCATTGTGATCAGTGTCGGTGCCCTGCGCGGCCAGCACCCATTTCTCGTCGGAGGAGATGCCGGGGTGGTAAGCCAGGTGGCTCGCCGACAGCGGCTGGATCAGAAGCTGGTCCACCTGGCGGTTGGCAGCCAGCGGGCTTGCCCCCCAGCGGATGCCCAGGCCCGCGCCCGCTATGATTGCAAAATCGCCGCTGGGTGCGACAAAGGGCATGCAACCGATCGATCCGGACTGCGCCAGGAGGTACGACAGCTTCGGAGTCACAACGAACGCGCTGACCCCGTTCTGGGTCACGTTGCCGCGGGTGCGTCCGGCAAACCAGGTCTCGTCGGGCGCCACGAAGCACTCGTTCAGCTCCGCGTACTCGGGGAACACGTCCTTGGTTGTCAGCCAGACTTGCCTGCGCACCACCAGGCCTCGCTCGTCCAGCTCGACGCGCATGATCCGGCTTTGCGTGCCATCAGCTTGGTTGTAGAATAAGGCGCCGTTCTGACCCCAGCTGGGCCAAGCGCCATCGTCGTCGATCTTGATCTCCTTGCGTCCCGCATCGGCGCCGTGGATCGAAACGATGTAGGGCCGCCACAGGGTGAAGTCGTGATAATCCGAGCCGCCCGGGAACTTCGCCTTGGCGTACGCCACCCACTTGCCGTCCGGGCTGATGCGCGGCTCTACGTCCTCGCCCGAGGTCAGGGCGTGCTGGTCACCCATGTCGGGCAGGGTCATGCGCACAATGCAGCGGCTGCCCGGATCCTCTGGCGTGCCCCTGGACCAGACCAGATAGCCCTGCGGAAGTTGGGCCTGGGCCGCCGTCGGGGCAAGCAACAGCCCGAAAAAGGCGAATCCTGGCAGCAATCCTGGCCGTTTCACGTCCCCGACTGTAGTCCCCGGACCACATCAATTCAACGGCGCGGGCGCGGCCTTGGGATTCGCAGCCACAGGAAAGATCTCCCTGGGCGAGACATACGTGGCCCAAGGGAGGCACCGACGGGCCTGACGGCATCCAGGCCAAGTACCTTTTTGCGGGCAATGCTCGCCCCGCGCTTCCTGCTGAGCTCTCCGCTGGCGACGAGGATGCCCTATGGACGTGGCTACTGGCTGACGCAAATGCGATGCTGACAAGCGCTGACCTGGCCCTACTGCCGGCCCTCAAACGAATTCCCGCTGCGTCTGCGCTCGGCCGGTCCTTCAAGGCGGTGGCCACTCTGGCCAGTACCCTGCAGGAGGCTGACGCCACCGAGCCTCATGCTCTGGCCGCAATGGCAATGCGCGGCCTCCTCACCCTTGCCGACCACGCCGGCTCTGCCCACGTCAAGCTCTCCGACTTGTCCGAAATCTCCTCGGTTGCGGCATGCATGGCTCGGCTTAATCCAGCCCTTCGGGGCGAGCTCATGGACAATCAGACGGCTTGCTCGACCACTATTGGAAATGCGCTTCTCATTGCGCCCACCGGAAGCGGCAAGACCGAGTCGGCTCTTCTTTGGTGGGCGCGCCAGCGTGAGACGGCCGGTTGCGCCTTGCCCCTCTTCTACATCCTTCCCTATCGGGCCAGCCTGAATGCCATGTATCGCCGGTTTCAGGATCGCTACGGCCTTCAAGACGACCAGGTTGTTCTGCAGCACGGGAACGCGAGTGCCCCGATCTACGAGTATCTGACGGCAGGGCGGGGCTACCAACCAGCCGATGCGGAGAAGACGGCCCGGTACAAGAGGGATCTCGGCCGTCTCATGACCGCGTCCGCGCGCCTTCTGACGCCCTACCAACTCGTGCGCGGCTTTTTCGGTCTCAAGGGCCACGAGGCGATCATCACTGATGCGTCCGAGGGCGTCCTGGTACTCGATGAGCTGCACGCCTACGACCGGCAAAGGCTGGCGCTGATCCTCGCCTCGCTCCGCCATTTGGTGCATGAACTGGGGGCGCGCGTGCTGACCATGAGCGCCACGTTTCCGACTGTCTTGAAGCGAGTACTGGCAGACACCTTGGGTGAAAATCTCCGCGAGGTGACGGCGAGCCCGGAGACTCAGCGAGCGTTTCGCAGACACCGACTATGTCTGGCCGAACGAGACTTGCTCTCGGAAGAGAGTCTGGCGGCTATTGAGAAGCGCTATCGAGATGGCGAAGCGGTCTTGGTGGTGGCCCACACGGTTGCCCGCGCCCAAATTCTCTTTGATAGCTTGGGCGCCCGATGCGGCGCAGGCGAGGTCTCCCTTCTGCATGGACGGTTCACCGCCGAAAATCGGGCAGCGAAGGAGAATGGGCTGGCGGCTCGTGTCGGTACTGGGACACGCATTGTGGGAGCCGCTGGTTGCGTCTTGGTGGCCACGCAAGTCGTGGAAGTCAGCCTGGACATCGATTTCGACGTGCTCTTTTCTGATCCGGCACCGATTGAAGCCTTGATCCAGCGCTTTGGCCGCGTGAATAGGGGGCGGAGGGGTGGCGAGCGCGACGTCGTGGTTTGCACGCAGACTGGCGACGAAGCCAACCGCGTGTACGACCCCGAGATCGTCGCGCGAGCCATGGCCGTGTTGCGCGAGTTTACCGATGCGGATAGTCGAGTGGTGGAGGAAGGCGACGTGCAGGGCTGGGTCGATGCCTGCTACGCACCAATCGCCGACTCCTATCTTGCGGACTTGGCCGGGCGAGTGCGGCGAATCCGCGACACGGTGATCGCCGTGAACCGTCCCCTCAACTCTGATCGCGATCTGCGTGATGAGTTTCTTGAGAACTTCGACGGAACCGAGGTCGTTCCCCTATGCTACATGGCGGAGTACGAACGGCGGCTGCGCGAGGAGCCCCTGCGGGCCAGCTTCTTGCACGCCCCAATCAGTGCCAAGCAGTTCCACCGACTGCGACGCGCTGACCGAATCGTCGATGGGACTTTCGCCAACGCCCCCTACAGCACCGCCCGCGGGTTCGACCTTACCTTCCGCGACGACCAGTCGTAGTTGGCCTATCCCCTCTCAGTCCTCAATCCCGGCCGCACCTTTTTGATTGCTATCGCGCCTTTTCCAGCAACCCCAGAAACGCCCTTGGCCGCACGATGGGAATCCCGTTGTACTCACCCAATTCCAGAAGGCGCTGATCTCCCGACACGACCACCGACGCCCGGCCGGCCACTGCGGCGTGGAGGTACTTGTCGTCGTCGGGATCTACCGAGGCGCGGGTTGGCAACTTGCCATCGTCGACAAGGTCTGCCAGCAGCAGGATGCTGTCGAGCCACTGGCCGCCGTCGATAGGACCACGAATGCACTTCCCTGCCGCAGGGTATCGGAGCGCATCCGCGATCTCCGTGGCGATAGCCGGCGATATGACCAACACAAAGGCATCGTTACGCAGGAGAAGGCTGAAGAGCTGGCCGGGTGGTCCTTCGGGCTGAACCGCAGCACTGACAAACACGTTCGCGTCGAGGACTGCGCGAATCACGACTTACTTCCGTGGTCGCTTTGACTTGCCAGCCCCGCGGGCCCAACCCTGGGCCGCAAGGGCCAGCTCGGGTGCCTTGGCGTTCGACAGATGAGAGCCCCTCTGCTGATCCAGGAACGCGAGGGCATCGCGCCGAGCGATCTGGCGCATCTGATCGAGCCTTTCTACGGGAACGAGTGCCGCGAGCGGTTTACCCTTTCGCTCAATCACGAACTCGTCGTGTCGCAGGGCAACCCGATTCAGCATGTCACCAAGCCGCTGCCGCACTTCAAGGGTCGAAACTTTCTCGCTCATGGTCGCCAACTCCTACAACCATTATGGTTGCACATGTTGCCATATATAAGTATCCGAGAAATATCGCATTTTCAACTTGACGACAGCCTGAACATATGTTTAGCTATCGGGCATGGTTTCCGTAGAGGATTTGAGTCGGGAGATAGCGGCTCTGGCGGCGCACCTGGATGCGGCTACCTACAGGCTGCTGACCTGCATCCGGCAATTCGACGAGGCGGGCGGGTGGTACGAACAGGGGGCGGCCTCCTGTGCCTCCTGGCTGGGCTGGCGGATTGGGCTGGATCCGGCAACGGCGCGCGAGAAGGTGCGGGTTGCTCGGGCGCTGGGCAAGCTGCCCGCGATCGACGAGGCGCTGCGGGTGGGCAAGCTGTCGTACGCCAAGACGAGGGCGCTCACCCGGGTGGCTACGCCAGAGACCGAAGCCAAGCTGCTGGAGGTGGCCGTGGTGGCCACCGGCGCGCAGCTTGAACGGGTCTGCCGCGGGTATCGCCGCGCGTTGGCCCCGGACGAAGCGCTGGCGCCCGAGGAACGAAGCGTTCGCCGACGGGATCTGCCGGGCGGAATGGTGAAGCTGGAAATCGTGCTGGCACCCGACGAGGCGGACCTGGTCCTGCGCGCGCTTGATCGGGCGCGCGAGGTGGTGCACGGCGGGACGGACGTTTCCGCGGAAGCGCCAGGCTCGACCTGGCCCTCGCGCGCCGACGGCATGGTGGCCTTGGCCGAGAATCTCCTGGCTGGCAACCTCGCAACCGGCAACGGCGGCGAACGTTTTCAGGTCATGGTTCACGTGGATCAAGATCCGCTGGCGCCCGACGGCGTCGTTGCTGCCACTTTGGACGACGGGACACGCGTTTCCGCGGAAACGTTTCGCCGCATCGCCTGCGACTGCGGCATGGTGGCTGCGGCCGGCGACGGTGCCGGGCTGAACATCGGCCGCCGCGCGCGTTCCATTCCGCCCGCGATCCGACGCGCGTTGACCCTGCGCGACCGTGGTTGTCGCTTCCCGGGCTGCACCCACACGCTCTTCTTGCACGGTCACCACATCCAGCACTGGCTGCACGGGGGCGAGACCAGCGTGACCAACCTCGCGTTGCTGTGCACCTTCCACCACCACCTGGTCCACGAGGGTGGCTGGACAGTGGTCCGTGGCGAAGACGGCGAATTGGCATTCACCGCGCCGGACGGCCACGCGCTGACGTCAGAGCCGCCGCGGCAGGTGGTGGTTGGGGGGGCGCTTGAGTCGCTGCATGAGTGGGCCGCCGAGCGCGGGCTGGACCTTGGGCCGGACAGCAACCTGCCGCTGTGGGACGGCACGCGGCCCGACTATGACTGGGCGGTAGGCGCCCTGCTACGAGCTTCGGCGCCTTGACCGGCCGCTGGGCTGTCACGGGCTCGCGTGCGCTTTTCTATGGCCTCGTGTCTCGCGTCGGCACTATCTTCTGTCCGTGTCCATCATCAAAGCCGATTCGCGCAAGCGCCGCCAGCTTCCGGTGAAGGGCCCGCTGCTCTTCTGGCGGACTAGCCAGGATGGCACTTCGAAAGTGGGGTTGGTCGTCGTGGTCAACGCCTGCCAGAACGCGGGCTGTCCTTGCCGCGAGGTCAACTTGATGGTGTACCGCGTGGATGGCCAGCTTTTCGGTGTCGAATTGAAAGGAGGTGTGATCCGGTTCTCCTTTCCAAAGGACAGCCCGATGGGCGGAAGCGAAATCGAGAATGCGCGCGTCCTGTTTGCGAATCTGGATCTGGACACGGGTCACATCGAGGTTGCCGAGAATGCTGCCGCGGACTATCGGGATGAATCCGCGCTGGCCTGGCTGCGCGAAGAGGTCGATGGTCAACTGCTGGACCACATCTCCAATCAGGTGCTGCGACTGAAGGGACTTCGCCCACTCGATCGCATGGAGGTTCTTGACTTCAGACGCAAGCAACTCGTCGCATTCGACGAAGCCTACGTGCACGGACGTATCGATGCCTACGTCATCGACGGCCGCCGCTTCGATGTTCTGGATGTCTACTGCGTGGAACCCGGCTGTCGCTGTGCTGAAATTCGCCTAGCCGTGCAATGCGGCGATCGTGACGTGGGATCCATCGTCGTGGATCTGGCCAGTCCGGATCGGCCTCGATTCGAGGGCCAGTCTGTGCTGGTTCAACTGTGGCAGACCATCCGGCAGCGCTATCCAAGCCTGGAAGTCTACGGCAAACGCGCAGCCAAGATGAGAGCGGCCGGACCCAGCATCTTGGCCCAGGCCGAGACGCAACGGCGCGCTGCTTCTTCGGCCATAGGGCGCAACCAACCTTGCCCCTGCGGTTCGGGAAAGAAGTACAAGCGGTGCTGTATCGGCAAGACCGCGCAGCCCCCGACAATCTGATTCTCGTGTGACAGACCCTGTCACATCGCTGTCGTACCCTGGCAGCATGAGCCAAACCATGTCCCTGGTCGTGTACGGCAGCATGCTGGGCAAAACGTCGGAACGGTTCGTGGTGAAGAAGGAGGGGAAGGTCATCGACGAGAAGCCCTTCTTCCGCGTGAGCGAGATCGTCGTGCCTTCGCGGGGCGTGACGGTATCGGCAGGCGCCATCTTCGAGGCGGTGGCGCGCGGGATTCGGATTTCGTTCCTCGGGCCGACGGGCACGCCATACGCGCTGCTCTCGTCGTCGGCACTGGTGGCCACGGTGGAAACGCGGCGGCAGCAATTGGCGGCGCTGGCAGACCGACGCGGACTGGAATTCGCGCGCGCCGTGGTGACGGGCAAGATCAAGAACCAGGCGCGGCTGCTCAGATACTTCGACAAGTACGAAGCAGGGGTGGATGCCGAACGGTCGCAGGCACTGCAAGAGATCGCGGGACAACTTGAAACGCAAGCCGCGGCGGCGGCAGCTATCGAGGCCGACTGCGTGTCCGAGGTTCGCTCGCAGTTGCTGGGCGTCGAGGGAGGGGCCGCGCGCGTATACTGGCGCGGAGTTGCGATGCTGCTCGACGGGGCAGCGCCGTTCGAGGGGGGGAAAAGATGTTCGATGCCAACCTGCGTGCCGCCGCGCGAGATGTTGTCAGGCGCATTCGAGAGATGGTTGAGTGCCAGGACTTCCCGCCACCAGCCGACCGCCCGGCAAAATGCGACGGCTGCGAACTCCGCTGTTTCTGCAACGACGTATATTGAGCGCAGCGAAGACAGGTCAAGACGATGGCAAACGCGCTCATGTCGAGAATGGGCCGCCCTGGCGAGCAGTTTGGCGTTCTCGACAGTATCAGGGCTTTCGGGCAGCCCATCCTCACGGAATTGCGGTACTATCTGACCTCCGACGAGAACTTCCCCGACGAAGAGGGGACTGAAACCGGGCTGGGGTGGAAGTATCGATGCGTCGGACCAGGACAGCGCTGCCACCGACAAGGATGATTTCGATGTTGGTCCGGATGGCGAGGCCGTAGACTGAAGGAGATTCATTCATGTCCACGCGCAAGACGCTCCACCTGATCCTTGCCGTCACTTCACTTCTGTGCGGGTTGTCTTTCGGCGCATCGTCCGAGACCAAGGAAGCGACCGCGACCGTGGAGGTCACCGCCCGCCTGGTGAAGATTCCGGGCAAGTTTCCCCCTGACGAGCTGTACGACTACGCCTATGTGATGCAGTACCTGGTCGAAGGCGGCCCTCTCGACCAGCAGACCATCCTGGTCGCGCACTACAAGCCGCGCCGCCCGCGCCCTGAGATCGACGACGGCATGAAGAAGCGCGTGGGCGGATCGCTCAGGCGCTTCGACCTGGGCGCCTTGCACCGGATGACCCTGACCGCCAAGGTGCGCGATGTCTGGAAGGGCGCTGTGGTGGACGAGTTCTTCGCCGCCGACCGGAAGTCCACCCGCTATTTCTGCCTGAAGGCCGACCTAGTCGAAAAACCGTAAATCTCAGAGCGCCCCGGACATCAGAATCACGTTCTTCTGTCCGCCCGCGTGGCGCAGCACCACGAACGGGTAGGTGATGGTCCCCAGCCCCGGGACATCGAAGGGCTGGCCGATGTAGCGTTCGACTTGCGCGCCGGTGGTGGAGTACAGCTCGTTGAGACTCTTGCTGACCTCTTTGCTCAGCCCGTGGGTCGAGAAAGTGGTCTTGGCGTAGGTATTAACCAGCGCATCCACTATCTCGCTGGTGTAATGCGCGCTGGCCACCGCGGCGTAGATCTCCTTGCGTCCGTCGCCATCGTCGTCGGTGATGCCCGCGCCTAGCTGCACGAAGTTCTCGAACACCACCTTGACCCACAGCTTGTTGCCCGGATCCAGAAACACCTTCTCGATCTCCTGCGGCCGGATGGCATTGCCGCCCCAGCCCTGCTGGCGCACCGCCAGTCCCACCAGCTTCAGCGTGACCGACTTCTGCGCGTTCCACTCGGTCAGCCAGTTCACCATGGAGTTCCACATCATGTAATCGGTGGGCTCGGTGACTCCCAGCGGTGTGTCCTTGATCGCGTCGACGATGCTGGTCAGGTCCAGAGCCTCTTGCCCCAGGTTGGCCCCGCTGGTAACCGGGAAGCTGAAGTTCTGGGCGCTGCCCGCGATGATTGCGGGCTGGGGCGAAAGCACAAGCGGCGGCTGGGCGCTGGTGTCGCGGTACAGGGCCGGGTTGTGAAAGTAGATGGCGTTGTCAAAGGCACATCGAGTGGGCGTTTCGGCAATCGCAACTGAGATCGTCTGCTTGGTCCAGTCGAAGCTCTGGTTGTACGTGCCCGCGAGTGCCCGATCGGCCGGGTCCACCTTGAGCGGCATCTCGTCGAGGGTCACGTCCCACGCGGTGGGACCACCATCTGTCAGGGTCAGGCTCTGCTCAAAGGGCTGGAACCAGGCCTGCGTGACCTTGGCCGTGACCTCGCCTGGTGCCAGGCTGGCAATGGCGTACTTGCCCTGGGCGTCGGAAAAGACCGACACACCGCCCACCTCCACCTTGGCGCCGACCACTGGAATGCCCGCTCTGTCCGTGACTGTCCCGGCCAGGCCCGCCCCCTCGCCTACCTCGCTGCCGCCCGTGGTATCTGCGTCGACGGTCGGGCTGGGGCCGGCTGAGCTTCCGGAACAGCTCATCGTCAACGCGGCCAGCACGACACAGGCGGCGGTAACGAAAGATCGGGTGCTTGTGAAAAACATCGACAGCTCCTCTGATTGAAAGCGCAAATATTAGGGCATCGCTGCGGCCGAAGAAACCCAAGATTAGAACTGGGCTGCGCGCTGGAGAGTCGGGGCAGACGAGCTGACGGCCGGGCTGCGGTAGCAAGGCCTGCCCGGCGGGCACCGCTTCAGACCCCAATGCTCTTGTGGCGGTTGCGGCGGCGCCAGAGAAGCAGTGCTGCAACTGCCAGCAGGCTGACAGGGCCGACAGGGCGGCCCGGATGTGTCGAGCATGAGCAGCCACTAGCTTGCGCACCTGTCTTCGTGCTCCCACCACCGCCACCCATACCGCCGCTCCCGTCATCGCCTGCCGCCGAAACACCACCCGCGACTGCGCTACTGCCGCCTACGTCGCCGCCTGTGCCAAGGGCCCCGCCACCGCCTGCGGCGCCGCCACTGCCCGCGCCCCCGTCGCTGCCGCTGGCACCTCCCGTGCCACCACCTGTGCTCGAACCGTGGTTGATGCCGTAGAGGTACCCATAAAGCGCCATCTTGCCGCGCATGGTTTGNNGCCGGGTAGGAGCCCGCGTACAACGCAGACGGCTTGGACATGATCATGGTGCTCCAGTCGTCCAGGTTCAAGTATGGCGTTTGGCCGGGGGCCACTCCAGGCAGGTTGTCGGCGGATCCCCATGTGTACATGTAATTCACGCTGCGTTTTGCAGCGAGCCCTGTGTACGCCGTGCCCATTTCAATCATGTTGAGAGGATTGCGGCCCAGGCTCCAGTCAGCCTCGAGCGCGAGGGCCTTGTGAAAAAGCGCCTTTTCCGTCGCATCGGTCGTCACCGCGTGGGCGATGAGCGTGTGGTGCACGTTCTGGATAGTGCGGAAGTACATCTCAGCCTCGTCGGTTGCACGCCGCGAGGGCCGCTTGTCGATGTTGCCCACTTCCTTGGCCTTCGCCTGCGCGATGACCGACGCCTTCATATTGTTCCACAGGGTCTGAAAGTGGACTGGCTGCGGCGTCATCAGATAGGCGGCGGTGCCCCAGATCTGGCTGGTGGCAGTATTCAGAATGACCGAATTGGCGGTGGTGCACACGCTCTCGGTCTGGATCACGGCTTCGTATTTCTGGTCGCCTGTCAGGTTGTAGAGGAAAGCGGCAGCCATCATCTTGAGGTCGCGGCCCCTGCCGGCGGCGGTGATCGTCTGGTCGAGCATGGGGTCGGCATAGGTGCCCGCAACGCCGTAGGCTTCCACCGCAGACGCCGTGTACTGCGCGGACAGGGTGGTATTGCCCGCAAGGCGGAAAGCATCCGCCAGCATGGCGGCATTGGCGGCGTTGGCCCACGCTGACATGGCGGCGGGGCCGGCTTGAAAGAACTCGTTGTTGCTGTTGGGATTGGTCACGCCGCTGCCGTAGCCGGTGCCGTCGCGCAGGCGCAGCCAGTAGTCGACCTCGTAGCGAGCCTCGTCGAGGATGTCGGGGATGCCATTGCCGCTTTCGGCGATGCCGGTGTCGTCGTCGGCGAGAGCGCCCTTGCTGAGGATGTAGGGCAGAAGCATGTCATAGATGATCGGAACATGTCCGATGTGGCGATCCGAATCAGCCGCATCGGCGTGCCCACCCCAGGCATTCGGGTTGGTCGGGTTGCCGGCCAGGCGGAAAGCGGCCCATGAGTTGGGGGCGTCCCACGCGTCGCCACCGCCGGCAAACGTGGCGAACTGTGGGTCCCAGATATTCATCGTGGTCAGATACACCTTCGTGTTCGCAGGGCTGGTGTCGGGAATGTAGAGCGGCGTTCTTGGCGCGGGCGTCAGCTTGGCATCGTTGTTCTGTCCCATGCGCATGTAGAAGAAGCCCCGCACCGAGACCCGGAAGGGATCGGCGTAGATCCCAGGCGCGATTTGGAAATCTTGGCTTGCCCCCACCCCGTCGACGACCAGGCGGTAGGTTCCGGGCGTGGTGATGGTCGAGAGATCCGCCGTCCATACGCTCGAGCGCATGACGTTGTAGCCGCCAACATCTGCGCCGCTCGGCTTCCAGAAGACCACCGCTCCGACCTCTTTCGACTGTTTATTCGTGACATCGTAGACATAGACCTTGTTGCCCACGAAAGAGGTGTAGTCACGTGCCCCGCCGTCGCCCATCCAATGGTAGAGGTCGGCGGACTTGTGAGCCGCGTCCGGCGTGTAGCCGACCAGGTTCACGTGTACCGCCTCGGAGGGGTTGGAGTACACGTCGAAAGTGAATGGCACCGACGTGCGGTCGAGGTTCGTCGCGGCGGCGATTTCCAGGGTGTACGCGTTGCCCTGTTGAAGCGAGGCTGGCAGCTTGAGGTAGATGGAGTGCTGGTAGGTGTACTCGTACGTGTAGTCGCTGCCCACCCAGGCGCCCTGGGACTGCCCGCTCATCTTCTTCTTGCGTGAGATCGCGGTGGGGTTCTTGCCCGCGCCCGCGTAGCCAGCGTCCGCGGTCGACTTCACCGTCCAACTGCTCGCCAGCGTCGCAGCCGTGGTATCGAGCTCGGGCGTGTAGCGCGTGACCTTCTCCGGCTCGTGTGCCACCTCTCCGTCGAGCACGTTCACCACCAAATAGTCCCGGTCAAGAACCGCCACGCCGACCAGCTTGGCCGCATGGGCGAGCGTGGGCGTGAAACCAATCAAAGCGATGGCAACGAGTTGTGTCCCAGGTCGAAGCGTCATGCGTGTCTCCTTGCGCTGCTGCGGGGCTGGCTCAGCCCTTAGAGTAGGCTCATCCGGCGAGAAAGAGAAGGCTGCTTCCTCGTGACGAGGCGTCAGGAGACGCCATACCCTCTTACAAATGGTTCGACTACTTTGGCTTGGGCGTGACACTCGACAAAGGCGTTCCGGTGATTGGGCGATTGGAACAGATACACCGCATAGCCCCCCCAACCGCCGCCGCA
>PMCR01000285.1 GCA_003155465.1 Myxococcales bacterium | reverse complement strand
CTCGACCAGGAAAGCGCCACTCAGATCTTGGAGCAAACCACAGTCGGCACCGGCACCTTCTTCGAAGCCGGCTTGGCTTCGTTGATGGCCGGCGATCTGTGCCGCAACGGCCCCTGTCTGCCCGCCAATCTGCAGATCGTCGCCGGCATGGCGGTCGAGTTGCGGCTGACCTCGTTGCGTCGCTACGAGCGCAGCGGGGGAGCGGCCATGCTGATGCACAGCTTCTTCCAGCGGGCGGTGCATGATGCCGGCGGCCGCCCGGCCTTGCGTGTGCTGCTCGCAGCCACCCGTCGCTCCAACTCCACGGTGGACGAACTGGCAGCTCGCGCCGGCCTACCCCAAGCTGCCGTCGAACAGGCGGTGGCGCCTCTCACCAGTCGAGGCATTCTGCGCAAGTCCTTCTCGGGATCGGCAGACCGCTACGCTCCCGCACACCCGTGTCTCATCGCCCACATTGAGGACTTCGCGGCCGGCGATGTGGGGGCTGCGCATGACATCCGACGAACCTTGCGCCGCCGCATCCTGGCCG
Organism: Myxococcales bacterium; assembly: GCA_003155465.1. The sequence goes on along the minus strand of PMCR01000285.1, from coordinate 11,649 downwards.
GCGAGCGTCTTTCGCTGCCCGAGATCCGCAGGGTGCGCCGCTATCTGGGTGGCGATCTGGCGGCCGACGAGGCCAGCACTCTCAAGCGAAGCATCCGGCGCAGTGCTCTGCAAATCGGCTCCGCGATCACCCTGCTTCTCGCCGTGCTGCTCGCCCTCATCTTCGAGGTACGCACGACCTACACGCTGGCCTTCGATCCGGCGCGCGACCAACCCGGCAGCCGGGTCGTCGTCCGACGGGGACGTCTGTCGCTGTCGTTCCTGCATTTCCTGCCGTCCCAGCCCCGCCCCAGTTCAATGATCGCGGACACTGGCTTCGCCGCGACCAGCGTCGCCGCCGATCTGGCATCGCGCATCGCCAGCGGACGGGCGGTGGGGGCCCTGGATGCGAACCGGACACCACGTATCCCGTCCTGGCTGCGCGCGGTCATCGATGGTCTGGGGCCGGTGCCCCGTGGGGTCGCACTGGTCCTGCTTGGTGAGTCCAACGGCGTGATATCGCTGAAACAGGCCTTCGCCGATCCCGCGTCACGCCGCGACGCCCTGGAAGCCCTGGCCGTGGTAGGCACGGGCCGGGCCGGCGAAGACGAGATCCTGGCCGCCGCGCTCAACGACCCACTGCCCGACGTGCGTCGGCGCGGCGTGGAAGTGGCAGCCGCCATCGATCGACGCCAGGGCAAGGGTGCCCACGCCGCCACTCTGCGTGCCGCCTTGGCCGACCAGTCCTTTGCCGTACGCAGCGCGGTCCTGCGGGAGTGCAGCACTCTCGATTCCAGCACCACGGCCAGCATTCTATCGGTGGCTCTTGCCGACAAAGACCCCTCGTTCCGGCGGCTGGCGGAGACGTCGCTTCTCGATCTGGCCGCGCGCTCGCCCGCGGCGGCGGCCGATGCTGTGCGCCTGGCGCTGTGGAGCACGGACGGAATGGCCCGGCGATCCGCAATCGGGCTGCTTGACCAGATCGCCGTGGCGGCTCCGGCCGAGGCGGCCGCAGTTCTCGCGCAAATTGCGTCTGACGAGAATGCGCCCGAAGAGGCACGCGTCTCGGCGCTGGTGTTTCTCCGCCGCACCAACACCATCTCGAACAATCTGCGCCCCATGTTGGAAAAGGCCGTGATGCCGGACGCGTCGCCGCGCTTGCGCGCAGTCGCCCTGCCCCTCTACGCCCGGCTCATCGACCCATCGAAGGTGAGCGAGCTGGCCCTGGGTGCCAGCAAGGGCCCGCCGGCCGGGCGAGTGACAGGCGCGGCGCTTTGGGGAGTGGTGGCCATCAAGCAGCCGGACTTGGCGGCCAGGCCGCTCAAGGCATTCCTCTACGACCCGTCGTCCGAGGTGCGCGTAGAGGCGGCGCGAGGCTACGGCTATCTGCGACGCGAGGGTCCCGAACTGGTGCGCAAGGCGCTCCTCGACCCGAACGCCGAGGTGCAGAAGGCAGGGCTGGATTCGGCCTTGCGTCTCGCGGCTGCACAGCCGGGAGTCATCGCCGACCTGCTCGGACATTTGCTGGCCACTGTGCGACCGGGTCTGCGCCGATTCATCGTCGAGGCGCTGGGCGAGATCGGAAAGACCCGGCCCGCTGCGGTGCTGCCGGCTCTGGTGCGCGCCCTCAAACAAGGCGATGGCAGCACCCGCGGCGCCTGCGCGCGGGCCCTGTGTGTCGTGGCAGTCAAGGCTCCTGCCGCTGCCTCGCCCTACCTGCGCATGGCCGCACGCGATGCCAACCGCGAGGTGCGAACCGAGGCCGCCTCCTGCCTGGGCAGTCTGACCGAGGGCGATCCCAAGGGTGCCGCACGCATGGCCATCGAGCTGACTTCCTCGGACGAGCAAACCGTGCGTGCCGCGGCCGCCGCCTCGCTGGGCGCGCTGGCCGGGCGAGTTCGCGAGACCGTGCTCGTGCCCCTCATCAACCTGCTTGAGGATCCCGAGCGCACCGTGCGCATGGCAGCCGCCGAGGCGCTGATTGCCTACGCCAATACTGGATCGTCGCTGGGAAACCGTGCTGCCGATCTCGACAAGAAGCTGTCGGGCTTCTTTCTGCAAGGCGATCTCGAAGAGCGCCAGATCGTCCTGCGCGTGGCCGCGCACGCAGGCCTGACCAGCATCCTGCGCCTGGCAGTGCGCGACGGCGACGATGGCCTGCGACTTGCCGCCATGAAGGCCGCGGCCGGTATGCGGCCGCCGGCACTGGAGATCCTGCAGGCAGGAGCCGAAGACCGCCAGGGCCTGGTACGCGCCGAGGCGGTGCGAGCCCTGGCGGCCGCATCCGGGACCGGTCCCGAGCGGGTCCTGCCGGTCTTCGAGGCCATGCTGCGCGCGAGCGACCCAGCCACCAGACGGATGGGCGCCTTGGCCCTCGGCGACGTTACCGGGGCGCCCGATGCCACCGCGGCTCTCCTGGCTGGGGTGCTGCATCAGCGAGGCGAATCGGTTCGTGCCGCAGCGGCTGAGGCTTTGGCACGCATCGCCGAGCGCGATCCAAGGGCGGCGGGGCCCTTTCTCGAACAGGCCATCAGCGACCCGGCCCATGACGTGCGCGCGGCCGCCATCCGCGGCCTCGGCACCACCTGGGCGCGCCAGCGCCGGCCAGCCGAGGTGGCAGAGATCTTGGAGACCAGTGAGACCGACAGTGCGCGCCGGCTGGTGGCCGTCGAAGCGCTGGTGATCCAGGCCTCGCAAGCCGGCAGTGGCAAGACCGGTGAAGACGCGAAACAGGCGAGGAGCCTGCTCGAAAAACTGGCCACATCAGGACCGCCGCTGGCCCGTCTGGCCGCACAGGTGGGCCGCGCCTTCGTCGGCGTCAAGCTCGAAGACATGCACGCGTTCTTCGACCGGCTCTACGGCGGCTGATTGATCCAGCTCTTTCACTCAGAGAGCATCAAGAACACAGAGGTCGGATGAGAAGGAAGGAATGCGGATCGACCACAACCCTTCTTCCTAGATACTTTATGGGACCGCGCTGGTTGGCTGGTAGGCCTGGCAGGCTGGGCTCGTGTCGGCAAAACGCACGTCGTTGCCGCACTTGAGAGCAAAAGGTTCGCAGAAGCCGGTCGCGCAGTCGCCGTCAGCCTGGCACGCAAATCCGATGCCCAGACGAGCCGCACAGATTCCGTTGTCACAGCGCAGGTCTTCGAGACAAGCGCCCTCTGGACTGCACTCCGCACCCAACCCGGGACGGGTCGCACAGAACCACGTCTCGGAGACGCGGCTGCAGGTGTAGCTCTGCGGGCAGTATTCGCCAATGTTGGCGCAGCCCGTGTCCGGCTGGACCTGGCGCCAGGTGCCGCAGCGGCCCTTGTCGCAAACCATGGTGCCACTACAGTCGGCATTCACGCCGCAGAGGTCGTTCGCTTTGGCGTCGCCGTGAAACACGCGCGCGCACTCCTCGACGAGGCTTTGATAGTCCTTCGCTGGGATGGCCAGACCTTCCTTGAGTACACCGAAGACCGCGCTGACTTTCGCCAAGCAGGCATCTGCGTTTCCGGGATCGAACGGTCGCTGCGCGGCCTCCTCGTTTTGCGCCCGGTCTGCGCACGCCGCCTGCCGAGCAGCCATACAGTCGGCATCGGTCACCAGACACGCCGGCGCCGCGTAGCTACATTCGCGCTCGCTGTAGTGCTGACAGAACTCTGGCCTGGTCATCGGCGTGTCGTCGCGGCCACAGCTTGTGGCAACCATGGCTGCTAGCACAGCAACAAGAATAGAAGTTCGCATGCTGGCCCGATCTTCGCCCCCTGGGCGAGCCCGTCAAGAATCGTGGTTTTTCACCCTGGGAGGTGTGGCTACTTGGCGTAGTCGACGGCTCTCGTCTCACGAACAACCGACACCCGCACCTGCCCGGGATAGGCCAGCTGCGCCTCCACCTTGCGCGCAATCTCCTTGGACAGACTGCGCGCCTGATCGTCGGTGACCTTGGTGTTCTCGACCAGCACCCGGACTTCGTGTCCCGCCTGGATGGCGAAGGCGCGCTCGACACCATCAAAGCTGGTCGCAATTTTCTCCAGGTCGGCCAGCCGCTGCACATAGGTTTCGAGCGTCTCGCGCCGGGCGCCGGGCCGCTGGTTGGCCAGCACATTGGCCGCATCCACAATGTGGTCGAGCACGTCTTCCGCGGCAACCTCGCCGTGGTGGCACTCGATGGCATGGACGATCTTGGCTGACTCACCATACTTGCGCGCCAGCACCGCGCCTGCCTGGGCGTGCGAACCCTCGATTTCCTGCTCCGCGCAGCAACCCACATCATGCAACATGCCTGCGCGCCTGGCGATCTTGACGGGATAGCCGAGCTCACCCGCTATCACGCCCGACAAGAAGCCCACCTCGATCGAATGGGCAAGCAGATTCTGTCCGCTGCCCGCACGGAATTTCAGCTTGCCAACAAGCCGCGACAGCTCGGGGTGCACGCGGCCCACGCCCAAGTCGAAGGCCGCCTGGTCACCCGCCTCCTTGCACTGCTGCTCCACCTCCTCAGTGGCTTTCTTGACCATCTCTTCGATGCGGGTCGGGTGGATGCGCCCGTCGGCGATGAGGCGAGTCAGGGCCAGGCGCGCAATCTCGCGCCGCACGGGATTGAAACAAGAAATGACCACCGCCTCGGGCGTGTCGTCGATGATGAGGTCGATACCAGTGGCCTGCTCCAGCGCGCGGATGTTGCGCCCCTCGCGGCCAATGATGCGTCCCTTCATGTCGTCGGAAGGCAGGGGCACGACCGAAACCGTGCGCTCGGCTACGTACTCGCTGGCGTAGCGTTGCACCGCTGTGCCGAGGATCATCTGCGCCTTCTGCTGGGCCTGCTCGCGCGCCTCATCCTCGATGCGCCGGACCTCGATGGCCGCCGCCGCCCGTGCCGACTCGCGCACCTCGGCCTCCAGCGTCTTGCGGGCCTCGGCCTCGGTCATCCCAGCGACCTTCTCCATGCGCGTCCGCGCCTCGGCTACCTGGGCCGCGCCCGCACGCGCCGATGCCTCCGCGGCCTGCTCGCGCGCCTGAAGCTGCCGCTCTTTGCGGTACAGGTTCTCTTTCTCGGCCTTGATGTCGCGTTCGCGCCGCTCCAACGCCTCATGCTTGGCTCCAGTAGCGGCCGCCTGCCGGTCGATCTCCTGGCGACGCACGCGCAGTTCGGCATCCACTTCGGCCCGGATCTTTTGCGCCGCCTCCTTGGCCTCCAGCGCGGCCTGCCTGCGGATGGCGTCGGCCTCGGCGCGCGCGGCAACCAGGGCACGCTGGCGTTCCTCTTCGGTCTGGGGCACGGCGTCTGGCTTGGAAGCCCGTCCCAAGAAGAAGGCCATACCCGCCGCAAGCAGGGCGACCAGGATGCCGACGATTATGACGAGTGGGTTCATCGGCTGGCCTCACTCAGGAACGCCGCCACATCGGATCACACGCGTGTCCGTGACAACGCAGTCGATAGGCACATCCCATTCGCCCGTGGGACAGCTTTCCGCAAGCTGGAAATCGTAGCCGAACCCGAGGAAGAAACCCGACGGCCCGTCCGGGTGAGCGCGCACGTAGGCCATCAGCTCGTCGTAGTACCCACCTCCATATCCGACGCGGCCCCCACGCGCGTCGAAGGCGAGGCCCGGGACCATGAACACGTCAATGTCGTGCGGCGCCACCTCGGGACAGCCGGGGCCAGGTTCAAGCAGGCCGAAAATGCCAAACACCAACTCGGAAGGGCCATCGACCCTGTGGAAACGCAGGCGCGGGGGCAGCAGCTCGGCGCTCACGCGTGGCAGCACCACGGTGACGCCACGCCGACGCAGCCCCTCGATGGCGCGCGAGGTATCGATCTCGGATCGGGTCGAGACAAAGGCCGCGACCACGCGGGCGGTCGCCACCTCAGGCAGATCGAGCAGGAGATCTGTCGCGGCTTGCGCGCAACGTGCACGCTGGTCAGCAGACATTTCTTCGCGCCGGCTGGCCATGACGCGCCGGAGTGCCCGCTTNNCCGCCACCTCGGGCAAATCGAGCAGAGAATCAGTGGCGGCCTGGGCACAACGCGCGCGTTGGTCCGCGGACATCTCCTCGCGCCGGCTCGTCATAACGCGCCGGAGTGCCCGCTTCTCGTCGCGCAACCAGAGATCAGCCGGGCACATCAACTCCGACGGCTCGTTCCGGACCGCGCCACCCAGCCCAACGCAGAGTCGCCTTGCCGCGGGGTAGCGTCGCAAGGGCGTGAAGAACGAGGCCATCGCCTCGGGGAAGTGGGGTTTTGGTTGTGTCCATCTATGAAGGCGTCCGCCGCCGAGCGGACGATCAGGTGTGCTGGATGGAACCCACTATACCGCAATAAGGCCCGCGCTAGCATTTCCGGCGATCAACCACAGGGGGTCAAACACGCGCTCGGCTCTCGACCAGACGAAGCAGTGCGCTACCTCGCTCTCGAATGCGTTTCTTCAGGTCTGCGAGAGCGCGACGCTCCTTGAAGAGCTCCTCGGTAATCTGGAGCGCCGCCAGGACTGCAAGCGACTGGGTATCCGCCGTGCGGGTCTGCTTCTGTAGCTCCTTCATGCGGCTGTCCACGTAGGCGGCCATGTCGCGCATGGCGCGCTCGTCGTCGTCGCCACGCAATGCGAAACGCTGTCCCGCAATCTGCACGGTTACTGGCGTCTTCATTCTGGTCCCCCAAGAAGCATTCTAACGCCGGCCGACCAGGATGAGATAGACCTAGTTCTCGGCGCAGACTTCAAGAAGCGGGCAAGCTCTGCCCGTCGTCCGCCTGCCAAGCCAGGCCAAGAGACGACAGCACAATCCGGTCCTCGGAGCTGACATCCACGAACCGGATGCCCATGCCGCCGGTCCGCGACGCTTCGCTCACCCAGCGCACCTCGCCACGCAGGTGAATTGGGTCCGATCGCCACGGGACGTCGATCGAAACCCGCACTGACTCCCCGGTGGCATCCAGATAGTCTGAACAGAAGAACACACCGTCGGGGCTCAAGTCCGTGACCACCCCGTCGATAGTCAGATGCTCACTGACGTAGCGAGCTGCGACCTGGACCTTCATGCGTACGGCGCGCCTCATTTCGCGCATCTGTACAGGGCGATTTAGCATTGTCGTATAGAAACCCGCGCTGCGACCTCGACAGTCAATCAGCGGCGAGTGCCTGTCAACTTTCTTCTGCGACACTTTTCTCTGCGACGCCAGGTCCTTCAAGTACATTGGATGACTTCGGGAAGGCGCAAGATTCCTTGAGCCGCGCGGCCAGCTCGACGCCGCATCGCGCACAAGACATTTTTCCAACCTGCGCCGGCCCGCACCCGTGCTACAACTTGCGGCCCGGTCTGCAGGACCGGAGAAAGGAACCTCGTCGCATTCTCGTCTGGGCCCATAGCTCAATTGGTAGAGCTGCGGACTTTTAATCCGTAGGTCGCAGGTTCAANNGGTTCGAATCCCGCTGGGGTCGCAGACGCACTTACCCCTGTCACGTCGGGTGTGGATTCGCGAAGCGGAAGCCGTGGCACGGTGGTAAGCCCTTGCCAGAACCCACTATCCGCTGGTCGCAGGGATGGATTGCGCGGCATCTTGCTTGGATCTATCAGCCCTGGACGGAGGATTCGCGTAGAGCGCGCCAACTTCAGAAGGTGTGAGTGCCCGCCCATATATGACGATATCGTCCAGATCCCCGACCAGGTACCGCCCACCGTCCGACCAAGTGCCCAAGTAGAGAGCCTCGCTTCCCTGCAGAATGAGAGTCGTGATGGTTTTCTCCGCAGACAGACCGCCATCCTTGTAGAAAGACATCTTCATCGCAGAGCTGTCCACAACGGCCACAAGATGGGTCCATATGCCGAACTCGAAACCGACGGCGTCGGCCCATTGGTAGTTCCAGGCTCCCGCATCGCCCGGGTTGGGATATCCGAAGTGGTATCTCCACGTCCTCTCCAATTGAGGCAACCGCACGTTCATTTCCCAACCGCCGACACGGACGATTTCGGTGCTGATGAGTGTGACGTAGGTATCGCTGCCATTGTCGGAGGAAGGAGAGGGAGATTCCCAGGCGGAAGGACGCACCCAGAGAGAAATGCTCCAACTCGCACTCGCATCGGGGAACGACCCCACGACTACCGAGTTCCCTGACTCGAAATGGAGTGCGCCGCCAAAACCAGCGTGGCCAGAATCCGGGAGCCACGTGGCGCCGATGATGGAGCCGTCATGCCCAAAGCCCGAATGATCCAACAGCATGCCGCCAGTTCCTTCGTCACAAGGCCAGTACCCGACCACGTCCCGTTCAAGGGTGCCGGGCGCCAAGCCCACCACGTCGAGTCCGCGGGGCGAACAAGCGGCCAGCAGCAGCGCCAGAGGAGCGAATGTTCGATGGAATGTCATAACTAGAGCCATGCAATCAGGGTCAGGCTGGGCAGCAGGTCCGGGCGCCCTGCGGTCGCCACGGGGAGGGTGAGAACCCGGATGACGGGATAGGGATGGGCAAGTTGCGCGTGGACTTCAAGCGCAATCTCGAAGCGGCTGTGCAGCGACAACCGCATTCCAGTTCCCGCGTCGACCAGAAAGGACCATTGCCCGGCTGTCTGCCCCTGGTAGGGCCAAGGCGCCCGCCCTTCCGCCGAGGTGTGCCGCGCGCCCGCACCGAGCGAGAAAAACGGCTGCAAGCGCCGTTGCGGCCGCAGCCTGACTCCAGCCTCGACAAGACCGAACTGCTCCGTCACCTCGGCCGACACCCTAGCCGAGCCCAACGACGATTCGAAGTTCGATCGGGTGCCCAGTCCAGCCAACGTGACCCGCATGAGGCCATACCAACCCACCGCGAGGTCGAGCCGAATCATGGGAAGCAGGGCCAGGCCCACCCCGTCAAAGCTCGCGACGCCGCTCCCGCCGACCTCGATCGCCCAGCGCGAGTTTCTGCGCGGGTCGAGTGAGCCCTGCACGAAGCGGGTGACCTCCGCGGGGGGCGGCTTGGGCACGAGGGGGGGCTCCTTGCCGCTAGCCATGGCTACTTCCAGGAGACTCGCCCGCAGAAGTTCGATCGCCCTGATGGCCAAAATCTCCGCCGCCCGATCGGACTCCGGCTGGCTGGGAATGCGCCTGACCACCGACTTGCCGGTCACCCGGTCGATCACCCATACCTCGACGAAATCGGGTGAGGCGTCGCCCAGGATCGCGACCACGGCATCGACGTTCGTCCCGCTCGCGGTTTGTTCCAGCGATGCGCGTGGATCGGCCCCGGCTGTCGTGGCTGTGATCTGGACGTCAAATCCCGCCGACACCAATTCGCCGTGCATCCGCACCAGCGCCTCGGCCGTGGTCGCCTTGGGATTCGCGGGTCGCACCAGGACTACGGTCGCTGCCCAACCCGCCCTGGCCGCCATGGTCGCGACCAGCGCCAGACCCACAGCCAGGGTTCGCCATGAGACGATCGCGTTCACGGCCCTTGGCGAAGCGCCCTCGCTGCGCCAGCGTAGGTCCCGGTTGGGAAGCGCCGCAGGTAGTCCTGGGCGACCATCTGGGCCGCGACATTTCCCATCAGCTCTTGCGTCACGATCATTCCTCGCCCTAGCGCCTCCGAAGCATAGGCGCCGGAAGGAGCTTCCTCAAGATAGCGTTCGTACCATGAGAGCGCCTTGTGCCGGCCGCCCTCGTGCATCTCCTCCAGACGCCCGAGAAGGAAGGCGGCGTCAAGTGCACGCTCCGAACCCGAGAACCGACTGCGTTGGGCCAGAAGTGCCTGGCGGGCGATGCTGTCTCTTCGCCGGTAGCGAGCGGCATCAGCAAGGGCCGACAGATCCTCGCCGGATGATTCAGCCAGCGATCGCGCCAACCCGCGCCTCTCTGCGTCCCTGAGAATCGAATCGACGTCTCCGGCTGCCAGGGCAGCGGCCCAATTCCTCGGCCAGGCAACGGCGCCGCGTGCACGGATACCCAATCGCCCGCCCGCCGCGCCATGCGAGGTGTCCCCAGGTTCTCCGTCAAGACCTTGCTTGGTCTGCGCCACCTCCGGCTCAGGCGAGACCGGGGCACTGGCAGGGTGCAAGACTGCGGCGCTTTCCGCGTCTCGCAACACCACCTCTCGCTTCGGCAGGTTGATGGCCAGCCGTTGGCCCTCGCGCACGGTGATCGCACCCTCAGAAAGCGGACCGGTGACCGAGACCATCCCCTGCTCCATGCGAAGATCAAGCTGCTCGCCCGTCGCATCCCAGGCGACCGTGAAGGTCGTGCCTTTCACCGCGATCAAGAATGGTCCTGCGTCGACCAACCAGCGCGCGCCCGGACGGTGCACCACATTGACCGATGCCGCGCCCCGCTCGATGGCAAAGCGGGCGCCGTGGGCGTCGACCGAGCGCAAGCGACCGCGCGCACCAGCCAGGAAGTCCAGCTCACTCCCCTCAGCGAACCGCAAGCTCACCCCCGCACTGCCGAAAGAGCGCAGGTATCCTCCGTCGCCAATCTCGCCTCCTTCGACGCGGTAGGCGAGGCTTTCTGTCCGCGGCACCGTCACTCGGGCTGCAGAAGAAATCCACCACATGGCACAAGCGACAGCCCCGACGCCCATCCCGACGGCTGACAGCCTGAAGAGACGAACCCGCTGGCGTTGGCGCCCTGCAAGCCGCGCCCTAACGATGTCGAACCCTAGCTCGCGCTGCGCAGGAGTCATGGGCACGATCACGGAACGGGCAAGATCGGCCACCCGCTCAATCATCGCTGCCACGGTCCCTCTGTCGACGTCACGTTCCATTGGGGCCTTGCCCTTCCTCAAGAAAGCCGGCCAGATCTCTATCGCTTGCAATCCTACGTTCCACCTCGATGGCCGCACGGGCATGCGTGCGCTTGACCGTTGACAACGAGATCTCCATTGCAGCAGCGATCTCTCCCAAGGTCATCGACTCAAGATGGCGCAACGCAAACACCAGGCGCTCGCGCGTCCCAAGCTCGTCCAGGATCGCGTAGAAGCGCCTAAGCATGTCCCGTGCTTCGGGATCGGCGCCGTGAAACTGGGCGTCGGGAAGCTCCTTCGGTGTGAAGAGGGTAAGCCAGCGGCCAGCACGTTTGCGACGGAGATCCCACTTCAGGATTCGGATCGCGAACGACACGATGAAGCTCCGCAGGGACTCTGGCTTGCAGAGGGTCTTCACACGGGCGAACAGCCGGTAGAACACCTCCTGCGTGATGTCCTCGGCTTCGTCCTGGCTTCCGAGGGCGCGGCAGGCCATGTTGAAGACTAGAGGCGCAAACCGGTTCCACGTAGCAGCGTGCGCCCACGGCTCGCCAGCTATGAGGGCCCGCGCCAGGTCGGCATCATCGACATCCGGACGCGCTTCGCCCGGCACAATGTAGAGAGGCACCCGTTTGCGACCAACAGACATGAGCAACCTGACGTACGTTTTCTCCGCATCCAACAGTAGCAGATGGGAGCAGAAACGGGTCAGGGGCAGGCGCGGGTCAGCAGGGATACCCTTGACTACATCAGCAGTCCTGCTGCGACACAGAACAAAGACACGCCGTGAGCGAGAGTGCCTTCCCCCTCACTCACGGCGGAATTCCCAAAGGACGGTGCTATTCGGTGACCGCGTCGTCGGTGACCGTGATCACGTTCGACCCGACGCTTGTGTCGGTGGAAGCGCCAGTGTCAGTCGCAGCGCCAGTGCCGGTGCCACTTCCAGTGCCGGTCCCACGGCCGGTGTTCGTCCCGCGGCCGGT
>PMCR01000583.1:2105-4494 GCA_003155465.1 Myxococcales bacterium | reverse complement strand
ACATCGGGCCGATCGACGCCCACATCAGGCCGATCGACGCAGCGTGCATTGCCGTCCAAGGGGTCCGCGCAGCCGTTCTCGCAATGGGTTTTTTGGCACGCAACGCAGTTGCAGCCAAACTCGGAATCGCACGCCCAGCATCCTGCGTACAAGTCATCCCCGCCACAGAAGAGGCCCGGCGCAGCGGTGGTCAGGTATCCCGGGCAATCTACGCGGCCTCCGTTCGCTTCAGCTCGACTGTCTGCAACGACCACATCCATGTGGTCAGAACCAGCATCTGCATAGTCGGAACGCGCATCCGCAGCGCCGCCGTCAAATGCCGAGTTCATGTTCGTCTCTGATGCGCCATCCATGAGTCTAGCCAAACCATGACTCCTGCATCCAGACACAAGCAACGCAAGGCACAGCACCAGGTTCCCAAGGCACGACGAAAGCACGACACAAATGGCAGGCTCTCGAAGGTGTCGGTGATTGAAGTTCGTGATTTCTGGCGTTCCCGTATTCATGGGACCTCAGGGTTGCAACTTTAGCACCAACCAAGGCGCAAGACTCTCGATGGCACTTCCTGAGGGCACTTCCTGACGAAGAAGCCAGAGGGGCCCGTGAGCGGTAGCGTCAGCGAAAGCGACCAGCGTGGTGCGGCCTGCGTGGGCGTCTGGCGTGAGCGTGCGCGGCCCGCGACACGCGGAGCGCTCACGCCCTCGCTCCGCGCCTTCCGCCTTGCGCGTACCCCACACGGACACGCACTCGCCCGCGCGACCCGCTAGCCGGCCTGGCCGGCGGCCCCGAATTCCCCGACCAGCCGCAGCTGCCCCGTCTTCTCGTACAGCGCATCGACGATATTCCCGTACCGGCTCCTCACCACATCACGCTTGACCTTGAGGCTGGGGGTCAGCTCGCCTGCGGCTTCAGAAAAATCAGCGGGCAGGATGGCGAAGTTCTTGATGGTTTCGTAGGAGGCCAGGGTTCGGTTGATCGCGGCCACTGCGTCTTCTACGGCCGCGCGCAGCTCGGGTTGCGCAGCAGCGCGGGCAAGACTGCCGTCGCCGAACTGGCGCGCGGCGAATTCCGATGGGGTGATGAGGGCCACGCAGTGTGGCCGACTGTCGCCGAACACAACCACCTGACTGATGAGCGGGCAGTGGGCTGTGAGCGCGGTCTCGATCATCTGCGGCGCCACGTTCTTCCCGCCTGCCGTCACGATGATGTCCTTCTTGCGGTCCACGATGCTGAGAAATCCGTCTTCCACGTGGCCGATGTCGCCCGAATGAAACCATCCCTCGTTGTCGATGGCTTCGGCGGTAGCGCTTGGGTTGTTGTGGTAGCGGGCAAAGACCGACGGCCCGCGCATCAGGATCTCGCCGTCCCCGGCGATGCGATGCTGGATAACGTCGATGGCCGGGCCCACGGTACCGAAGTGGTAGCGGTTCCAGCGGTTGACGAACGCGGCGGCGGTCGTCTCGGTCAGGCCGTAGCCTTCCAGAACCAGCAGACCGAGGCCATGGAAGAACTCCGCGATCTCGGCCGACAGGGGCGCGCCACCAGAGATCAAGAAACGGCAGCGGTCGAAGCCCAGACGCGCGCGCAGATTGGACAGAACCAGCCGGTCGGCCAGGGCGTGCTCGATACGCAGCCCTACCGAAGGCGGCTCACCGCGCCGCAAGCCGGCTGCGTACCGTGCACCGACCTTGAACGCCCAGCCGACCAGCGTGCGCTTGAACCCGCTCCCCTGCCCCACCGCCGTAGCAATCGCGGCGTGCAGCTTCTCGAAAACACGCGGCACCCCTGCCATGAACGTGGGCTTCACCTCGACGAGATCGAACTTGATCCGTGACTGTCCGGCAGAAAACGCAAAAGCGCAGCCTGCCAGAATTGGCGCCCATTCCAGCTCGCGACCGAGCACATGGGCGAGAGGCAAGAAGAGATACTGCACGTCGGTGTCGCGCAGGTCGAAGGCGCGCAGCGCGCTGGCAAAGGACTCGGCCATGTTTTTGTGGGTCAGAACCACCCCCTTGGGCCGTCCTGTGGTGCCCGAGGTGTAGACGATGGTGAACACATGGTCGGGCCCAACCTCAGCCGCGCGTCGGTCCAACTCCGCGGAATGGCCGGCCAGCCACGCCTGACCCGCCTGGCGCAGATCCGCTAGGGACAACGGCGCCGTGCCTTCGACGTCATGCACCGCCGAAGGCACGCCCTGCAACCGAGACCCTCTGTTCCCCTGGGCTTGGGGTCGCTCAGACCCTGACTCGCCCTCCATAGAAATGAGACGCAGCTTCGGAATCTCGTCCAGAAGCGGCACCAGCTTATCCCTCTGCGCGGCGTCTTCGGCGATCACCGTCCGGGCACCGCTGTCTCTGATGATGAATGCGCACTGCTCGGGCGTGCTCGA
>PMCR01000583.1:1845-2004 GCA_003155465.1 Myxococcales bacterium | reverse complement strand
GAATTGGCCTCGCGCGTTTTCCCATGCAAAATCGGTTTGCCGGCGCCCATGAATGGGCAGATAGTCATCTCGCCTCGTCTCGCCGTCAACCAGTCCTTCCCTATGCGCCGCGCCGAGGTGTTGTATATGGTGGCTTCGTCTCGTAGTATGCAGCCCCTA
>PMCR01000583.1:0-1791 GCA_003155465.1 Myxococcales bacterium | reverse complement strand
AGCTGAACCACGACGGCATCTTGCAGGTTTTCGACTACTCGGGCGACGACGCTGAGTCGTCCTTCATCGTCACGGAGTTCATCGATGGCCAGACCCTGAAGCAGTTCCTGGCCAACCGAAAGCTGCCCGTGCCCGAGTTGGCTGCCCTCATCGTGCTGGAAGTCGGCAGCGCATTGGCCCACGCGCATTCGCTGGGCATTATCCACCGCGACATCAAGCCCGAGAACGTGATGGTCCGCAAAGACGGCGCCATCAAGCTGATGGACTTCGGCGTGGCGCAGGTGGTGGACTTGGAACGGATGACGGTGACAGGGCAGATTCTGGGCTCGCCGGCCTACATGGCGCCCGAGGTCCTCGACGGCAAGACCCTGGATTTCCGCAGCGACATTTTTTCGGTGGGGGTCATGTTGTACCAGATGGCAACCGGCGTGTTGCCGTTCGCCGGGAAGAACCCGCATGAGGTACTAAAGCGCATCGCCGAAGGCCGGTTTGCCGACCCGCGCACGGTCAGCCCGCGGGTGTCAGACCATCTGGCCAAGGTAATCGCACGGTCGTTGGCGCGATATCCGAGCGACCGCTATCCGCGTCTGACCCTGATGCTGGACGACCTGCGCGCCTATGTGGTCGATGCGGGTCTCGAGAATGTGCGCGAGGAATTGGGCCGTTACCTCACGGGGCCAGAAACCTATGAGCAGCAATTGGACCACCGTCTCGCAACGGCTTTGGTGGCCTCCGGTCAGCGTGAACAGGCGGCTGGGCGTAGCGCTCGCTCGCTGGAACTATGGAACCGGGCCTTGGCCCTGGAACCGGAGAATCCCACCGTTCTGGCCGAGCTGCGACGGCTGGAACGAGGCGAACGTGTTCGGCGCTGGGTGACCGTGGCAGTCGTGCTGGCAGTTCTTGCGGGGATCGGGTCCGGCACTTTCGCGATCTGGCGCCGGGCCGTGCGGGCCAGTCAGGTCGGAAATGGCGAGCGGATCACCGCCAGCCTGCAACAGCCGGGGGTGACCGGCCCCACTGCCGCGGGAGGGCCCAAGGCGCAGACGCCACCCCCCAAGCTGGCGGCCCGACCGCAGAGTGTTTCCGTTCCTCCGAGCCACGCGCGCGAGGCCAGAAGAGTCGCGGCGGGCGCGGAGCGGGCTGACCAGCGTGAGGAGAGCGCACGCGAGTCGCCCCGTGGCGCGGCCGCGGCCGGCCCCCAGAAAGTTGAATTGACCCTGGGGCCTCATCCCCCGAAGGTCGAAGTCTGGATGGATGGCGAGAAGCGTTTCGACTTCGGGCCTCGGCAGAATCGCATCGTGATTCCGTGGAACGGGCCGCACACCCTGGAGTTCCGCAACGACGCCTGCTGCAATCGCAAGGAGGTCACGGTTGGGCCGCAGGTGTACCGGCCGCCGGGAGACCATCTCTACGTCAATCTCGATCCCAAGCCCGCCCGCCTGTCGGTCAGCCTGCAACCGGCGCGAAACGAGGCCAGCATTCTGGTGCGCGAGGTGAGCGATGGGCGGCCGAACCTATGGCGCACGACGGTCCGCCCGGGCGAGAGAGTACCGGTTCCGTTTGACGCCGGCGATGAGATGCGAAAGAGTCTGGATGTCGTGGTCTTTCTTGGCGAAAAAACCATCACTGAGCGAGTCAACATCACCGCGNNTGGACGAGTAACGTGTACGCGGGAATTGTCGTTCTCCTGCTCTTCCAGGCAGGGCTCCCAGCCGTTCCATCCCCGGCCGCCGACGATCTCCGGCGGGGCAAGAACTCCTTTGATCGGGGCGAGTACGGCCGGGCCATCGA
>PMCR01000039.1 GCA_003155465.1 Myxococcales bacterium | reverse complement strand
AGCGTTGCCGGCGCCGAGGACCAACCCGCGCGCGAGCGCCTGCTGCGCTACGTGCTCCGCCCGCCACTGGCGAAGGAGCGGCTCGCCCTCCTGCCCGACAACCGCGTGCGGCTGGAACTCAAGCGGCCGTTTCGCGATGGCACGTATGCGCTGGAGATGGACGTGCTATCCCTGTTGGCGCGTCTTGCGGCATCGGTGCCACCACCGAAGTTGCACCTGGTCCGATACAGCGGCGTGCTCGCCCCCGCGAGTCCTTGGCGGCCACTGGTCATTCCGCCGCCAGAGCCGGCACCCACGGAGACACCGGCCGCGCCCCACGCGCACACCAAGCCGCCACCCAAGCCAGGCCGCTCCGGAGCGCGCTGCCGATACTGGCCATGGGCCGAGCTGATGCGCCTCACCCTCGGTCTGCCTGTCGATACCTGCCCTCATTGCGGAGGACACATGAAGCTTCGCGCCCTGGTCCGCGACCACGCGAGCATCGAGCGCTTCCTCCGTCACCAGGGCCTGTGGACCGAGCCACTCGGCCTCGCCGAGGCCCGGCCACCGCCCTACTTCCGCAGCGTCACACGTGTCAAACCAACCCGCAGGCCGAGCTGTTCGAGTAGGCCGAGCCCTTCCCGCCGCAGGGCCGGGGCCTGCCCATCGAGCACTCCTTGTCAGCCCGCTTACGGGCCCATGCTCGCGGGTTCATCCTCGTGGACCGCCTTTCCATCCAGGCTTGGCCGTCGCCTTCGCCCCATCCCTCCCTCTTCCACGCACCACACTGGCTTAAATCGGTTACGCTCTGGACATCGTACTGAACTTCATGAGACCATCAAGTGCTCTCACCTTTCATTCACGATCCTTTCCGGGTTGCACTGTTTCGCCTACCGACCATGCGACAGGTCCCGCAGACATGATGCTATCCACGAATGATGTGGTCCTGCACTCTCGTAGAGGGGAAAAAGCGTACTACAATCGATCGCTTCTTGTCGTTGGATTGCTCGTCGCCAGTCTCATCATTTCGGACGCTGCCACGGCGGGGGAGTGGAGTCCGTACACTCCTGTTCCAGACGACCGAGGGGATCGCATCCAAGTGCGCTACCAGCAAGGCACCTTCGAGTACGCCAATCATCAATACCAGGTCTCCTGGCAGCTCCGCAACAACTACGACGAGATGATCACGTTTGAGTACGAGATCATCGGCGTCACTGAGAAAGGCGAGCAGCAGGTTGCTCCCTGGCTGCGCTTGACGCTCAAACCGGGCGAGCAGAGCAGCACGAGGGGGATGTGGGCCATCGTCCAACGAATCAAGGGAGCACGGGCGCGCTTCGTCAAGAACCAAGTGGAGAAGTCCATCCCAGGATCGCAAGATCCGGGGGGCAGCGCCACATCGTCTCGCTCGCCGACTCCGACGCCCGGTTTGCAACCGTCCACGCCGGACCCTAAGATGACCGTGCGCGATCCTGCGGGCAAGACCGCTGTGGTCAATCCTTCGTTGCTACGACAAGACGAGGATCGCAAATACCGGATCGGTCAGGAAATCGATCCCGGCGCAATCGACAGGACGAAGCCCAGCGGCCGCAGCACCATGGACAGCCCCGAAGCCGCCAGGCGCCGTGCCGCGGAAGCTCAGCAGCGCTACCAGGCGGCGATGGCTTCTGCCGCCGCGCATGAGAGCAAAGCCCGCACGAGCCTCGCCTCGGGCCAGGGTGACGCCACGAACGAGACGCTGCAGGCCCAGCTGGACCGTATGCGCGCCCAGAGCGAGATCCGGGGCTACTCTGGTACCGCAAGCCAGATCGCCTCAAAGCAGGCGCAGCTCGCGGAGCAAAGCCGATTGATCTCCGACTCGGTTGGGACGGTGGGAAACCTCATCACAGGAATCTGGACGAAATCGATGGAGGAGGACGAGAGGCGCGAGCAGGCGCAGGCCGATGCGGAAGAGCGCCGTCTGCAGCGCGAGCTCGCGCGACAGGAGCAGGAGGCCGACGCGGCAGAAGAACAAGCGCGTGTCGCCGAGTTGCAGCGCCAGGCCAACGAGGCGCTGGCCTCCGCCCGCGAGGAGGAGCGCCGGGCGAAACACCTCGAGATCGCAGCTACCCTCAAGACCGACTCGTCCCCGTCAAGCGCGCCAACGACGGTTTCGCTCAAGCCTGTGGATCGTTCTGCAGCAAGACCCGCATCGCGTCTCGCCCTCAAGCCAGTGGCAAGCGCCCCCTCTACCTTCGCCGCTTCTGTACCAAAGCTCAAGCCGATGGATGCGGTCGATCCGTCGGATCCGCGTGTCGACCGACAACGCTATCTGCGCATATTCCTAGAGGGCGACTGTCCTGTGAAGTCCCTCAGACCAGTAGGCTGGATCTTGAAGAAATGGGTCTTCAACGAAATCCCGCTGGGGCTGCGCAGCGTGGAGATCAGTAGTGACTGCACCGGGATCGTGCAGCTGTTTGTGGGCCGCCAGCTGCAGCCTGAAGGTTACGGGATTATCAGCAAGAACATCCCAATGACAGTGCCAGTTCGCTAGCGCCCAGCGGGGCAAGGAAATAGGAAATGCAAACATTGTTGATTGTCCTCATATTGGCCGCAAGTCCGGACGCTGCTCGGCTAGCTGAGGAGGGTGCGGCGTTTGTCAATGCAGGTAACGTCGAGCAAGGTCGGGCTCGGCTGGAGAACGCACACGAGCTCGACCCCGAGAACGCGACGATCCTCTTTAATCTCGCACAAGTGCGCGAGACCGCGGGGGACGACGCGGCCGCCATTAAGGCTTATGAGGAATACTTGGTTGTCAGCCCCGCCGCTTCCGATGTGGATGAGGTGCTGGGGCACATCAGCAAGCTACAAGCTAGAAAGGAAGCAGTCCCGCAGGCTGCCAAGGATCACACCATTAAGGGACAAGCTTTCTTCAGGATGGAGCGGTTGGCCGAAGCTGAGAGCGAATTCAAGGAGGCCGAGAAGCTGGCGCCCCATTGGGCGGCTCCCCAGTACAACCTCGCGGTTCTATACGAGACTCAGGGCCGCACTGCGGATGCGCTCAAGCGCTACAGACGCTACCTTCCCCAAGCCTCGCCGGAGGAGGAACCCAAGATCCGCGAGAAGATCGCCATGCTGCAGATCCAGCAAAAGGACCGGAGCCGAGCCCAGGCTGCGTCAGAGGCAGTGCCATCCAATGTTGCGCTGCAGGCCGCCCCCCCTAAGCTTTCGGACTCCGTGTCGACCACCCCGCCACCGCACGAGCGCCAGCGGATCAAATTCAGTGTACTAGACGAAGGAGACAGGCTTGACCTTCAAATCGAAACGCCCAACGGCATCGCAAAATGCGACAAGAGCATCACCTTTGTTCAACCGTGCGAACTGGTGGACCTGCCAGCAGGGCCGGCGAGGGTAGTTGTCTCAGGCTCCGTGAATTTCTCAAAGAACGTGGCTGTTCCCGTCGGTCCTGCGAGTGCTCGGGTCGGCAAGAGCGGGCACGGATGGGGGTGGGCGTCTTTGGCAACTGGAACCGTCGGAATCGGGCTTATGGTGCCTCCACTCGCTGGGGTGTTTGGTCATCCCTTGTTCCAGCACGACATCACCCCAGGCGCGGCCGTATTTCTCCTTGGGGCCGCCAGCGCATATCTTTCATTGATGTTTGGCATTTTTGAGTTGAGCGAGGATCATAAGATCGTCGAGTTTTCCAAAGAAGCCGTGGAGAACCCGAGATAAGCAACAATCCAGAAACTGAAGAACCAGCCTGCTTGGATTGAAAAGGATGGTTCGCTCTGGCCCTCATTGATGCGGTGGGGGAGAACCCCCGTGGTGTCCAGAAACGGATCGCCGAAATTCTCGCACAAATTCACGGAGATGCGCAGCTTGAATCGGCAGGTCTGAACGGGCAGCTTGGCGACCAATGCTGCCGTTGACGCTTCAGTTTCTCATCGCCATGATCGCGTCTGCGATCAATGAGCGGACGAAGCGGAAGCTGGACTATGCGCTGGAGGAAGTTCAGGTGGTGAAGGAGGCCTTCCGGGCCGCCACCGGCAAAGAGCGGATTCCCTTCACCCCGGACCAGCGTCGTCGGCTGGCGGTTGTCGGCAAGGAGTTGAGCCCCGAGGAACGACGCCAGTGCCGACATGGACCCACTTTCGCTGCTCTGTCGTCTCGCAACCAGCATTCCTCCCCCGCTGCTGACACACGGTTCATTACGGCGGTGTGCTTGCCCCAGCGTCCAAGCTCCGGCCTTCTGTCGTGCCGCCGCCGCCCCCGGTGCCCGCAGGACAAGAAGCCCCGGCCAATCCCAGGCCGCCCACCCACAGGTCAATCTATCGCCCCTGGTGCGAGCTTCTCAAAAGGACCTTCGCCGAGGACGTGGAGAAATGCGCCAAGTGTCGGGGGGATTCCCCCCGCAAGTCCGTTGTTGGGGGGCCTGGGCGCATGAAACTGCGGGCCTTGGTGCAGAAGCCAGAGAACATCGTCCGCTTCCTGAAGCACTTGGGCGAGCCCACCGAGCCACCACCCCTGGCCCCCGCACGTGCTCCCCCGTACTGGCAGGCCCGCGAGCTGCGCCACAGACCCCAGGCGCAGACCGAACTGTTCGACGCGTAGGCCGCCGCGCAAGCCGGCCTCAAGTCCGCATCGGGCAGGTAGGCACCCGTCTGGCGAGACGCCCAAATTGTGGGCTAGATCACAGCCCTCAAGTGGTCACTTCCCTGCCCCCAGCGCTTCACCCACCCGCTGCCAGGACCGACACAGCTCGCGCGCGCTGTGCCAGGGACGTTCCCAAAGACGTTCCGGTTCCCCAGGCCCCTGCTTGTATCGCTTACGCGTCGAACAGTGTATCGAGATCTGTCCGTTTGCAGAGGTTATGTGCATTTTTCTCGAACGCGAATCATTGTCCTTCCATGTTCCCGTGATGCCACCTTCGTCAACCGTTTGTGTACGCAGGTATATCCGTGCGTTGTTGGCGACTCGGCCAGGACACCTTTCCGCCTCTCTAAGGGCTTC
Source organism: Myxococcales bacterium (assembly GCA_003155465.1). The sequence goes on along the minus strand of PMCR01000039.1, from coordinate 2,052 downwards.
CTCCATGTGATACTCTTTCAGTTTGGCGTCCGGTACGAGCGTCAGAGTGGTACACAAATTGCCCCAGGCAGTAGAGTCATCCGGGTCGATTCTGAGGGCCTCTTCAAAGCACCCTATGGCCGGGATGTACAGTTTCTCTCCATGGAGTCGTACACCTCGCTGATTCCAACCGTCAGCCGTCTCCTGGTTCGTTTCTGTCGGCGCCGTCCGGCGCTGTTCGGTGTAGCTAGCGCGGTGCTTTCTGATGTACTCATCAGTATCCGCGTAGACGAACCGCGCGCTACGCCCGCCAGAGGAGATGACCTGGGCGCCGGTCCAGGAGATAGCACCCCTTTTGCGGTAGCGAAATGATATCAGGGATTGGTTCGCGGAATTAGCCACAACGCACACGCATGGCCGCAGCCACTCACTGCTATCGTATGCTGGCTGAGCGACACCAGCTACTGACGAGCGGATCTCGTAGGAGACCGGATAGAAATCATCGGCTTCAAAGACTGCGAGACTGGATACTTTTGCCGACGCGCTCACTCCCTCTGCCCTCAGCCCGTTAACGCAGCTAAGAGCGCAAATCGAGTTCCCAATACTCGACGCCCAGTATTCGGAAGGACAGAAGCCGAAGTTGTTGCGTGCCCGCCTGTCGTTCAGCCTTCGTAGGTCGTGCTCCGACGCGTGCGTCTCGACGAACGGAGTGCCCAGTCTCGTCAGCGCCTGCATGCTGGCTTCTTCAACCAGACCATTGGGTACGTGTTCGTACAGGATCACTTCTAGGTGCTCAGGAACTCCCCCTACCATCTCCTCTTGTTTGAGCTCACCAACCGACAACCCGTAGTAATGCCCGGCGCAGGCCCCGAGAAAGAGTGCGGCCATCGCGGTAGCGGGTCCGCGAATTGGTGTGATTTTGCGCCGGGCCCTGCCCGAATCGTGGACTCGATGAGATGGCATGCTGTACCTCGTCTGGACGTGCTGCAACACAGGAATACGCTCTGCGCCGCAGAACGTCAACTGCATTCACCTGTGTCCTTGCGAGGCCTGCCGCGACTTGATGTTCACTCTAGCGATGCCCACGGCATGGCCCGGCGAGCCACTAGTGAGGCTGGCTTGCGCGGTGGCTGCCCGGTATGGCGTCCTCGACGGACGACGAGGGTAGCTACCACGCAAGCCTAGTGCGCGGCCTTGGGCATGTCGTACTTCATCGTGGCAAGGCTCTTCATCGCCTCGGCTTTGGTCAGGAAGGCAATCTCGCCTCCGCGGCAGCGAATGTAGAGGGGCTGGTTTGGCCTGGCGTTGAACTCGACCAGGAGGCCTAGGTGCTGCCCTCCGTAGTAGGAATCCCTGAATCTAACCTCACCCGCCTCGCTCTGCAGCAGGTAGATCCGGCTCGGCGCCGCGTAGTATGTCATGTCATCGACCTTGAAGCCGTCCGGAGTNNCTGCCTTGGTGCCGTCGGTTGTCGAGCTGACGCCTGCCAACCGGAGACTCATGAACCCATTGCCCGGGAACTTGATCGCGTGAAACCCCGGGGCCAAGTGGATGGCCATATAAGCGTCCTGCTTCAGGTCTCCAATATCGTCACCATCGATTCTTACACTCCAAGTGTCTGAGGAGCCGACCGAATGCCTCTCTCGATAGAGGTACACGACGACGTCGTCTTCGCCGTGCGTGCTCTCTTCAGAGAAGGCGATCTTGCTGTTGGTAATGCTGGCGCAGCCACCGGACAAGAAGAACAGACTGGCGGCAGCGAGAAGCCTGCCTGCAATCGTCCTCGCGCCTTTTGGTTCTTCGCGCGGCCCGTGGCTACCGGCTGTGGACTGCTGATCATCAAGCGACATAGGAATTCTCCTGCGAGGCCACATAGCACGATAGCGCCTCCTTTGGCGCCGTTCAAGAGTCTCTGGATGAAGGGGCAACGGGCTCGGCACCAGAGTCGCCAGCGACAAGGACCACGGCGACTTCCTCGGGCGCGTAGGGCCAGCTGCCGTCAGCGCTCTTGGTCGGGTGGAAGGCTTCGTTGTCTCGCAGCCTGATTGACCAGGCCCAGCAATCTCTGGACTC
>PMCR01000563.1 GCA_003155465.1 Myxococcales bacterium | reverse complement strand
CGGCGTGCCTCTTGGTCCACGTTGCGGATGGCGCGGCGTAGGTCCTTGGATGCGCCCTCGTACGAGCCGCTGAGGTTTGAAACGACGATGCAGAGCCGTGGCAGTTTCAAAGCCGCCGCGAACAGGTTAGACACGGCCGCCGTCGTCACTTGTGCCAGCGTCCCGGCTCCCACCTGGATAGTCAGAGCGTTGTCGAAGTAGGGCGGCAGTTCGTCCAGCAGGAGCAAGGTTGGCTCGTCGCCGATCAGGTCGGTCCAGGCCTTCTCGTCGGGTGCCATGGGGCCGTCCTGCCAATACCGCTTGAACGCGTCGGCCTTGCCGAGCTGGCGCGCGATCTCGCCCCACAAGAAGTTCCCAGGATAGCTGCGGCCAGTGAAGGCCACGACCTTGGCACGGCCGAACGGCGCCTCGGACGCGAGCGCCGGTACAACCTCCGCGCGCAGCGACTCGTTCCTGGCCAACAGGCCAAACGCCACCATGGTGTGCGTCTTTCCGCCGCCCATGGCCTGCGTCAGCTCGAAGAGGGCCTGGTCGTTCTTGCCCGCCAACCGCTTCAGGCCCAACTCGAAGAGCTGCCGCATGCCGGCCGTGATGTGGTTCTTGGCATAGAAAGCCCGTCCGTCGGCCTGCTCGTCGATTACTTGGGCGAGATCCTCGACCTGCTCGGCGGGGCTGAAATCGAGGGCTGAAGGATGCGGTTCACATGCGTCACGAACAGTCTTTAGCATCACGTCTCCATGAGTCCGGAAGAGGGTGAGGGCCGAGCCGCGCGGCGGCGATTGTACCCTGGACGGACCAGGCCTGGGCCAAAATGGATCGGAACGCATGGAGAATGGATTGTCCAAGCCGCGAACGAAGGAAACGCCGATCTTGGTCGCTGGGGAGATTGATTCGTCCCGATCGGCGAGGAATGATCAAGGGACGTTGTCGACCGGAAAAATGGAGTATGGCTGGCCTGTGAACTAGGATGGTCCAGCGAGTTCGGGGTAAGATCGCCACGATCTCTCACCGAAGGAGAATGTCTTGGCCACGGCCGAACAATTAAAGGCTTTGCTTCGCAGCCACGCGGCTGGCGATGAAGAGCACTTTCGTGCCGTGGCGCTGCAGATTGCCGCCCATTCGGCGCGCCAGGGGCACGGCCAAATCGCCACAGAACTCCGCGACCTGATCGACAAGGCCCGCCACGCCCAGGCGCCGGTGTCGTCGCCTCGGGCTGTGCCGATTGCGCGTCCTGTCGGAGAATTGGCCGGCCTAGTGTCGGCCAGCTATCCCAGCACCAGGCTGTCCGACATGGTTCTGGATGTGGAGGTGTCGCACCACCTAACCGAGGTCGTCCGTCAGTCCCATCAGCGCGACCTTCTGCGGTCGCACGGGCTGTCCCCGAAGCGGAAGCTGTTGCTGGTCGGACCACCTGGGTGTGGGAAGACGATGTCCGCATCAGCGATCGCTGGCGAGTGCGGGTTGCCACTCCTGTTCGTGCAGCTGCACACATTGATCACAAAGTTCATGGGCGAGACGGCAGCCAAGCTCCATCTCGTGTTCGAGGCCATGGGGCAAACGCGGGGCGTCTATCTCTTCGACGAATTCGATGCGTTGGGGGCGGAGCGGGGTATCCGAAACGACGTGGGTGAGATTCGCCGCGTGCTCAACTCGTTTCTCCAATTTCTGGAGCGCGACGAATCCGAGAGCATCATCATCGCCGCGACCAACTTCGTCGGCATGCTCGACGAGGCGTTGTTCCGTCGGTTCGATGATGTGATCGAGTACCGCCGTCCGACGCGGGCAATGGCACGTGCGCTGGTCGAGAACCGCCTGAGCCACTTCGACCTGGGTGGCGTCAACTGGAAGAAGCTGTCGGCCGCATTCGGAACGCTCAGCCACGCCGAGATCGCGCGGGCCTGCGAGGAGGCCGCGCGAGATGCTGTGCTCGCGGGCCGTTTGGACATCGACACCTCCGTATTTCAACGAAGCCTGGTCCGCCGCGGGCGCATGACCAAGCGCAAACGGCCGGAGGCGACGGGAAGACATGACGAATGAGCGACCTTTCCCATCTGCGACTTGAGGGTACCGCTTCTTCGCATCCATATACGTATGCTGGCGGTGGTGGATCATCGCAGTTCAGACTTCCGCCCCGTGACCGCGTCCCGCACGCAAAGCGGCTCGCTGCCGACTTGCGCCAAGCCGAGGCCGAGGTGGGCGCCTTCCGCAAGCAGCAGCCTGCGACCGCGGATGAAACAGACGGCGTTCCCATCACGATCCGGAGCGATCCTGGCTACGAGCTGCCCCTGGAAAGTTTGGAAAGGAAGCGCGAGGGGATCGACCTGCTCAGCGTCAAGGTTGTCGACGGAGTAGCGACGGCAGCCCTGTTCGTTCGTCGCGATAAGATCGTCAACCTGTTGCGGATGATCGAGCGATACGAGAAGGAGGATTCCAGGCGCGAGCTGAAGGATGGGACGACAAGGGGCCGGCCCAAGAATCAGAAGCTGGTCGAATCGATTGCGTCTATGCGGCTGCTCGCCGTCGCCGACCTGTGGCAGGACGATCCCAAGCTCTATCCTAAACCTGACCAAGCGATTTGGTGGGAACTGTGGGCGCGGCGCGGTGGCGAGAAACCAGAGACTACCTACGAGCGACTGCAAACTTTCGCGCGCACTGCGCGGCTCATTGTCAGCAACCGATTCGTTCACTTTCCGGAGCGAGTGGTCGTCCTCGTGCACGGCACCGCGAATCAGTTGGGCGCGTCGATCGACATGCTTGCGTCGACCGCTGAGCTTCGCTACGCCAAGGAAGTCCCAACCGCGTACATCGACCTGGCAGCCCGCGACCAGCGGGAGTTCGTCGACGATTTGGCCGGCCGACTGCAGCCAGCGGCCTCGGATGCTCCCGCCGTGTGTTTGCTCGACACGGGCGTCAATCGGGGCCACCCGTTGCTTGCACCCGCGCTTACTCCCAGCGACTGGCAAGCCGTCGATCCGAAATGGGGGGCGGCGGATCACGACCCTTGTCAACATGGCACGCGCATGGCGGGCGTCGCACTCTATCGATGCTTGACGGACGTGCTCACCAGCAAAGGCCCCGTTCAGCTCCAACACCAACTTGAATCCGTCAAACTGCTCCCACCGCCACCTGGCGCAAACTCGCCTGATGTCTACGGAGCCGTTACCCAGCAGGCCGTAGCGAGAGCCGAAATCTCAGCCCCGCGGCGGAAGCGGGCTGTCTGCATGGCAGTCACGACCGACGACGACAGGGATCATGGCTTGCCATCTTCCTGGTCGGCTGCCGTCGACCAGATGTGCGCTGGTGAACTGGATGAAAACCCAAAGCTGATGTGCATCAGCGCGGGAAACTACTGTGCGGTGCTTGATGACTCCGCATACGTCTACCCCGACTGGAACTGTCAGCGTGCCGGCATCCAAGACCCCTCGCAGGCGTGGAACGCCGTGACCGTCGGTGGCTCTACCGATCTCGTGAGTATCACCGACCCGGACCTGGTCGGATGGAATCCCATAGCGCCGGCAGGCGATTTGTCACCGACCAGCAGAACTTCGCAGGGCTGGCAAGACCAGGCTGGCTGGCCGATCAAGCCAGACCTCGTGATGGAAGGCGGCAACTACATTCAGAAGGGCACGGACCGGTCTTCGTGCGCCGACCTATCCCTTCTTACGACAATCATGGATCCGACAGGTCGTTTGCTGACGGTAACCCGCGACACGAGCGCCGCGACAGCGGCCGCCGCCCGGATGGCCGCGCTCATCTGGAGCCACTACCCGAAGCTTTGGCCGGAAACGGTGCGTGCGCTGATGGTGCATTCCGCGAGGTGGACGCCTGCGATGCTCGAACGGTTCCCCGGCAGGTCCAAGGCGGACGTCCAGAAGCGGCTTCGCTGCTACGGCTACGGCGCCCCAGACCTGCGCCGGGCTATCCACAGCGCCGAGAACGCGGCCACGCTTGTGTATGAGGGAGAGCTTCAGCCCTTCGAGAGGGCGAAGACGAAGGACGGCTACAGAATCAAAACCAAAGAGATGCACGTCCACGGACTGCCGTGGCCGATGGCGTTGCTGCAGGACCTGGGCGAAACGCCTGTCACCATGCGCGTGACGCTCTCCTACTTCATTCAGCCGAGTCCAGGCCGAATGGGGTGGGGACGGAAGTTCCGCTTTCAGTCCCACGGACTCCGTTTCAAGGTGAAGCGCCCCGGCGAAAGAATCGAAGCTTTCCTCAAGAGATGCTCCCGTGCGGCGTGGGACGAGGATGAGGGACGCCCAGAGACTGAGGCAGAAGAGCAGAATTGGGTAGTCGGTCCCAATGGTCAGACGCACGGTTCGATCCACTCCGACTGCTGGGAAGGCATAGCTGCCGATTTGGCTGACTGCGGCCACGTGGCCGTCTACCCCGTGACCGGTTGGTGGCGAGAACGTCCCCACTTGGGCAGGCTGGAGAACAAAGCCCGGTACAGCTTGGTCATCAGCATCGAAACGCCGGACCAGGAAATTGACCTGTATCACGCCATCGAGAACTTGGCGACGGTCACCACGGAAATCGCCCGTGACTGATGCCGCATCGCCGTCGGTTGGTGTCGCCCACTGGCGGACTTCGATCGCGGCAAGCGACGCGGAGATATCCGAAGAGACCTTCTTGATCCAGAAGGACGTCGACGGGGCCTACAAGGCCGGCAAGGTCGCGCCGTCTCCCACCGCCGGTCCGGTTCCGCCAGGCCCCGCGCCAGGGCCTGGCGGTCTAACATCGACCGGCACGACGGCCGCCCCACGGCCGCCTGTGTCGGCGTCACCCAAGCCCGTCGGCGCCGGCACGGTTCTACGCATCATATGGAAGGGAGATGTCCCGCCGCAGAAGTGGATGAACTTCGACACGAAGGTTCTCTCGAAGTTCTCCACGGGTGCCGGGCTCAAGCTCACCCTTTATGTCGAGGTCGCACCGCCCGATGGCCTGTCCACCCAGAAGGTGGAGGAGACCAGGGTGGCTCTGCGGGAACTGGGGATCGAGAACGAACTGAAAGGCGAGTAGGGGGTGAGCCTCGGCGCCCTATGCCAACAACTCGGGCTCTTCATCCCACCTGGGCTCGTCGTCGAGTTCGGCGTCGGCGATGCGCCTGGCGAGCTGTTCCCAGAAGAGAGAGCAGCGACGGAGGGATGGGCTCCGCACCGTCTCGCGCAGTTCGCGCTTGGTCGTGCCTGCGCGAGACGCGCGCTTGGACGGTTGGGCGTTGCCGCAGTCCCCATCTTGTTCGATAGGGAAGGCGCACCCGCTTGGCCGTCGGGCACAGTCGGCAGCATCAGCCACAAACGGCAGAACTGCATGATCGCCGTCGGAAGCGCATCCCTCTTCGATGGCGTTGGTGTGGACCTCGAGGTTGACTTTGTGGAACAGGACGAGAACGAGATTGTCCGTCGCGTTTGTCCTACGCCACGAGAGCGCTCCCAAGTGGTGGCTTTCCAGGCCACATGCCAATCGCCGGGAACGCTGTTCCTGGCGGCGAAGGAAGCGTTCTTCAAGCTCCAGTTTCCAATCAGCCGTGCGCGTCTCGACTGGGACCAGGTTGAGGTGACGTTTCACCCGAGGAACGCGTTCACGGTCTGCGCGCCGGAGTCTATGATCGTCGCCGGCACCGAGGGCATCTTCCAAGTCACGGGAGGATGGATAGCTGTACTAGCATTCCTGCAACATCTCCCATGATTCCAGCCACTTGCGCATATCAGTCTCGCAACGTTTGACAATCGAACACTGTAGGCCTATTTTGTAAGAAAATCGAACAGAGGCGCCGATGGCGAAAAAAACAGAGATTTCCACCATCACGAAGAGGAAGTTCGACGCGATCGAGGCGCAGCTTCGCGCAGCCCTCCAAGAGTGGTGGAAGGAAGAGGCGCAGAGCTTCGACGCCGCCGTCGCGGGAACCGCGGCAGTCTGGGAGGGCATGCCGGAGATCGACTCGAAGGCCGTTGTGAAAGCATCGCCGGTCATCCGGAAGTTTATGGGCGCCGATCTCGATCCGAAAATGATTATGCAGGGGGGGTATGCCTCGTTCGACGATCTCGCGAACGACCTGCTTCCGAAGCTGCGAGCGGCCTGCCCATCGACGGCGCCTGCTGCACGACAGCATGTTGCCGATGCCACTGTGGAGTCGATAAATGTCCGAAGACGCTAGGAAGATTCTATGTGAGCGGTTGCGAGCGGCTCGCGAGTACCTGGGCCTTTCGCAAGAGGAAGTCGCAGAGGAGGTTGGGCTACCGCGGCCCGCCATCTCTCAAATCGAGAACGGCAACCGCCGTGTCGATGCGATCGAGCTGGCGAACCTCGCCAAGCTCTATCAACGCCCCGCCAGCTACTTCATGGGCGAGGATCCCATCGGTGAACCTCCTCAGCTTGAGATGCTGAAGCGAGCAGCGGCCGAGTTGTCCGACAAGGACTGCGATGAGGTCCTTCGCTTTGCCGAGTTTCTTCGCACCCGGCCGGGGTCGGGTAAGCCAAGATGAACACTCTCCGCGACGCCATCCTGCTCGGCACCCGGGGTGCCACAGACAGCCACACGGCCTTCCGGACGCGCGAGAAGGTCGAGGAGCACGACGGTCCGGTCGACGTCTTCGGCGCGATTGAGCAGCTTGGCGTCCCGCTACTGTTCCGGCCCTTGGACAAACTCCTTGGAGCATGTGTCCGCCTGTCGACCGCGGGCGCTGGCATCATCGTGACCACGCGGCGTGATCTTCACATGCAGCGCTTTACGGCCGCGCACGAGCTGGGCCATTTCGTGCTCGAGCACGAAGGAAGCCTGGACCGAGAGATTCGGTTCCCAGGCGAGACGGCCAACAGGGACCTCCGCGAAGTCGCCGCCGATGCCTTCGCCGCGGAGTTCCTCATGCCGCGCTGGCTCTACATCCATCACGCTAAGCGACATGGATGGACGACTCACCAGCTTCGAGATCCGCGGACAGTGTACCAGCTCTCTTTGCGGTTGGCAGTGAGCTACGAAGCGACCTGCTTGGGCTTGCTTGCCCAGAAAGTCCTGGACGCGGCAACGGTCGACATCCTGCGTGAGGTCACGCCGAAGAAGATCAAGCAGCAGGTGCTCGGGGAGACCCAGCTTGAAGACCCCTGGGCCGACGTCTGGGTCCTTGATGAGCACGACGACAGCACCACTATCGCGGCCGGCCCGCACGATCTCTTCGTAGCGGCTCTTCTTGAGCACGGTGGATCAGGGCATCTCTGGGACACACAAGCACTCGTGGGGGCAGGTTTCACGATCATCGAAGACATCTGTGAGGCGGAAGACGCTGCGGCTGTTGGCGGTCCCGCTCGCCGACGTTTCGTGCTCAAGGGACCGCCTCCCGGCGTTCATCAACTCGGGCTGTTCGAGAGACGACCGTGGGAAAACGGAGGGAACCCGCTCAAGTCCGTCACGGTCTCCGTTTCCACATACGGCGCCGAGGTCGAAGGCCTCCCGCGACATTCGCGTCCTTCCCTCGGTCAACAGGTTCTGCACTGACGATGACCGAGGCCATCGACATGCGATCGATACTGCCGGATGCTCGGGATCAGGGGGCGCGTCCAACGTGCCTCGCTTTTGCTGTGAGTGATGCGCACATGCTGGCGGCCCGGCGGAACGAACTGCTCTCCCCGGAGTATCTCCACTTCCACGCCGCAAGGCGTTCCGGAGTTGGCCTGAGCGCTGGCGTGGGCGTCGTCAGGATCCGGGAGGCGCTCAGCGTCGAAGGGCAACCCTCTGAGATGGAGTGTCCGTACTCGGATGCACGCGACGAGTCGTGGGTTCCCCCCTCCGGTCTCACCGCCATCTGGACTCGCGGGTCGAGATTGCGTAACGGAACGCCGAGTGCGGTCTTGGAGGCTGCGCTTCTCGCAAAGCGAGCGCACGTGCTGGTGTTGCGCATCTCGCGATCCTTTCACCTTCCCGATTCAACGTCGCACATGATCGTAGAGGATGGCGGCAAAGATGGGCGGCTCCATGCCGTACTGGTCATCGGGATGGCGCCTATCGGCGATGCCCTCGCATTCGTCGCCCGCAACAGCTGGGGACCCGCGTGGGGTATTGAAGGGCACGCATGGCTGCCTTCCCAATACGTCGATTCGCGGGCCGTCGACATCATTGAAATTGAACAGGAGGCCGACCAAGCATGAAACCGATCACGGGCGGGAGCCGAGCCACTGTCTGGCTCGCCGCGGTCCAGTATCTGAGCACATGCCAGGACTGGGAGGACTACAACCTCATCCTCGAAATCCTAGACCCGATGCGCCGCGGCGCAGATGATCGTCGGATTGAAGCACGCCTCGACGGGTTCCTTCGCGCGGCCGGCCACTTTCCGCTCTCGACGGTGGCCGAAACGATCTTTCCCGCCGGCGAGTATCGGCGGCATGGGCCCAAGGGCGTCTACGAAACCTACCCGGATGAGATCTATCCCAGCATCAAGCGCCTGCCCGAGCTGCGCTGGGGAACCTACGCCCACCGATTTGTACGGCGCGATGGTCCAACAGGACCAATCAACCCGCTCAAGTACTGCATCGAGAAGATCTGCAAGCAACTCGCGGGGAAGTCAGTCAAGACCGGGTGCTACGAGCTTTCGCTGTCCGAGGTGGGTCTCGATCTCCCGCTCTACGACCCGGTCAGCGATCGCAAGCACCACATCGGAGGACCATGTCTGTCGCACGTGAGCCTGAAGATCACCCGCGAGAAGAGGCTCGTGATGACGGCGCTGTATCGTTCCCACTACTATCTTCAAAAGGCGCTCGGAAACCTCCTCGGCCTCGCGCGACTGCAGGCATTCGTCTGCGAACAGACCAAACTCGCTCCGGGGCCACTCATCTGCATGTCGACCTATGCAACCTTGGAGCGGAACAGCGGCTCCTGGACGAAAGCCGACGTCACGGATCTGATCCAGGAGCTCGCCGGAGACGCGGTCGATGGAGACCGGCCCGCGCAGGTAGGGGAAGGATGAAGTCTGAACCGTGTCAGCGAGGCACGACGGCGGCCGAACGCGGCCTGGATCAGGCGGCAGCTAGGGTGCCACGAGGGTAACATCATGGAAATCTTTCGCGGGACGACGGCGGATGACGTCTGGCGCCAAGCGTACCAGGCGGTGATGGCGACGGCAGCAAGCGACAATCTCCAGCCGAGTCGTGCCGGCGAAGCGTTCGAGCTACTCCATGTGGCGTTTGAGATCGATGACCCACGACAGCGCTGGGTCACATCGCGACACCCGGCGATCAACCCAGCATTCGGTATCGCCGAGGTGGTCTGGATCCTGGCGGGAAGCAACGACGCTGGCCCGCTGAACTACTGGTTCCCTAGGTTACCGGAATTCGCAGGCGAGGGACCGACGTACGCCGGGGCATACGGCTACCGTCTCAGGCGGCAGTTCGGCGTCGACCAGGTCCAACGCGCCTGCGATGTGCTCGCCTCCAACCCCGCGAGTCGGCAGGTAGTGCTCCAGCTTTGGGACGTCCGCGCTGACTTGCCTCAGAACGACGGTACGCCGCGCTGTCCGGACATCCCCTGCAACGTGGCTTCGCTCCTAAAGGTCCGCGCCGGGCGCCTTGAGTGGATGCAAATTCTGCGGAGCAACGATCTCCATCGCGGCTTGCCCTACAACTTCCTGCAGTTCACAGTTCTCCAGGAGATAATGGCCGGTTGGCTCGGCCTCGGAGTTGGCCGCTACCACCAGTGGAGCGACAGCCTCCATGTGTATGTGGACGCCGCATCACAGTTTTCTTGCGCGCCAGAGACCAGGCTGGCGATGAACACCGACTCGCTCGCGATCGACGTCAACCGGGGAGAAGCACTCGTTGGCGAGTTGTACCAACGGATGGTCGATCTCGCCAAGCCGGAAGTCAGCGAGAGCCAGCTCGCTGAACTCGCCTTGATCCGAGGGGCGCCAGAAGGCTACCAGAACTTGCTCCGCGTCCTCGGCGCGGAATCCGCTCGTCGGCGCGCGCGCCACGACCAAGCAACGGAAGTGATGGCGGGCTGCACGAACCCGCAGCTCATTCAGGCATGGTCTGCCTGGTCGGTACGGACGCAAAGAATGGGGTCAGGGTCCCGAACAGAAACATCCCCCAACGGACAATCTCGAGGCGGATGAGCGGTCGAATGATCAGCGACAATCATTTCTGCCGGTCGGCAAGAATAGTTGGCGTTGATCACGTACCAACTCGGGGAACAATCTCGGGCGCCGAAGGGGTCAAAGCTACTTCCCGAGTTTCACGACGGCTGCAACGATGGCTGCCAGCGCTGTCGCCACAGCCGTAATGAGAGCCCCGGTGGTGGCCGCCTTCCAGTTGGCGACCGTCGAGCGGATCTCGTCGATCTCCTTCTTCAACGCGGCAGGAGATGCGACCTCCCCCTGCAAACGCATGGCGTCCTCCGACGTGATGGTCATTTGCCCCTTGTGCCGGCCGTTGTACTCGTCTTCGTTGTCCTCGGGTAGCTCGTAGAACCAAATGGGAAAAAGACGTTCGCCAACATCAAGAACAATAGCTTCCGATCCGGCGTTATAGACGGAGAACTTGAGACGACCCCGAAAGCCCGGGTCTACATGAAACCCCGACACGTTCACAAGGCCGCGCATCTTCTTTGATGCCTTGATCGAGATGAACGCCAAGATGTTCAGCGGGAGGCAGATCTCCTCGTCTGTGATAAGGAGCCCGAACTGCCCCGGCGGAATCCGCACCTGCCGACCAGGTTCGAATGTCTGCGTCGTGCCCGTCATCGACGTGATGAATGCTTCGGTACCGAGTGCCATCTCGTAGCAGGCGTTATTCGCGCGCTCGAGTTTTGGCCTCAGTATCGGCGAGTTGTGGCCGCCGAGCGCCTCGCGGATTCTTTGAGTCGTCCAAAATGGCATCCAGTCAGCTCCCCATGTTGCTTTCGTGCTTTGGTGGGGTTCCGCTCATGCGCTGGAGGAAGTGCCGAATGCCAGCCCCTGCTGCCGCGGCCAATGCCGCGGTTGCTTCTCATTGGCAAAGGCAGGGACTTTGAGTCCCCATTTCGGCGGGTACCATTGGGGGATCGGATCCGAGTTGGGGATAAACCTCTGCTTGATGCGCGTGCGGCCCGACTCGCCCTTGACCTCCGGATGCACGACTCGCGCGTACTTGCCCACCTCGCAGAAGAGGTTCTGACAGTCGATGAGCTGGAGCGGGCGGCCCCAGAGCGTCTGGAACGTGAGTCCGAGCCGCTCGAACTCTCGGTCTGTGCGCTCGCCAACCGCACGGATGAGATCAGAATCGCTGAGACCGCCCGTGTCCGCGAAGCATTTGCGGATGCCGTCGCGTGCGCCGGGACCGGCTACGACGAACTCCATTTCGGAGAAGTCGATCAGGTCGCTGTAGTTCAGGTCGATGGCGAACTGGAACGCGAGGAAGTCCCCTAGAGAGGGGTAGCTGCGGAACGTCTCAAAGACCTCCTTGAGCGACCGCGCCCTGGCGATTCGCCGGGGTGCCCCATCTCGCAACATGTGCTCGAGGAGCCGGAGGTGGTTTCGGTGTTTGCGGACGCTTCCGAACGCCGGTGACGGCATGATGTACGCTGCCGAGTAGACTCGCTCGCCGCGCGCCAACATCGAATCGAAGACGCGTGCGTACCGCTCGAAATCGAAGCCCTTCCATGAGGGAGTCCCGAGATTCGTTGTGAGCTCCTCCCAAGCCTCGATGCGGTTGAAGAATTTGAAAAGGAGCGCCCGAAAGAAGATCTCATCGGGAGTCTGTGGGCCATCGTAGAGAACGTGCCGGATCAAGTACTGACTGACGCGGTCGGCAGCCCGGTAGGCGTTCGTGAACCGGTTGGCTGCCAGGACCGGGTCATCTGTCCACGGTTGAGGGCTCCCCATAACCCTGCGCATGAAGATGCCCTGCCTCAATGCGGCGAAGCGCCAATAAGTATCGAATACAGGGGTCGCTCGCAAAACACGGCTATTCCCGATCGGAATCAGGCGGACAGGACACGATGATGGCAAGGTCGGCCTGGTCTCGGCTGAGTCCAACGTGACTTGGGATTGCTGCTCACTTCGGAAGAAGGAAGGATGTCGGGTGGTCTCGCTCGTGGAATCACGTCGAATGGCCTCCGCCGGACCGGAAACCTTCGATCTCCTCCGGGGCATGGGCTTCTGGGTGGACGACACGGATACCATCTTCTGACAATCGAGGATTCCGAACAAGGGGAAGGAATACCACGCGCGCCATCCAGCAGTCCCGACCATCGAGAGCCAAGCTGCCTTGTCTGTCCCCCCGGGAGTACTCCCAAGGACGCCCGCGGGTACGGGCTTGCCGGGGCGAAGGGAGTACAGCTCGAAGCTGTTTCGATACGCCCACTGGTCAAGAGCCCCCGCGAACGCCCCGGGCCGTTGTCTACCACGATGACCTTTGGGCCAGCAAGGCGACGGACGACGCGACGGACGACGCCTTCACGCGCGACGCAGTCAAGGTGCGATGCCGCCCCCGCGGATCACCCAGCACGGTGGCGCCACCAATACCTCGATCGCTGACAAGGACAAGAACGACTGACGGGCGCCGCCGTTTCGGTGAGCGTCAAAGGACGACACGGTGGAGATCCCCGGCTGCGTGGATCGCACAGGCTCTCGGAACGGGACCGGGTCTGATCTACCGTCGGTCTCCCACCCTCCTCGCGTGAGCGTGATCTCCGCGGCATCGCAGACGGGGGATACCTTCCTCATCCCCGCTTCACCCTGCGCAGGTGATCAGTGCTATGCTCCCGACGCATGGGACAGCATGCACTGCACTGGGGCGGCACCGATGTTTCGGCCTCCACCCCCGTCTCACCACTGCAGGAGATTGGCGCGTACGAGTGCCTCTGGATGCGCGAAGGCATGACCTTCGCGAAGCTGGCCAAGCTCTTTCGCGACAACCCCGAGGCCTTGCCATCAGATCTGGTCGACCCGAGTAAGGCCAGCGAGATGGCCGCGAAGGCGCTCGGCATCCTCAAGGATGCCGGTGTGAGCCGCTTCGGCGTGCGCATCCACCGAGCGGCCGAATACCCGAGCAAGCTGCGGGATGCCGCGAATCCGCTGGAGGTGCTCTACTTCCAGGGGTTCTGGCCGCTCGTCGAGACCAGGGCGGTAGCCGTGGTCGGCACGCGGCATCCCACCGATGAAGGAATTCGGCGGACACGGAGAATCGCAAGGCTCCTGGTCAAAGACGACTTCACCGTGGTATCGGGTCTGGCGGCCGGCGTGGACACGGTAGCGCACACCACCGCCCTCGACGAGGGAGGCCGCACGATCGCTGTGCTCGGCACATCGTTATCCTCCACCTACCCGGCGGAGAATCGCGACCTCCAGAAGAAGATCGCCCTGGAGCACCTCGTGGTAAGCCAGGTGCCGGTCGTCCGGTACTCGGTCCAGCATGCGCCGCAAAACCGACTCTTCTTCCCAGAGCGCAACGTGACAATGTCCGCGCTGACCGCAGCCACCATCATTGTCGAGGCCGGCGAAACATCGGGGACCCTCATACAGGCACGCGCCGCCCTTCAGCAGCGTCGGAAACTGCTCATTTTGGAGAGCTGCTTCAAGGACGAGTCGCTGACTTGGCCGGTGCGGTTCGAGGAGAAGGGCGCAATCCGCGTGCGCGACTACGACGACATCAAAAAGGCGCTTGGGTGAAGTTCTCGAAGATCGACGACCTCACCCGTCCCGAGCACTATTATCTCAGACAGGATGATGTCTGCTACTACCTGCGGGAATACACGCCACGAGCAGGATTCAGCCACAGCGGGACCAACGACATCATCCAGAACTTCAAGAAGCCGGTCGAGCGGCGCGGGAAGCCGGAGTGGCGCTACAAAGAACAGGCTGTTCAGCAGATCGCTGACGAGTTGCGGTCCGGCATGAATCCCAAGTGGCTACGACGGGCCACGCTTGTGCCCATGCCCCCCTCCGCGATCAAGACTGACCCGAGGTACGACGACAGAATGGTCCGAGTACTCAAGGCCGTCGACCGTGATGCTGAGTACGACATTCGGGAGTTGCTCGTCCAGATCGAGTCGACCGATCCCGACCACGCCGTCGGGCCGTCGGGGCACCGCCTGAGCCCGGAGGAGCGAGAGCATCTGCTCACCATGGACAAGTCACTCGTGCGGCCGACGCCGGAGCAGATCGGGGTCGTGGATGACGTGCTCACGAACGGCTCCCACTTCGTGGCCGCCAAGCGGGTTCTCCAGCATCAGTTTCCAGGTGTGCCGGTCATTGGTATCTTCTTCGCGCGGCGGGAAGTCGTCGAGTAGCGCTGGCCAAGAAAGCTGTGGCTCGCGCGCGAAGTCGCGTGGAATCCCGCCTGCGTGCGATGCCCAACAGGTATCAAGGAGTCTCGACTAGGTTCCGCATGCAGAACTTCGCGGGCACGCGCTGCCGCTGGCAAACCTCCAAGAAGGGGCCTGTGATGAAGCGCTCCGCGGCCGACGGTGGTAGCCGCCAGCTTCCGCCTCGCCATACTGCCTTCTCAGGTGAAGCAATGGCGCGGTAGACATCAAGGAGGCGGCTCATTTCTGGGGTCATCCTGCTCCGGCGAGGCTGCACGATCTTCACAGGCGAGAACACGACGTGCCGAACGCCCGTCGCCTTGGCCAAGGAGACCAAGTTATCAAGATCATCGAGAGTCTGCGCCTCGGCCAAGCCAAAGTCCGACAGGTTTCGTCCGGGCGGCATCGGCAATGGCGAGCGCGGAAAGAGCGGGTCGATGCGCAGCACGACGGAAATGCCGGTTTCGCGGAGCGCGCGGATACCCGCGATGCGCTCGGCGACTGAGGGCGCTCCAGGATCCCAGAACCTGCTGGCTTCCTCGCGCCAAAACGCCAAGCTGACCTCGACTTGAACTGCCGGCGCGCCAGCGGCCCGCCACTTGGCGGCGGTTGGACGATCCGCACCCGGCGCACCCAGTGCGGCCAGAAGTCGCGCGTATTCCTTACTGGCGGCGAGGCCGGGGTTCTTGGTCAGGATGGTCACCGTCGTGAAGCGCCGACGGTGGGCCAGCATGCCTTCCAGGGCGAGCTTCGTGTGGCCGTACCGATCTTCAAGGTTCTGCTGGAGCGGATCGGTGCTGTTCGACAAATGAATTGGTGCGGGTGGAACGTCGAATCGCTCAAGGTCGGCTAGGTCCTTCGCCAAAAGCGAGGCGAAGTCGCGCTTGGGACCGGCATCGTCGGGCTCGTAACCTGCGGCGTAGCAGTATCGGCAACGATGTGAGCACCCCGTGTAGGTGTTGAGGCAGTAGCGGTGACCCGATGGGAAGACCCCTTGGCCCGCGAACGGGCAGTACCACTTGATGACGCGAGGTCTCGTTGGGGCGACCACAGCTTTGCTCGACCTGTGCGGCAGGAAATAACGGGCGAGGGCCGTCTGATGCTCGGCTGGAAGCTTCTCCCAGACCGGCCGGTATCTTCCGTCGATCTGGGAGAGCCCACCCTCATGAGGATGGTCGCAGAATACGAGGATCTGCTGGCCGGCGTGAAGTGTCGAAAGGGAGGTCATAACGTTCACCTGATCTATGCACCTGTAGGAAGAAGCGTTACCACCCATCTACCGCTGGCCACAAAGTCCCTTGCGCAGTGCCGCTCGCAAAACGGGCACATCTCCCAGCTTGAACACCCGCATCCGTGGCCGCGGCAAACGCCCCCACCGCTGTGGTTCCGGGAAGACCCCGGCCGCCTCCAAGCGGTGGTACTGCTTCTCGGAGATTCGGAGCTTGCGGCAGACATCCCGCGTGAGCAGTAGTCCCTGGGCACGAACTATCGCGTAGAAGCGACGGAGCGGGTTCGGGTGATGTCCTTGGATGTAGCGGGGAATGCCCTCGGTCGGACACCGATGCTGTGGCTTGAGTTGGATTTGCTCGCCACATCCGCAGGCGCAAACCGGGGCCATGACCTGCATTCGACGGGTCCACTGGGATCCTGTCTCGGCTCTCGAAGCCCGGAGTCCAATGATTCCAACGGGTTTCGGCCCGGTCGCTAACGCGGCAACTCGGGGGCCTATGTACCCCGATAAAGGCAAGACCATGCTGGCGCGGCGTTTGCCCGGGATACTCCCGACGCTGTCGTTCGACGAGTCGCTTGAAACCACGATGATCTACTCAGTGGCGGGATCCTTGGCCGGCCGATCACTCATCACCGAACGGCCCTTTCGCGCGCCCCACCACACGGTCAGCGTGGCCGGCTTGGTGGGCGGCGGGCCAATGGTGCGGCCGGGGGAGATCTCGCTGGCCCACAACGGGGTCCTCTTTCTCGACGAGTTGCTGGAATTTGGCCGGCACGCCCTGGAGGCCCTGCGCCAACCATTGGAGGAGCGGGAGATCTCGGTAGTGCGCGCCCGTCGTACGGTCACCTTTCCGGCTGACTTCATGCTGGTCTCGGCTCTCAATCCTTGTCCCTGCGGCCACTATGGAAATCCACTGCGCACTTGCACTTGCTCACAATTGGCCATCAACAGCTACCGGGCCAAGCTGTCCGGACCTCTGCTCGACCGCATAGATATGCACGTCGAGGTGCCGGCGATCTCGTATCGCGAACTGGCCAGCAGCGAGTCGGGCGAAGCAAGCGAGACGGTGCGCGCTCGAGTGGAGACCGCGCGCGCCACCCAACTGAAACGAGGCGGACGGTGCAATGCACGGCTAGGATCGCGGGAATCAAGGGTCTTCGCCGCACTGGACAGCGACGGCCATCGCCTGATGGAGCGTGCGGTGGAGCGATTGGCGTTGTCGGCGCGGTCCATGGAACGTGTCCGGCGACTGGCGAGGACGATCGCCGACTTGGATGGCTCGCCAGATGTGCGCGGGCCGCATCTCGCCGAGGCTCTTCAATATCGGTTTCTCGATCGGGAGGTGACGTCGTGAAAGAAAAATGCTGTTTCACCAGCCCAACCCTAAGGGAAGGTGTGCGCCGCTTCCGATCCTTCCCACCCAACTCTGCGTCCTCTGTGTCCTCAGTGCCCTCTGTGAAAACCAGCTAACTAGAAAGGAGATGACCCATGGCTACCATCAAGGAACAACTGAAGGAAAAGTTCAAAGCCCTGTCTTCCGCTCTCTCTGCGATAGAGAAACAGTTTGGCAAGGGTGCGATCATGTCCCTGGGCGGGGGTGAGACGCCCGAGGTCCCGGTGATTCCGACGGGATCGGTGGGGCTGGACCTGGCGCTGGGGGTGGGCGGGTTGCCGCGCGGCCGGGTGGTGGAGATCTTCGGCCCCGAGTCGTCAGGCAAGACCACGCTGACCCTGCACGCCATTGCGCAGGCGCAGAGGGCGGGCGGAATCTGCGCCTTCATCGATGCCGAGCACGCGCTCGACGTGACCTACGCCCGCAAGCTGGGCGTGCGCATCGAGGACCTGCTGGTGTCCCAGCCCGACAATGGTGAGCAGGCACTGGAGATTGCCGACAAGCTGGTGGGCAGCGGGGCGGTCGACATGATCGTGATCGATTCGGTGGCGGCCCTGGTGCCCAAGGCCGAGATTGAAGGCGAAATGGGCGATGCACACATGGGCCTGCAGGCCCGCCTGATGAGCCAGGCCCTGCGCAAACTGACGGCAGCCACGTCCCGCAACGCGACCTGCGTGGTCTTTATCAACCAGCTTCGGCAGAAGATCGGTGTCGTCTACGGCAATCCCGAGACCACCACCGGCGGCAACGCGCTCAAGTTCTATTCCAGTGTGCGGCTCGACATCCGCAAGATCGGCGTAGTGAAGAACGGCGAGCAGATCGTCGGCAGCAAGGCGCGGGTCAAGGTGGTGAAGAACAAAGTGGCACCGCCCTTCCGCGAGTGTGAATTCGAGATCCTCTACGGCAGCGGCATCAATGCCGTGGGCGAAGTGGTGGATCTGGCAAGCGAGGCCAACCTGCTGGAGAAATCGGGGGCCTACTATTCCTGGCAGGGCGAGCGCATTGCCCAGGGCCGCGACAAGGCCTGCCAGTACATGGCCGAATTCCCGGCGCTGGTCGATGAGCTACGCCAGAGGCTGGTCGACCAACGCAAAGCCGAAAACGCTCGTCTGGGCGCCGCGCCCGCCAGCGCCCCCGCCGTAAACGCCGACACTGCCGCAGCGTAGCGACGAAGCCTTTGGCGCGCGGGGTTGCGGCGAAGGGGCTCGGCGCTGGGCGCTGCGCGCTGCGCTGCCGCCTGCGCTGCGACGGCGCGCGTTTGCGCCGGCCAAGCCGCAGACCCGCCCTCAGCCCAGAATGCGAAGGACGGATCCCGAGCTAGCCCCACCGCCACCCGCTGCTGTCAAAGTCTTCGAGTTCAGCGAAGACGAGGTCGAAGGCAACCACGCCAATCCCGACGGCGTTCTGATCTTCGTGCCAGCGGGGGTGAAGTGCGACTCACTCATCGAAGTCCCACAGATTTCGCCGCAGCATTCGAGAAGATGGTCGAAGACCGACTGTAGCCGGTTGCGTACTGGGCGCTGGCGGCGCTCTAGATGTGGCCGTTTCAGAACTTGGCAGACAGCGCCAGCCCCGCGACCGGATGGCCGGGCGATCCGCCGGTGGGTGGCACGAGCAGAAGCGCGACCCCGCCCAGGCTTGCGGCTGTGCCCCCACCCATGAGCAGCCAGCCGGCCCAAGCGGTGTTGTACTTGGAAGATGTGCTCTCCGGGCGCGCAGACTGGCCATCCAGCCAAAACAGGTAAGCGCCGGCGCCCACCGCCGCCAAGCCGGTCAAGATCGCGCCCACGCCCAGCACCTTCTGCCAGCCTGGAACTCGGGCCCAACTCGATGGCGACGGCGAATCCGAAACTGCGTTCACCGTGGGCGCTGCGGTCGTCACCGGCGCGGGGAGGAGGGAAGGCTGATTCTGCGGGCCCGCCTGATCCGCTGCCTCGGCTGCCCAGGCCGGGCCCGGCGCGGCGACAAGCACGACGCCGAGTATCGCGACCAGGGTGGAGGCGACAGCCAAGCCAATCTCCCAGCGGTCTGGCGCTTGGTCGGTTCTGCCGCTGGCCATGAGCTGCTTCGCCTTGCCGGGTCTACGGGGCGAACGGGTCGCCCTTGTCAGGCTTCGCAGTCTTGTCGCCCTTATCGCCCTTCGCGCCCTTCGCGGTCTTCTCGGCCTTCGCAGTCTTCTCGAACGGGTCGCCCTGCTCGGGCTTCGCAGTCTTCTCGGCCTTCTCGGTCTTTTCGGTCTTCTCGGTCTTCTCGGTCTTCTCGGTCTTCTCGGTCTTCTCGAACAGGTCGCCCTGCTCGCTGGTCGCTGTCTTGTCGGCCTTGCCGGTCTTGTCAGCCTTGCCAGCCTTGTCGGTCTTGCCCTTCTTGCCGTCCTTCGCCTTCTTGTTTTTTGCCCCAGCGCCCTCCGGGGTTGCTTGATCTTCTGCGACGATCTCGGCTGCCGCGCTTTCCTCGGCCGCCGCTTCCGCTTCCGCCTGGCGTTTCTTTTCGGCTTCCTCTTCCCGCTTCTTCTTTTCGGCTTCCTCTTCCCGCTTCTTCTTCTCGGCCTCTTGCACACGCTTGGTTTCTGCTTGAACCTCTCGGTCCTGGTCTTTTTGGCGTTTCTCGGAGCAGCCCTTGGGCTCGCACTCGCCCGGACACTCGCACTTGCCTCTCTTTTCGCAGAAGCAAACCCCCACCGAGTTCTGGTAGCAGCCGCAAGCGTTGAGCTGGGGCTTGTCCGATGTCTCCTGCGCCCCCGATGTCTTCTGCGCCCCCGATGTCTTGTGCGCCCTCGCGATCGCATTGGGCGCGATCCCCATCACCACCAGTATTGGCAGCAATCGCCACACAGTTCGCATGATCTCTCTCCTCATCTCGTTGGGTTGGTTGGCCCGGCCTTCGTCCGGACGAAGCGTAGTGTACACGTTCACCGGAGAACGGGGTGGCAGTTTGACATGGTGGCTTGTTGGGTCGGGCGAGGTACCCTAACGGTCATGAGGACCTCCCATCTTCTTCTGGTTACTGCCGCCATCGGCCTGGCTGCCTGCCATTCCCGGGGCTTGCGGGTCGACTTCTGCGGCACGGCTGGCGAGACCCGCCCGTGTTCGACGACATGCGGCGAAGGGATGCAGACCTGCCGCAGCGGCGCCTGGCAGGGTTGCGACGTGCCCCTGACCGTACGCACGTGCCAGGGCGTGTGCGGGCAGGGGACCGAGGAGTGCACGGGCGGGCAGTGGAATCCATGCGTCATCCCGGCTACTTCGCTTCCTTGCACCAACGACTGCGGCCAGGGTACCCAACACTGCGAGAACGAGAAGAAGGGGACTTGTGAGGTTGCGCCGGTCGTGGAGGCGTGCCCCAGCGTGTGCGGCAGTGGCAGCCGGGCCTGCACCAACAACGTGTGGAGCGCGTGCGATGCCCCGCTGCCCAAGCAACCCAAGCTGGTCGCGACGGTGCGCGACTTCCAGAACGGCTTCCCGGACATGGAACCGGTGGACCCGGCGAAATGGGTGGACGACCCAGGCATCGTGGCTGTGGAGCTGGGGCCTGACGGCAAGCCGGTCTACGCCCACACCGGACCCACCCTCACGGTCAGCGGTCCGGACAGCTTCAACCAATGGTACAGGGACGTGCCCGGGGTGAACCTCTCGACCACCATCAGCCTTCCTCTGTCGCCGTCTGCAACCAAGAAGGGCGTCTACGCTTACGAAAACACGTCTTTCTTCCCCATCGACAACCAGCTTTTCGGCAACGAAGGGGACTTGCACAACTATCATTTCACCGTGGAGGTGGCGGCCAGCTTCCGCTACCAGGGCGGCGAAACCTTCACCTTCTCCGGCGATGACGACGTGTGGGTGTTCATCAACCGCAGGCTGGCGATCGATCTGGGCGGCATCCACTCGGCCGAGAGCCAGACCGTGGATCTCGACGCCCAAGCCACCACGTTCGGCCTTGCCAAGGGCGAGATCTACCCGATGCACATCTTCTTCGCCGAACGCCACGTGATCGCGTCCGACTTCGTTATTGAGACCACGCTCTCGGAGATCGGGGTGTGCGATTAGCACGCATCTCATCGGCCGTGGAGCGAAGTTGGCAATTTCAGATGGCACAGGGACGAAACGCAGCGGTTGTGGCCTGTCGGTGGCCCCAAAGAGTAGCTGCGGACTCGAATCGAAACACCCTCTGGAACCTTTGTAGCCATGATGATCTCCGTCCTCCAATAGGGATGAACTTCGCGGCAGCAGTCATGCAAAAGGGAGATCGTGTCAAGAGGGTTGGCGAAATGGCGAATGCCCCCGGCCCCGATGGTTTCGCGCAGGCCTGGTCGTTTCGTGCCGGGGCCCACCGCCGGGCCCACACGGGCGACCGCAGATCGCCCCTATAGGAGGTGCCGGTGCAGCCACGGCCACCGCCACTTGCACCGCTCCCCGCTGTTCCGAGTCCAAGGCCAGCGGTGACACTGGACCCGACGAGGGTGAGAGGGCATTCTTGCGGGGGTGAACGGCCCGGTGAATCTGCACGGTCTCTCTCGCCGCGTGCTCCGCGCGGTTTCCGGATGGCGCCCGGGCGTGTACCTGTTCATAGCAGTGACCTGTCTCTACTTCGCGTCCATGAGTCGCGAGGTGCCTTGGGGCGACGCGCGGCCGATCTACGACGTGGCCGAGTCCATGGTGAACTTGCAGGGAGTCTCGGTGCCCACCCGCTGGCCCTCGGATGCGCCGCCGGGGCGAGGGGGCAAGTTCTACGCGGCCCAGCCCTGGATCCCGTCTCTGCTGCACCTGCCGGGCGCGGCCTTTCGCGGCGCTCTTTCACACCTGCGCCTGGGCCGGGAGTTGTCTCACTTGTCGACGGTCTTCGCCTGCCATCTGGCTGGCACCTTGCTGGGCGGGCTGGTGGCATGGCTGTTCTTCCGCCTCTGCCGGCGCCACGGCGCCTCCCCGCCCCTGGCCGGTTTTGCGGCGATTCTGCTCGCGGCGGGAAGCATGGTCTGGGTCTACGCCCGCTCTCCCTTCAGCGAGATCACTCAGATCGCCGGCTTCACTGGTTTCTTCCTTGAGCTTTCGTCGCTGCTTGAACGACCTTCCCGGCGAACGGCCATGGCCACGGGCCTGTGGGCCGGCCTGCTGCTCAACACGAAGTACGTCTACGCTCTGTCACTTCCTGGCGCGTTGCTGCTTGTCGTGCTGGCGCAGCGGAAAACCCTACGGCCATTGGCCAAGACTCTGGTCAGCGCCGCCTTGGGGTTCTTGCCGGGGCTGATCATGGCCTTGCTCTACAACTATCTTCGCTTCGGCTCGGTTACGAACACGGGTTACCCCAAGGTGGCCGATGTGATGGTGGAGAACGTGCTGGTCAGCGTGTGGGGCTTTCTGTTTTCGCCGGGCAAGAGCATCTTTCTATACACGCCACCGCTGGTGCTCGCCGTGCTCGGCTTGCCTGCTTTCTGGCGTAGCCATCGCTGGACCGTGCTGGCCATGCTCGCCACCATCGGGCCGGTCGTTCTCTTCTACTCGCGCTTTCCCTCCTGGCCGGGTGACTGGGCCTGGGGACCGCGCTACGCGGTCTTCGCCGTTCCCGTGCTGTTGCTTCCTGCCATCAGTTTTCTCTCCACCGCGCGCCGGCCCGGGCGCTCCTTGGCGGCCGCGGTGCTGGTCGTCGGCTCTTGCGTGCAGCTTCTGGGCAACGCCTTCTACTGGGATCACTTCATTCGCATCAGCCTCGACGTGCGCAGCAAGTGGCTAGGTCTCCCCAACCGCACCGCGTCCCTGACTGCGGACAAGGGTGGTTTCTGCGAAGGCTGTTTCGAGGACACCTATCCAACGGTCTGGTTGGGCCCGTTCCAGCCCATCCTCGGTCATCTCTGGCTCATGCGGCATGTGCCCTTCGACCACGATTGGAAGCGTGCTTCCGAGGACGCGCCCTGGCGTCGCCACACCCGGCTCATCGTCGACGCCAAGGCCACGTACGACCGCGCACGGGTTGACCACTGGCTCTACGAGATGGACAAGTACCGAATCGAGGGGTGGATCGTTCTTCTGCTTTTTCTGGGCGCAGGAACCGGCGCCGGCGTTCTCTTCATCCGCCGCGAGAGATCGAATCAGTAGGAAATGTATTCGATCCCCTTGCATGAGGCCGAGCAGCTGCCGTTCTTTACATTCTGGTCACCGTCGTCGCATTGCTCGGGCGGCTGGATGATGCCGTCGCCGCAGTGGGGACCCAGCTTGCATTGCTTGGTGCAGCCGCCGTACGAGTTGTCCAGGATCCCGTCGTCGCATTCCTCGGGTCCATTCGGGATGCCGTCGCCGCAGTGAGGGGCGTAGATGCAACTCGGGGCGCAGCCACCGTACTCGCCGTTGTTGCTGGCCGCTCCGTCATCGCATTGCTCGGGCGGCTGGATTAGGCCGTCGCCGCATCCACCGGGCTTGCGGCACTTGTCCGTGCATTCAGGATCGTTGGACATGGTGGGTTCGCATTCTTCCCCATAGTCCGCCTGGACCTCGCCGTCGCCACAGGTGGGGGCGGGCGTGCACTCGAGACCGCACGTGCCGTAGGTGCCGTCGTTGACGCCGTCGTCACAGGCCTCCGTGCCATTCTGGATGCCGTCGCCACAGTAGTTGCCGCGCTTGCAGTTTGCCAGGCAGCCGTTGTAGCCGGCCTCGGGGTCTGTGGTGGTTAGGTTGTCGGAACCGTCGTCGCATTCCTCGTCGAACTGGGTCTGCACGATGCTGTCACCGCAGCG
>PMCR01000280.1 GCA_003155465.1 Myxococcales bacterium | reverse complement strand
ACCGCGCGCAGGAAGCCCGGTTCGGCAAACAGGGGCTGGGGCCGAAAGTCCCACACCGACTGCTTCTGCTCAGCCGAAATCGCCGGTCGCAACTCGCGCAACAGGCTGGCCCGCGTTTGGGGAAACTTGTGTCGCATGCGCTCGAGCGCCAGCAGGGCGTACACGGAAAGCGGGTATTCGCGTACAGCGCGCGCATAGGCTCGCTGGGCCTCGTCAGGGATGCCCTGCTTTTCGAGGATGCGACCCCGCCAGTAGTGAGCCCGGCCGGCGGCGTAGTAGATCTCTTCGCGGGGGAAACGGCGAAGGTTCTCATCCAGCCAGTGCAGGGATTTTGAGAGATCGCCTGCGCGCCAGGCTGCAAAAGCCAGACGCCACAGGGCCTCGCTGGCCATATCGCCCTTGGGATACCGGTCGGGCAGATCGCGCAGGCGTTGCTCGGCGCCATCGTCGTCACCCCCATCGGTCAGCACCTCGGCCGCCCGCAAACCGGCGTCGTCGGCAAGGCGATGTTCGGGAAACTCAGTTTCGATGCGGGCGTATAGGGCGAGGGCTTGGTCGTGCTCGTCGGCCGAAGCCAAGCAGCGCGCACCTTGGTAGAGCGAGCGCACCACCAGGTCGCGGTTCTGTGCGCGCTGGCACGCGGTCTCCGCCTCGGCAAAGAGCGGCGCCGCGCGCGTGCGCTGGCGTTGCTTCCACACCGATTGGGCGCGGTGAAAGCGCGCCACGCACGCGGTGGCCGCGTCCAGCCCGGGCGCCGTCAAGGCGGCGGCAAAGGCGGCCTCGGCGGCAGCGTTCTGGTTCTTGTCGAAAAGGCCCATGCCCCGCGTGGCCCATTCCTCGGCGCTGTGGGTGACAAGCGCGGTCTTCTGGGCAGGCTCGGCCAACTTCGCCAGGGTTTGCAGGTTTTCGTCGGCCCGCGTGGCCCAAGCTTCCAGCGGGGCTTCGGCCCATATGCGCCGGAGAACCTCGGCGATATTCGCAACCGGGCGCTGCAACTGCTGCATGGCCTCGGCAAGACGAAACTTGGTCTCGGCCCGGCGTGGGCCGTACGGGAAGCGGTCGAGAAAAGCCGTCGTCTCGCTTTCCACCTCGGACCAGCGCTTCGTCGCCACCAGGGCGTCGATCTTGACCAACACTGCCTCGGCCTCGGGCACCGTGTGCTCTGGCACGCGGGCCACCCAGGTGAGCGCGCCGTCCGGATCGCCTCGGCGCAGCCGGCAGCGGGCCGCGTAGCAGGCGTGATAGGGACCGAGCACAGGGTAGGCGGACCACAGATCTTCGAAGAGATCGCCCGCAACCTGC
Organism: Myxococcales bacterium; assembly: GCA_003155465.1. The sequence continues at coordinate 3,726 of PMCR01000280.1, read as the reverse complement.
CAAACGTTCAGATTCATGTGCGCCAAGGCCAGGAGGAAACGGACCTGGCTAGGCTCGGGCTTGTGCTTGGGCGTCGCCGCCAACGCGTCCGCCAAGTGCTGCGCAGAGGCTGCAAAGTCGCCTGCGCGGAAAAGGTCGGCTCCCGCGCGGGCCGGTCCAGAGGCGAAGAATGGCTCGATCCAGCGCCTATCAAACGGAACCGGGGCACGGGTGGCAGCGGGAGCAGATTCCTCTCCACGCGCCTCGGGAGCGCTGGCCTCTTCGCCCTCGGGTAGCTCGACGGCCAGGGCGGTGCGGGGCAGGAAGAAGAGCGCCAGCAGCGCGGCGCCCGAGACTCTTTGCGTGGGCACTTTCGGCTACTAGGGCCCCTTGGCGGTATGCGGAGCGGAAACCTTGTCAGGCGAACCGGCTTTGCGGTTCTCGATCTGACGGATGGTTTGAAACTCGACGGTGAGGTTGCTGATGCTTTGGTCAAGCAGGTTGATGCTGTCTTCCAGCATGGAGTTCCTCAGCTTGAGCAGGCGGAGGTCGTGGCTCAGGCGCGCGACCGCCCACAGAATAATGAGAAGGTTGGGAACCAGCGCGACGACCGTGTAGACCGCAACCTGGGGGTCGAGAAAGAAGGAAGAACTCATCGGACGTCCACTTGTGACAGTACACGCTTTCTCGACCGTTGACCACCTAGAGCGCCGAACGGTTTGCCTCCCGTCGTGAAATCGCGCATTTGCGTCGNNCAATTTCACTCGGTCCGTCAAACCGTTCGGCGCTCTAGCGCCACAGACAGACGCGATCGCGGCCCGTGCGCTTGGCCTCGTACAGGGCATGGTCCGCCGCCGCGACAAACCCCTGGGCGTCCACGATGCGGGGGTCCTGGATGACTGCGACCCCGGCGCTTACGGTGATGGGGATGCCTTTCCCGGCGAAGACGAAGGAATGGCTGGACACCGTCTGCCGCACGCGTTCGGCGATAATGTGGCCTTGGGCGATGTCGGCGCCCCGACAGATGATCGAGAATTCCTCGCCGCCCACCCGTGCGAAGACGTCTTCCACACGTACGACGGCTTGCACGGCTGCAGCCAACTCGGCCAAGACGTAGTCGCCCGCCGGGTGGCCGTGGGTGTCGTTGACTTCCTTGAAATGGTCCACATCGAAGGTCACCAACGCAAGTGGCGTCCTCTGCCGGAAAGAGTAGGCGAACTCGCTCTCCACGCGGTCGGTGAAGTACTTCTTGTTGAAGGCCTTGGTCAGGTCATCGCGCAAGGCCGATTCGTACATCTGGCGCTGGAAGGTCTCGTCCAGGCTGTCGTGGTAGGTGAACTTCAGAACCGTTCCCGAACCCACGAGGATCTTGTCCCCATCCTCCAACTCCTGGCGATCGACGCGTGTGCCCCGGCAGAAGGTGCCGTTGGTGGAGCCGAGGTCGCGCAGCAGCGCCTTCTCACCGTCTATGATGATCTCGCAGTGCTCGCGGGACACTCCGTCATCGATCATGCGCACCTGAGCCTTCTGGCCGCGGCCGATGACGGTTCGCGCGCGGGTTAGCTTGTACATCTCTCCCATGGCGCTCCCGGCCAGCACGATCAGACAGGCGCAGTCGCGCTTCGAGGGAGTCTTGTCCGAGCCCGGCGGCTTCTCCTCCACGCGTGTGACATCGTCCCAGGTCACGTTGGGTTCCTCATGGATTCTACAACCAAAGTGCTAACCGCCAGCAAGGCGACGGGCAAGGGCACGCAGCGGTTCGGCACGTCTATCAAATGGGGAGAGGGCGTCAAGCGCCGTTTGCGTGAGCAGATGTAGGCGATGGTGAGCCTCGGCTTGCGTGGTCACATGGTCTTCGTCGGCAAGATCGTCAGCGTGCTGAAACGCCACGCCGTAGTGAACGCCAAATCGAACCAACGCCGCTTCCTGGGCTGGTTCGGCGTCCGCGAGGGCAGCCCCGACCTCCAAGGCTGCGCGAAACAACGCACCGGTCTTTTCGGCGTGCAGACGCTCGATGGCCTGCAGCGATGCGGGCTGCGGTTCCCCCAAGTCGCGCGCCTGGCCACGCACCATGCCCAGCATGCCGGCACCCTTCGCCAGTGCAGCGACCGCACGCAGGGTGCGTTGCGCGAGCCTGGGGTCACCGCGCGCGCCAGCTTCCGCCCCGCCCGCCTCGGCCAGCCAGTCGAACGCCAAAGTCAGCAAGGCGTCTCCGGCCAGAATGGCGATGGCCTCGCCGAACACCTTGTGGTTGGTGGGCTGTCCACGCCGGAAGTCATCATCATCCATGGCCGGCAGATCGTCGTGGATGAGTGAGTAGCAGTGAACCAGCTCTACCGCCGCGGCAGCGAGGCGCAGGGGCTCATCGGGCTCGCGGCCAACTGCCTCGGCAGCAGCGAGAACGAGCAAGGGACGCAGCCGCTTGCCCGGCGCGAGCAGGGAGTAGCGCATCGCCTCGACCAAACGGCCCGGATCCTCAGCCGAGCCCGCAGCAGCCAGCCGTGCAGCGAGCAGAGTATCGATCTCAGCACGCCGCTTCCGCAGCCAGGATTCCAGATCGAAGGTGCTCACTCGTTCTCTTCGCGATCCGGCTGGGGTGCAAGGGGAGCCGTACGGGGTCCGTCGTCCGTGGCCAAGAGGACTTCCACCCGCTTCTCCGCTTGGTCGAGGAGATCGGCGCCGCGGCCGCACAGTCTCATGCCTTCCTCAAAGCACGCCAGTCCCTCTTCGAGGGGGAGGTTGCCGCCTTCCAGGCGTTCAACCAGAACGCGCATGCGCGCCAGGATCTCGTCGAACTTGACTGGCTCTGGGGTTGGCGAGGTTGCGCTTGGGGCCATGAAGAAATCTATTCTAGCAAGTTGCACGGCGCTGGGAGTCTATTTCGGGCAATGGCGGGAGCCGAATCCGGGACCGGATTCGGAACCGGATCCGGCGGCCACGGTGCTATCGTGGATGCCAGTGTGACCAGCCAAGGCGTCGCCCTCCCCGACAGCAGGCGCAGGGGCCGATTCGGCCTCCGAGCGCAGATCCTGTTTGGGCTGGCTGGCGTGACGCTCATCGCGATTTTCACCACCGGATTCCTCGCCCTGTGGGCGGCCGGCAGTACCTTGCAAGCTCATCGCGAGACTGAGGCGGTGATCTTGGCGTCTGCGGCGGCGAGGATGGCGTCCGTGGTGGTGGACCGCCAAGCCGACATCACATCGCCCGAGAGTGGGGAGCAGCTTCGGGCGGCCTTGTTCTCGTTGTCGGAGCGATCAGAGGGTATCGGGTTTTCTGTGCTATTGGCGGGCCGTGGTGTGATCGCCTCCTGGCCGCCGCGCTCGGCCGGCGACACTGATCCACCGATCGCCAACAGTGTGGGGGCGGGGAGCCCGCCTGTGCTCCACTACCGCGAATCTCCCGACGGCGGCGCCACCCAGTTGTTGGCATACGCCGGCGTCGAGGCCAAGGGGCGAATCGTCGGCGCGGCCCGTGTGGTGATGGAGGCGTCGCCTCCCGTGCAGGTCGTGTTGAGGCGATCGGGCTGGCTGCTGCTGGGCCTGGTCTGCGGTGATGCCTTGCTGGTCTTGGCCCTGGGCTACTTCGTGCTGACCCAGATGNNCCCTTGCGCAAGATGGAGCGGGCCACTGCGCAGGTTGGGGTTGGCGATTGGGATCAGCACATCGATCTGCCCGGACCGCCCGAACTGAGAGCGCTGGCCCGCTCTTTCAACCAGATGACATCGTCGCTGGCCACCCAGCGCGAGCA
>PMCR01000233.1 GCA_003155465.1 Myxococcales bacterium | reverse complement strand
TGCAGGATCATCCCGCCGATGAGCTGTACGTCGAAGTGACGCATGTTCACCGCGCGTCGGCCCGCCTCGCGGCACACCGCAAAAGCCTCAGGCAGCAGGCTGTCCAGCTTTGCGCCTTGATCCAGACGCCGGCGGAACTCGGGCGTCATGGCGCGCAGTTCCTCGTCGGACTTCTTCCGCATGTCCGGCTCAAGCGAGTTGATCTGAGCGACGAGCGGTCGCAGGCTCTTGAGGACGCGCGCGTTCTTCGTGCCGAAAATCTTCTTGGCGATGTAGCTGAACAAGGGGGTCCTTCCGGTCCGCGCTTGGCGGGAGAGGCTAAGTTATGGCGACCAGGGCTTGCGGGCAAGTGATAGCGCCGCACCGTGGTCCCGCGATAGCCGCAGAAGGTCGTGGCGGCAGACGCAGGTGTGGCCACGGCCACGACCAGAAACACGTCTGCGACCGCCGCCGCTCGCTCCGACTGGATGCGCGGTTTGATCATGGAAAGGCTTGTTTTTCTGGGGCGGTTTGCGGCTCCGCTTGTCGCGGGACTACAGTTGCAAGTTGCCCTTGCAAATCCCGCGAGAGCTCCCTACTGTGCATTTCCTTGCTGGGAGAGGACACAATGGAGAAGAACCTGATGCGCGTGCTTGGTCTGGGAGTCCTGCTGACTGTTGGCTCGTTCACGGTCGGCTGCCAGAGTGGCGGAAACGCCGGAAGCAAACCCGACGGAGCGGCCGCCAACGCGGCGGGCAATGGCGGCAGCGCGGGCATGAGCGGCACCGCGGGAAATGGCGGCACCGCGGGCATGAGCGGCACCGCGGGAAATGGCGGCACCGCGGGAAATGGCGGCACGTCCCTTCCTCTCGACGGCGGCTGCGTCGCCGAAAGCGACCAGGCATTCTGCACCCGTCTGGCGAAGGAATGTGGCTCGGTCACCGGGGCTGACAACTGCGGACAGAATCGAAGTGTCACCAGCTGTGGCACCTGTGACACGGGAATGAGCTGTAGCTCCGCGAAGGTCTGCGCAGAGTCGCGCCACTCAGGGGCATGGACCGGGACGGCTGTAGAATTCAACGTCTCGGAAAGCGGAGACTCCATCACCAAAACGGGCTCGACCCTCAGCTACGGAGGTTCGCTTCTGGTCAAGGCGAACTTCGGTTCCATCGGCTCCTGTACGTCGGCTTCCACAACCCGGATCATCTCCGCCACGATTGCGATAACCAACGACAGCTTCTCCTACTCGAGTTCTGAGACACAAGTCAGCGGGAAGTTCACCAGCACGACGCAGGCCTCGGGCACCTTCAGCCTCACTTCGTCATTCTCGAGTTGTGGAGTGTCGAGCGTAACCGCGTCAGGCAACTGGACCGCAACTTGGAATCGCCCTCTGGGTAGTCTGGATGCTGGATCCGACTTGCCCGGCCCGGATGCTCGACCGGATTTGCCCAGCCCGGATGCTCGACCGGATTTGCCCAGCCCGGATGCTCGGCCGGATTTGCCCGGCGCCAGCACTGGGGATGCCAGAGCCGACTTACCCAGCCCGGATGCGGGATCTGATTCGCCCATTGTGGACGCTGGATCGGGCGATACTGACACGGCGTCGGACGTCACTCCCGATTCCTAGTCAGCCCTGAAGAAAGCGACGTACCGCCACGCCAGGGCGACGGCGACCGCATACGGCGCGGCCTGCCCGAACAGGGTCGCGAACTTGAACCAGCGGCGCTTGCCCTCCACGTGAATCAGGACGTACGCGATCCCGAGTGGTTGGAAGAACAGGATGAACACCATCCACCAGCGGTGCTCGGCCCGAAAGGCGTGCGCCATGACCAGAATCAACGCCACCACAGACAACAAGCTGGCCACGGTCAACATCACGGTCGCCTCGACAACCATGCGCTTGACCTGTGCCACTTCACTGGCGGAAAGGGGCCGTTTGCCCTGGCTGACCAAAGCCGTATCTATCGCCATGGTCAAGGTTCTCTGGAGCCCACCTGCATCGTACCCGCTGTGGCTGGCGTCGCGGAAAGCCTGCTTGATCATCTCCTTGACGCTGGAGAGGTTCTTGCCTCCATAGATAATGGTGCCCCGTGGTGCGTCCTTGTCTGGCTGGTTGGTCGAATCAACCAGCACGCCATCCGATACGACGAGCTTGGCCTCCGCGCGATACTGCGCCGGAACCTGCTCCAACCGACTGACGAAAACCTCGCGCTTCGTGTTGGGATCGCGGTACCGGTAGATCGACTCACCTCGGGCCGGTGAAGCCAGCCCGGCCAGAGCCAGCACAGCCGCCCAGAACGCCAGCGTCCTCATGGTCCCACTACAGCGCGCGAATGCCGCCACTGCCAAGCTCAACCGGAGCGGCCAGAAGCTCGATCGCCGCCTTGATGGCACAAAGCAGGCTGAGCTCGCTCGCGATGCCTCGCCCTGCGATGTCGTAGCCCGAACCGTGATCCACCGATGTGCGTACTACCGGCAAGCCCAGAGTCACGTTCACTGAGACACGGGGGAAGGCCGGCTTGACCGCAATCAGACCCTGATCGTGATACATGGCCAGGATCAGCTTGTAGTGCTTCCACCGCTCGATGAAGAACGAGTCCGCAGGAAAGGGGCCATCGCAGGCTACGCCCTGGCGCCGCGCCCGCCGCATCGCCGGAACGATTACCCGCGCTTCCTCGTCGCCCATGAGGCCATGCTCACCCGCGTGAGGGTTCAGGCCCAGCACGGCCACCGGCAGTTTGCGGCCCCAGCGGGCGCGGCCCGCCTTCGCCAGCATCTTCAGCGATGTTACAAGCCCGGCAACCGTGAGCTGGCCAGACACCTGGCAGAGGGGAATGTGCGTGGTCTGCAGCGCCAGCAGATAGGCGGGGGTGAGGAACGCCATACGCTCGTCGCGCGCGCCCAGCTTCTCGGCCAGGTAGCCGGTGTGGCCCACGAAGTTGGGAAGCAGCGCTGCCACGGCTTCTTTGGTGACCGGTCCGGTGACGATGGCTGCGATCCGGCGCTGCCGGGCCTGCTCTATGGCGAAGTCCAGGTAGCCGAGTTGCTCGCGCCCGTACGCCGGCCTGCCGAAGCGAAAACGCCGCATATCGATGTGGGAATGGGAGAAAAGTCGGAGCGCGGTGGTCGCAAGCCACACGGTCGAGAAATCCTCCACCGGGGTGATAGGTATGGGCTGCCGCAACCGTCGCGCCGCCTCCGCAAGCACCCCGGCGTCGCCCACCACTGCGAGATTTGCGCATTCCTTGCGCAACGAGCTTCGGATCTGTTGGGCCAGCGGTTGCTTTCCGCGCGCCAGCGCCACGAACGCCTTGATCACGACTTCGGCAGAAATTCCCGCTGGATCGCCCATGGTAACCAGGAGGTTCTTCAGCAGCTTGCCTGATGGTGCCACCCAGGCAGTTCACGCGAATTCCGCGCACGATGCAAGTGGTGCCGTCAGAGGCGGTACTGATAGTGTAGGATTCTGCAAGGAGACAAAGAAATGGAACTTCATGAGCTCAACCCCGAGGAGAGAGTTGCCCTGGCCGCCCTGATCGAGTTTGTGGTGATGGCCAGCGGTCATGTGACCGAGGACGAGGAGCGCGAGATCCAGGCAATCGTCGACGAGCTCGGCGAGGATGCCTATCGTCAGGCCGTGGAGGAAGTCGATCGGCGCTTTCCCGACGAGGAGGCCGCGAAGAAGTTCCTCAAGACCATCACCCGCCCGGAGGCGCGCGAGCTCATCTTTGGCGCCGTGATGGAGGCCGCGATGACCGACACCATCGAGGGGCACGAATCCACCATCCTCGATTGGGTCGCCAAGGAGTGGAAGCTCGAGGTCAAGTTCGAGGAGCCACCCGCGGGCTGAACCTGGGCTGGGCGCGGATACCTGCGGACGTTGCTCTGGCCTCGCACGCGCGGTAACCTGCAAGCGGGTTCTGGCATCCAATTCAGAAGGTGCGCAGGGCAGGGAACGGCTGGTACAATTGCGTAGGAGGTTCTTCACATGGACGGCACGGACATCGTAAGCAGGGATAAGCTGGTGGCTGATCTGAAGTTGGTGGTGAACGACGCCGAGGAGTTGCTCAAGATCACGGCTGGGCAGGCGGGCGACAAGGTCCTGGCGGTACGGGACAAGGTGCAGCGGGGGCTTGAGCAGGCCAAGGCCAAGCTGGTCGAGCTCGAAGGAAAGGCCCTCGAACAGACGAAGGCCGCGGCACACGCGACAGACGCCTACGTCCACGAGAACCCGTGGAAGGCCGTAGGGCTCGCAGCGGGGGCCGGGTTCCTCTTCGGACTGCTGATCAGCCGCCGCTAGAGCCCGCAAAATGGCAGACGAACCCTTGGCTGCGGCGTCGCACCGTGGGCTTCTCGGGTCGGCAAGCCATCTGCTCGCCGTGCTGGTTTCCGCAGCCGAGACCAGGGTGGGCATTTTGGCGGCCGATCTGCAAGAGGAACGGGTCCGCCTAAGCCGGCTAGCCCTGGTCGGCGGGGCAGCCTTGTTCTGTCTTGGCCTGGGGATCGTGCTGCTATCGGTTTTCGTGGTCGTGCTCTACTGGGACTCGGATCGCCTGGCCGTCCTGGGGTTGCTAAGCGGACTCTTCCTGGGCTTGGGCCTGGTCAACGCCATCGTGCTCGCCGTGATCGCGCGCGGCCACAAGCGCCCGTTGCGCGAAACCATGGACGTTCTGGCCAAGGATCGACAGAGCCTGGAGCGAGGTTCATGACCATGTCGCTGAGCGAGATCCAGCGCCGCCGCGGGGAGCTCCTGGAACGGGCCCGCGCCGAGCGGGTGGCGGTCAGGGGTCTACTCGACGGTCACCGTCAGGTTTTTTGGCTGGCGGACAGGGGAGTGGCGATGATCAGGCTTCTCGTGGCCAACAAGGGTCTCTTGCTGGTCGCGGGGCTCGCTTTTGCCGTCGTGCAGCCTCGCCGGGCGTTGCGTTGGGCGGTCAAGGCGTGGGGGCTTTTCCGGCTGGTTCGCAGGATAAGCCGCGCCTTTGCCTGAAGTCCCAGGCTAGCCAGGCCAGCGCCGCACGCCCGCGTCAGGTTCGCTTTTGTCTAGACGCTCTCCCGTCTGTGGATGGCACAGCCCTGGCGTTGCCACATCGGCCAACGGGATACGTACGAAGGGACGCGCCAGCAAGGCGGGATGGGGCACCTGCAGCCCCGGCTCGTCGATGGTCTGCTCCCCGAAGAGCAGCAAATCGATGTCGATGACCCGGACGCACTTGGCCCCATCTGCCGGCCGGATCCGGCCGAGCATGAGTTCGATGCCCAGGCAAGAATCGAGTAGCTGGCGGGCGGAAAGTGAAGTTTCCACCCGCACCGCCGCGTTCAGGTAGAGCGGCTCGGGGGCGTTCCCCTCAGGGACCGTTTCATAGATGCTGCTTTGGGCCAAAAGGCAGGTGCCAGGCACTTGTGCAAGAGCTGCCGCTGCAGCGTGCAAGAAAGCGCGCCGGTCACCCAGGTTGGATCCCAGTGCGAGATACGCGGCAGCCACGCTCGCAGGATACCTCGACCGCCGCTCGTGGTAGGAACAGCCTTCAATGTTGCAGGCGCTCATAGCCGCTGCCCTGACCGGCCTGGTGACCGGCGTCGGCGCTTTTCCCTTCTTTTTCATTCGGCAGCTTTCGCGACGGGCGTACGACGGCATTCTCGGCTTGGGTGCCGGGCTCATGATGGCCGCCGCGACCCTGGGCCTGCTGCACGAGGCACTGGAGGGGGTTAGCGGTGCGAACGGCCTGGACCTGGGCCGCCTGGTGCTGGTGGGCGTCGGCTTTCTGGCAGGCGTGATGGTGGCCAGCGTGATGGATCGTCTCATCCCGCACAGTCACGCCCGCGGCCACCGGCACCACATTGCCCCAGGCCGTCGCGACGAACACGCGCATGACCAGCGCGTCGAGATTCGCCAGAGCTACGCCATCGTCGGTGCTCTCTCCATCCACCGCATTCCCGAGGGCCTGGCCATCGGCGCCGGATTCGCGTCCGGACACGGGAACCGCCTGGGCTGGTTGCTGGTGTTTGCGGTGGGCATCCAGAACATCTGCGAGGGCGTGGTGATGGGCGCGCCCCTGCGCCTCTCAGGCGTGTCGCCAATGCGCGGCCTGCTCGTGGTTGCCGCGAGCGGCCTCGCCGTCCCCCTGGGAGCGCTTCTCGGCCTTGCTCTTTCGTCGTGGACGTTCATCACCCTTCCCATCATTCTGGCCCTGGCCGCGGGGATTCTCATCTACGTGACGTCCAACGAGATCATCCCGGAATCGCACAGCCATGGCCACGAGGGTGCCGCCTCAGCCGGGCTGGTGTTGGGATTTCTCCTGACCATGTTGATCGGGGCAGTCTTGCGTTGATTGGCGGACAATCCGTGGGCCATACTTGCGCCGTGAATCGCAGCGTCTCTCTTCTGACTCTCCTGCTTGTCGGCCTTCTTGCCCCTGCCTGTGGCAAGAAGATCGGCGATGGTTGCGGCACCAACATCGACTGCGCTTCAGATGGAACGCGCATCTGCGATCTGTCCCAGCCTGGGGGCTATTGCACCGAGGACGGGTGCGACGACAGCTCTTGTCCGTCGGGATCCATTTGCGTCCGCTTCTTCGCCCAGAAGTTCCCCACCGGATATTGTCCCAACACGGCCCCGGGCACTATCGGCGAATGCCAGCCCGACGAACTCTGCGTGGTCTGCGGGCCGAGCTCTGCTGAGCCAGAACAATCCTGCTGCGTGCCGAGCGCGTCAGAGCGTCGCTACTGCGCCAACAAGTGTGGAAGCGACGGCGACTGCCGGGGCGGCTACGTCTGTCGAACCTCCAACACGCTCGGCAGCCTCGCTCTCTTGCCCGACCCGAACGATAGCGCGATTGCCAGATTCTGTGCCCCTGCAGAACCATGAAGATGGGAACCCTGAGATAGTTCGCTTCGCCCTTCGGTCCCCCACGCACCAACCCCACCCCGCTCGCTTCGCTCGGCCGCGCGCCATGGTGCGCGGCGAGCAAAGCTCGCCGGCTCCCCACCTAGCGCTTGAAGCCGAGCAGAATGTCCGTGGTCCCCTGATCGGCCGCCGGGAACGGGTACTTCTCGAACTCCCCGGACGTTGCCCAGCGGAAGTCGGCCACCCGCAGGGGCCGCAATTCCTGGTCCGGAAGAATGCAGGCCTGGTAGAGCGTGAGATCCACCGAGTAGCCGTCGTATTGGTGACCCCGTTGCGCCATGCGCAGTTTGACCTCAACCTCCACACCAACGCGTTCGCGCAACTCACGCTTGAGCGCGGACTCGTCTGTCTCGCCAGGCTCAACCTTGCCGCCCGGGAACTCCCACAGGCCTGGCAGCACCGCCGTCGGCCGTCGTTGCGTGATGAGATAGCGGCCTTCCTGCTCGATAACAGCTGCCACCAGCCTGATGTGCGGCCCCGAATCCGACGTCATGAGT
>PMCR01000316.1 GCA_003155465.1 Myxococcales bacterium | reverse complement strand
CGCTACCTGCGCACGGTCACGTTCGAAGGTCTGGGCGAGCACGTCTTTGAAGACGACCGGATGCAGATGAAACAGCAAGGTCGCACGCACCCGTTCGACGATGCGAGGTTCCGCGACGCGACCGTGATGCTGGTCAACAAGAACTTCGGCTGCGGCTCGTCGCGCGAGCACGCGCCCCAGGCGATCGCCCGCTGGGGCAAGGGTATCCGCGCCATCGTGGGCGAGAGTTTTGCCGAGATCTTCTTCGGCAACTGTGTCTCGCTGGGCGTTCCCTGTGTGGTGGTGGACGCGGCCTCGGTCGAGGGGTTGCAGAAGGCGGTGGCGGCCGATCCAACCGTTGCCGTGACCGTCGACCTGAAAGACAAGGTCGTCAGCGCGGGCGCCCTTCGCGTTCCGCTGCACATTCCCGAGGGCGTGCGCCAGCAATTCCTCGACGGCCGCTGGGACACCACCGGCGAGCTGTTGGCCAATCGCGACGCCATCGTGGCGTTGGCGAAGAAGCTGCCCTACCTCTCCAGTTTTTGATCGCCGCCCACTGCCCGCTACCTCCATGGGCATCCCGTGTGACAGGGGATAGTGTCGGTGCTAGCCTTGAACTGAGGATCATGACGCGCGAGGATCTGCTTTTCCGCATCACCGTCGACCCGAACGTGTGTTTCGGCAAGCCCTGCGTGCGCGGCCACCGCATTTGGGTGAGCTTGATATTGGATCTGCTGGCCGGCGGCTCGACGACAGGGGAGATTCTGGCCGACTACCCCGGCTTGGAGGAAGCCGACCTTCGCGCGTGCATCGCCTACGGAGCAGAGATGTCGCGTGAGCGCTTCGTCGACGTTTCGGTGAAGAAGACGGCGTGAGGTTCAAGCTGGACGAGAATCTCGGACGCCGTGGCGTTCGGGCGCTGCGCGAGGCCGCTCATGATGTGGCCACCGTGGCCGACCAGAAAATGCAGGCGTCGAGCGACGCAGCGTTAATCGATGTCTGCACGGCGGAAAACCGCTGTCTGGTTACCCTGGATATGGACTTCGCAGACCCGATCAGGTTTCCACCGGCGCGCTTCGCCGGAATCGTGATCCTGCGCTCGCCGGCGATCATCACCACGTCTGGCCTGGAGGTACTTGTCCAGACCCTTATCGCCGCTCTTGTGACGTCCGACCCGGTCGGCAAGCTGTGGGTGGTGGAGCCGGGACGCGTGCGCGAACACACGAACGAGGAGTAGGTAGCGGCCTACGCGGCCGTGCCTTGTCCCTGGCGGGGAACATGGCCCTTCCAGCCGTACCAGACGATGTACAGATAGCAAAGCGCAGGAATGATGAAGCAGTGGTGGATGCCGATTCGGTCGGCAATGGCGCCCTGGATCACCGGAATCAGCGCACCGCCCACGATGGCCATGCAAAGGATGCCGGAGCCCTGACTGGTGTGCTTGCCCAGGCCGGCAATGGCCAGGGTGAAGATGGTCGGGAACATGATGGAATTGAAAAGCCCGATGGCCAGCACGGACCACATCGCGGCGGCGCCCGAGGTGGCCATGGTAGTGATCACCAGCAGGGCCGCGACACCGCCGAACAAAGCGAGGATGCGCCCCGGCTTGAAGTATCGCAGAAGCGGCGTGCCGAGGAACCGGCCCACCATGGCTCCCCCCCAATAGTATGGCAAGTAGGTCGCGCCGACTTTCTCGGGCAGGCCTGCAATGGCGGGTTCCTTCAGGTAATTGACCAGAAAGCTGCCGATCGCCACCTCGCCCCCCACGTAGACAAAAATCGCGACCGCGCCCAGCATGAGGTGACGATAGCCGAAGGCGCTCTTGGGGCCGGCGCCTCCGGCCTGCTGGGCAGCGGTTGCTGCGCCGTCGCTGATCTTCGGGAGTTTCGCCAGTGCGATGGCGACCGCCAGGACGAAGAGCGCGATGGCAAGTCCCACGTAGGGTGTCTGTACCGAAGCCGCCTCGGCCAGCCGGTAGGCCTCGCGGGCGGCGGGGCTCATCGCCTTCAGCTCGTCGGCTGACTTGGCCACCGTCGCGAGAATGAGCGCCGAGCCGAAGAAAGGCGCCACCGTCGTGCCCAGCGAGTTGAGGGCCTGGGTCAGGGTCAAGCGCGCCGAGGCGGTTTCCGGCTTGCCCAGAATGGCGACGAACGGATTGGCCGCGACTTGTAGCAGGGTAATGCCGGACGCCAGGATGAACAGGGCCAGTAAGAAGATGGCGTAGGAGCGAATGGCAGCGGCCGGGTAGAACGCGAGGCAGCCGAGCCCCACGACCACAAGGCCGATGATGATGCCGTTCTTGTAGCCGACCCTGCGGACAATCTGGGACGAGGGCAGGGACACGACGAAGTAGGCGGTGAAGAAGGCGAACTGGATNNGATGTCATTCAGGCAGGTGATGAACCCCCACATGAAGAACAGCGTGGAAAGAACCGCGAGCGCGCCGAGATAGCTCCGGGGCTTGCCGTTCTGGACAGCAACCTGTGGTGACGCTGAGGGAAGTGTTGGTCCGGCCATTTGAGTTCCTTTTCTGCCTCGGTGACGTTGTGGGGCTCAGGCGAGCAGGCGCGTAGGCGTCGCTATCCACCCGGAATCTGGATCCGCAGATCGAACTGGTTGCGATCCTCGGTCCAGAACGCCAAGGCGGGATCCACATACGGCGAAAACGTCCTCACCTGCACGCGTCCATCGCGCCAAATGCGCAGGAGGCGGAGGTAGCCGTCGCCACCGGTCGCCCCATCGGCCTGAAAGTCGGCCATGAGCTGGTGACAAACGGTTCCATCCGGGCGCGTGCTCGACAGCCGGGCGGCGTCGAAGGGGGCCGGATTGGCCACATGTCCGGAGAACACGAAGAGAACGTTGCTGTGCAACTTCACCAGGGAGTTCCAGAGCATCTCGCCGTCGGAGCCGTCATCAAGGTAGCACGTCGGATTCCAGCACTGGGTATCCGAGCGCGTGGGATCCAAGATCGTGCAGGTCGGCCCAGTGAAGACGCACACCCGTCCCACGTGGTCGTATCGCTGTCCATCCGAATAGAGATAGGCGTGGGTCAGCAGGATGGCAGGGAGTCTCGCCTGCGCGGTCAAGACTTGGTCGGCCCAGGCAATCACTTCGGGCCGCGGCGAGAACTCCAGCGCAATCACAACCCAGGTGCGGCCGCCCCCCGGCAACAGGTAGTACGCGTTCTCGAGATGACCGCTTTCGAACGCGCCACCGAAGGTCGATGCCCGGGAGAAATCGTCGAAGGAGAAGTACTGATTGACCAGGGTGGAGCGCGGATCGATTTTCTTGGAGCCCGGAAACGTCGTTGATCCAAGGTCGTGGTTCCCCACCGCCAACACGTAGGGCACCTTTCCGTCGAGAAAGTCCATGCTTGCCCGCGCTGCGGTCCACTGGTCCGTGCTGCCAGGCGTGTCGACAATATCGCCCTCGTGGAGTACGAAAGCGATGCCCTCGCTCTCGCGATTCTCGGCGATCCATCGAGTCTGGGCGTCGAAGAACGAAGGCGGGTAGTAGTAGGAACTCTGTGTGTCGGGCAGGACAGCAATTGTCCAGAACTCCGCCGCGTCGACGCCGCCACCAGCATCACCGCCGTCCGGCGCGCCCAAGGGGTCCGCGTCCTCGCCGCCCTCACCCAGATCACCACCCCAACCATCCTGTGGGTCAGACGTGTCCAGCGAGACGCGCGTGTCTGCGCCGACAGCGCGAGCGTCCGTCGCCGGCGTCCCGGCGTCGCGGCCTGCGGCCGGTCCCCCATCGTCAGAGCATCCCCAGACCATGGCAGAGGCAAGGAAGAGCCCAGCAAGTAACCGAAACTTGCCGTGCACATCCGAGGTCATGGTCTTTCTTTCGGCGGGCTCACCCGGAAACACGGCGGGTCGGCCAGCCAGGAGACGACTCAGCATTGAGTCGAGAGCATCTCACTTGTGAGTCGCTAGTCAAGCACGTCCCTGCTGCCGGAAAACTAGAATTCCTGCGGAAGCTGCTGCAGCTGCGCCACCGAGAAGACCGGGCCGTCCTTGCACACGTAGAAGGGCCCGATGTTGCAGCGGCCGCACTGGCCCAGGCCGCACTTCATCTTCATTTCCAGGGTGGTGAAGATGCGCTCGGGGGGGAAGCCCAGATCCTTGAACACCGGAAGGGTCAGCTTGATCATGATGGGCGGGCCGCAGGTGATGGCCACCGCGTTCTCGGCTTTGGGCGCGGTCGCGCGCAGCACGGCGGGCACGAAACCCTCGCGCCCCTTCCAGTTGGCGTCGCCCTTGTCCACCGTGACCACCAGCTCAGTGTTGAACGCCTTGGCCCAGATCTCGCGATCCGCCGCGTACATCAGATCGCCCGGGCTGCGGGCGCCGTACACGATGGTCAGCCTGCCGTAGTCGGCACGTTGATTGAGCACATGGCAAATGATGGGCTTGAGCGGCGCCAGGCCGATGCCGCCGCCCGCGATGACGATGTCCTTGCCCTTCCAGTCAGCGACCGGGAAGGCCTTGCCGTAGGGACCGCGGAAACCGATGATGGCACCCGCGTACAGGTGGTGCAGGGCCTCGGTGTGGGCGCCCACCCGCTTGGTGGTGACGGTCAGTCGCTCGGGTTTGGCGGGATCGCCCGCGATGACAAAGGTGGATTCGCCCTCGCCAAAGGCCGATATCTCGGCAAACTGGCCGGGCAGATAGCGAAAGGCCTTGCGCTCGGCCTCGTCGAGCAATTCGAAGTGGAAGGTGACCGTGTCCGCGGTTTCGTCGATGCGCTCGCTGATTCGCGCGGGCAGCGGCAGCAAGGGATCACGCAACACGTTCGGCCTCCTGGTTGATGCGCTTCATGATCTCGAACACGTCGGCGAACAGGTTCCGGTCGAGCGGGCACAGGTCCACGCAACGGCCGCAGCCGGTGCAGCCGACCAGGCCCGGGTTCTGCGTGGGAATATAGGAGAACTTGTGCAGCACGCGCTGGCGCAGACGACTGGCCGCGACCTGGCGCGGGTTGTGTCCCCCTGCCATGCGGGTGAAATCCGAGCGCTGGCAGTTGTCCACGATGCGCAGCCGCTGGATCTCACCTTTGAATGACTCGTCGTCGACGGTGAAACACTGGCAAGTCGGGCAATACAAAGTACACACGCCGCAGTTCATGCAGGAGGTGCCAAGCTCGCGCCAGATGGGGTGGTCGAAATTGGCATACAGCACTTTGGGGTCGGGCAGTCCCGTCCACCACTCTGGTCGCGGTCCCGGCCGCGGTGCCGCCATGGGCACCGCCGCTCCCGCGGGCACGGTGGCCAGGAATGCCTCGCCACGCGGGCTGCCCGCCTGGGCCACGAAGCCATCCGCTTCCGGCGTCAGCATGACATCGACCGCATCCTTGTCGTCGGGACCAAGGCCGAACACGCCGCAATAGCAGGTGGGCCCTGGTTGGCAGGCGACGCCGATCAAGAGAAGGCTTTCGCGCCTAGCTTTGTAGTGCGGATCCACATGCGGCGCCTGCCCAAGCGCCCGGTCCAGCAGAAGCAACGCGCGCGCGTCGCAAGGCCGAACCCCAAACACGCTGCCCGGTGTCTGGTCGGGCTGGGCCGGCTCGATCTCGGCCGGGCCTGCGCCGGCCTTCCAGCGCGCGATCTCGCGCCGGGGTGGCGTGAACAAATCCTTGACCGGCCGCCGCGGTCTGATCGGGCCAAGTTCGGGCAGGCTCTCGACCGCCGTCCAGTGGCCAGCGTCGTTGGGCGCCCAAACCGCGCCCCGCTTGGACAGTGCTGCCTGAAGCGCTTCGCGCGAAATCCTCATGCCATCAGCCACGGTGGGGTCCTCCCAGCCAGCTATCAGG
>PMCR01000395.1 GCA_003155465.1 Myxococcales bacterium | reverse complement strand
GCGAGGGCGTGAGCGCTCCGGGTGTCGCGGGCCGCGCACCCTAAAGGGCTTCGGGACGGACAACCCACCCTACCCACCCCTCGCGCTTCGCGCTCGCCCGTCGCGCTCACGCGAGCCGCCCACGCAGGCCGCTTGCCGCTGGTCGCTCACGCTACCGCTCACGCGCACGCTGGCCGATCTGCGCTGGACTGCAGGGTCGCTCACCCATGTGGGCCAGGCGCCCCGGGAGTGGTGCCCGTGGCATATTCGGCGACTAGGGCACGATTTCGAATTGGCAATCGTGCGAACAGTTGTCGCCGCCCACCGTATTGCCGTCGTCACACTGTTCACCCTCGGCGGTCTGCAAGATGCCGTCGCCGCAGCGTGGACCGAGGAGGCAGTGGGCGTTGCAGCCGTTGTAGGCGCCGGTGTTCTTGTCCGCGCCCAGATCGCATAGTTCCGGTGGAACCTGGACACCATCACCACAGGTGGGATGGCACACGCTTGAAATGGGCGCGAAACCAGTCAGGGTTAGTTTGAAGTTGGAAGCGGTGGTGTAGCGTTCGGCATGGAACAGCGCGATCTCGTACAGACCGCCGATCACTAGGCCCAACGCGCTGGCGCCTTGGTCTACCGTCAAAGTGCGCTCAACCCGGGGATGCAGCCCGCCGACGTCCAGGGCGAGTTTGCGGTTGATGAAGATCCACACATCATCGTCGCCGCTGAAGGTCAGGCTCTCGCCGCCTCGGTACTGGAAGTAGTAGCGCACCTCGGTGGTGAAGCCAAAGTTGTGCATGCCTCCATCGTTCACCGTAGCGTCAGCCTGCGCCGTGGCTTCTTTGGCGGGCGGGGCGGTGAATCCCTTGTTGTCGACTGGGAAGAAACCCTTATTGGCGGAGTCGAAGACATAGGCGCCGCCGGCCAGGCGAGGCAGCAACAGCGCGCCGGGAATCGTGATGTTCACACCAGGGGTGTCGCGGTACCACTGGTCGAAATTGGCCGAGGTAGTCAGCTCCTGTCCCATAGGACACAGGATGGTAACCCCAGGCTGGACGCAGCGGCCGTCCATGACCGGCTTGCCCGTCGGACCCAATGCGTTCTTGACCAAACTGGGCGTGTAGTCGGTGGACGCCTGGCCAAAGGCCTGAAAGTCAGGATGGCGTGTGGCACCAGCCAAGGGAAAGCTGATGAAATCGCGATAGGTGGTCAGTAGGTTCAGTTGCGCGGGCGGACTCGATGACGTGTCAACGCAGCTGAAGCCGGGTTCGGTCTGGCATGTCTGCGAGCAGCCGTCACCGTCTTCGGCGTTGCCGTCGTCGCATTGCTCGCTGCCGAGCTTGATGGCGTCGCCACATTTCGAGGCGCAAGTCCCAGTACTGCAGTCCGGTTCCAGAGCACAGGTGGCGGAGCAGCCGTCACCATCGACCGGATTGCCGTCGTCGCAGGCCTCGGCGCCTTCTTTCTTGCCGTCGCCACACACGGTCTTGTGACACACGGACGCCTGCGAAGCCGATCGCATAGGCGACGGAGGATCGCATACATAGCCCGCTTCCAGTTTGCACACCGCTGAGCAGCCTTTGCCCACATTGGGCGGATCGCATCGCTCGTCTCCGGTCAGGATGGCATCGCCGCAATGGGGCGTGCACGGGACACCCGCTTGTAGGCAATCCCAGCCTGTCTCCACCTGGCAGACAGGCGAGCAGCCGTCGCCGCTGGTGGTGTTGCCGTCGTCGCAGGTTTCCTTGCCACCCAGTCTGCCGTCCCCACACGCCACCAGGTATTCACACGGCGCGCCCGGCTCGGGGCAGGCATAGTCCTTCTCTATTGTCTTGCAATCCGCAGAACAACCGTCCCCCGAGCGGCTGTTGCCGTCGTCGCAGGCCTCGTCCAGACCCGGATCGATTTTGCCGTTGCCGCAACCCACGGCCGCGAAGTCGGCCCTGACCAAATCGATCGCGGATCGGCCATCGAATGCACTTCCGTCGGGAGGCATGACGATCACGGGCCTTCCGGCGTCGTTGCCCCGCGCGGTGCCGCCGCTGTCGCCCACCTTTTCTGCGGCATCAGCGCGAGACAGCTCGATCTCACCGTGGGGTCCGCAGGCGGTGGCCAAAATCAGCACCCAGACTGGAGCGAGCCGCGCGTCGCCGTAGCCAAGTGCGCGGAGCCGTCGCACAGCGAAGACCCCCATCGGCTGCATAATGACCTTTTACAGAGACTCAATGGCGAAGTCCATCTCGCTGAGGCCTGATCCGGCCCGTGCATGGTCTCTGTCTACTTGAGATTGGACACCTTGTCGCGCGTGATGGTGTAGGTGCTGGCATAGGCGCTCTTCAAGGCGGTCGCCTGCGATGTCTGGTAGCCCGCCCAGACATTGAAAAGCACCCATGGTGACGCGGTAGGAAACCAGCTGCTGGGATCCACGGCGCCGGACTCGTGAAGAGTAAGGGGCATTGTGGCCCCAAGAATGCCGCGGAACTTGGTGTAGTTCGCAGCAGTGCCTGTGTAGTCCGGACCCGAAATATCGACGGTGTCCTTGCCCGGGTAGAAGGGTGCGGCAGATTCACTGACACCATTTTGGCTGCTGAATGGCATGAGCCAGATGATGTTGTTGAGCCCCTTGGTGGCGGTCAGATAGTTGAACGAGTACTTCCACAATGCCACGTAGTCGGCTCCGGCCCCCTTGCTCCACCAGAACCAGCCGTTGGGTTGTGCTTCGTGGAGCAGCGCCAGGATGATTGGCGCGTTGGCGGCCTTCATGACCCCGATCTGATAAGCGATGTAGTCGAGCCGGGAGAGGAACGCTGTGTTCTCTGGGGTTCCCGTCGTTGCCGCAGCGGTGATGAGGCCACTGGCGGGAGTAGACATGGCGCAGTTGGTACCTTTGTAGCAGTCGTTCTTCCAGGTTGTGCCGGCCACCGGCATGCCCATGTGGTAGCGGAACATGGAAATGCCACCCGCGTTCCAGTAGGCGATGGCGCGCGTGATCCCGGAAATAGTGGAGGTGGCGCCGCCACCGGCGGGATACATGAAGTCACCGCCAAGAATCGCGGGCTCTTTCATCCCGTTGCTGGTGTACCACGTGATGTCGTCGCTGGGATTGGTGGCCCAGCTGGTTTCCTGCTGTCCTGACAAGACGTGGTTTCCGTTCAGGCTATACAGGTAGCAGAGGAGGTTCTTGGCCTGAGGTGTGGGATTGGGACTGACGGGAACGACGCTGCATGGGCCAGTGGATGGCGAACCGCCAGCGCCGCCGGTCGAGGTCGCGCCGCCGGTCGAGGTCGAACCGCCGATCCGGGTCGAACCGCCGGTCGGGGTCGTACCGCCGGTCGGGGTCGTACCGCCGGTCGGAATCGTACCCCCGGTCGGGGTCGTACCCCCGGTCGGGGTCGAACCGCCAGTCGGGGTCGAACCGCCGGTCGGGGTCGTACCGCCGGTCGGGGTCGTACCGCCGGTCGGGGTCGAACCCCCGGTCGGGGTCATACCCCCGGTCGCAGGGTTGCCGCCGGTCGCGGGGTTGCCGCCGGTCGTGGGGCTGCCGCCGGTCGCGGGGTTGCCGCCG
>PMCR01000294.1 GCA_003155465.1 Myxococcales bacterium | reverse complement strand
TACTGCGCCTCGTCTCAGGCCGGCACAAGAGACGACTTCGACGCCAATTTCAGCTTTCCGGCACAGAACGCGATCACGCGCTATCGAATGTTTGCCGGATTCAAGCTCAGGTTCGCAGTCATATTCTTCTCGGCGCAGTATGAACTCTACTTCGCCGGCGAAAGCCGAGACGGGACAGCTGGCGATCAGAGCGCCACACAGAACGCCCTGTCTCTCAGCACAGGCCTCCATTTTTGACGGTCGCGGGTACCTTCCCCGCGTCGCCTGTCGCCATCCGCCCGCCCGGTACAGGCGAATGTTCTAGCCTGCTGCCGGAAATGTAGCAGTGCTAGTGAGCCGTCAGGCCACTGCGGATGATCTTGCGCAGTCCTTCAACCGGGAGGCGGGGTCCCCGCTTCTCTTCNNTCGAAGATGATCTGCGCCATTGTGGCCGCCGTCAGATCCTGCTGGGTCGTCTTGTCGATGACCCGGATCTCATCACCGTTGCGAATCAGAACGGCAATCTGTTGCAAAGTGACATAGTGGCTATCATGGGTGTCGTACAGCTTCCTGTTCGAATACCGTTTGATCGTGCGTACAGTCATGCTGCTAATTTGCCCTGCCCGGATGCCGCGTCAAGAACTAAGTCATAATCCCGCGTTATCAAAGCGGAATTTCTTCGCGAATCGAACCGCCTCCCACACCGCTCCCCGCTGCTCCAGCACGCTACGACTTGGGCGCTTGCTCGCTGGGCTGGGCCGAACCGGATTTGGGCGGCTCGCCGGGAATCTCAGGCTTTTTCACGGCGACCTCGATCTCGTTCGCACTCGTGACAGCCCGCTTGAAGTTCTTGATGGCGCGGCCCAGCCCGTCACCGAGTTGAGGGAGTTTGGTTGAGCCAAACACCACCACGACGACGACGAGAATAAGGATCCATTCGCCAGCTCCGATGCCAAACATGTGTTTACCAGGCCCGTCTATACCACTGCAGAGCCAGGGAGGCAATCCGTTCGGTGCTTGAGCGAATGGGGCATTTCTTGGTCCCCTGAGGGTGATCCTGTACGATCCGGCCTTATGCGGCTGACCGCGCGCGCTGCCCCATTCCTGATTCCGATCGGCATGGCCGCGTTCGCGACTTCCGCGCAGGCTGCCCCGGGCCGCGGCTCCAGCCCAGGGGTCAGCGTCGGCAAGCCTGCGGGCGCTGCCGCGGAGCCTGTCCAAGAGAACCCGGCCGAACGCAAGGCCGTGCGCGGCGCGCCGCTCGACGAGCCAGGTGCCAACGAAAGCCCCGAGCTGCGCGAGGTACACCGCTTCGAGGAGCAAGCTTTTCCGCGTTCTGGCCCGCCCGAGCTGCAAGACGCGGAGCCTGACGACGCCGCCCTGCCTCTGCCGCCTGGGCTCACCGGCCGCTGGGGCGGGACGGGCGACATTCCCCGACAGTTGCGCAGCCCCGAGGTCCCAGCCCGAGGCGACAAGGCGGCTGCCTTGTCAAGGCCCGCGTGGGCCCAGTCTCTGACGCTGCCTGAACTCCCGGTGCGCTGGGCGCCCCAGGTGATCCGCTACCTGGACTTCTTCAAAGGCGATCCCAAAGGCCACGCCATCATGGCCTCGTGGCTGCGCAAGATGGAGCGCTTTCGTGCGGCATTCGAGACCGTGCTGGCGCGCAACGAGCTGCCCAGGGATCTCATCTACCTCGCCATGGTCGAGAGTGGCTTCGAGCCGGGCGCCACCTCCAACAAGAGCGCGGGCGGGGTGTGGCAGTTCATGCCCCAGGTGGCGCGGGCCTACGGGCTCGAGGTTAGCCACTGGGTCGATGGCCGCCGCGATCCCGAGCGAGCCGCCGAGGCGGCCGCGCGCTATCTCAAGGACCTCTACGTTCGTTTCGGCTCGTGGCACTTGGCCTTCGCCGCCTACAACTCGGGGTACGGTGCCATCCTGCGGTCCATCGCCCGCTACAACACCAACGACTACTGGGAGCTCTGTCGCCACGAATCGGGATTGCCGTGGGAGACGACCCTCTACGTGCCGAAGATCCTAGCCGCGGCTATCGTGGGTCACAACCGGGCGGCGTTTGGTTTTGGCAATGTG
Organism: Myxococcales bacterium; assembly: GCA_003155465.1. The sequence goes on along the minus strand of PMCR01000294.1, from coordinate 3,992 downwards.
GCGGCCGATCCGCCCTGGGCGTACGACACCATCCAAGTACCGGCGGGCACCTCATTCGCCGCTTTGGCACGGGCCGCGGGTACCAGCTCCGAAGTGATCGCGGCGTTCAACCCAGATCTCTTGCGCGACCGCGTGCCGCCCGATCGCGGCCCCTTCACGGTTCGCATCCCGCTCGGCTCGTCGGGGCTGTATGCCCAGGCGGTGGCGCAGCTTCGCAGATCCGGCGAACGGGTCGAGACCCTGGTCCTGCGTTTCGGCGATACGCTGGAGAGTGTGGCCAAGGCGCGCGGTGTTTCGCCGCGCGAACTCAAGCGCCTCAACGGCGTGGGCGACAGCGCCGATCTGCGCGGGGGCACCACCATCCTGGTTCCGGCCCGCTCCGGGGCTCCGGCCCCTGCGTCGAGCGGAGGCGATGACAGCGACGAGACCATCCTGGTCGCGGTTCCCGATCGCGCGTCTGGCAGCGCGGGCAGCGAGCGTGTCTTCTATCGCACGCGGGACGGTGACACGCTGGACGAAATCGCCGATGTCTTCAACGTGCGGGTCGACGACCTGGTCGCGTGGAACAACCTCGACCCAGAGGCCAAGCTGCAGCCCAAGCTGGTGTTGCAGGTCTTCGTGCGGGATGGCTTCGACCGGGCGAATGTGGCCTTGCTCAACCCAGACAAGGTTCGCGTGGTCACCCTGGGCTCGCAAGAATTCCTCGACCTCGAGACAGCCCGCCGGGGCAAGACGCGACTGCAATACACGGCGCGCGCGGGCGACACGCTGGCCAAGATCGCAAAGCGCTATGGGCTTGCACCAGGCGATCTAGCGCGCGTCAACCGGCTCTCGGCCACCACCGAGTTGGGCGAGGGGCAGAAGATCGTCGTGTATTCCCCGACGCGGGAACTGCCGCGCGAGATCACGGCGGCCAACAGTGTTCTCGCCAAACGCCCGGCGCCGATCAGCAAGCCTATCCTGGCAAAAAACACCTCGACGCGCGCGACACCCAAGCCCACGACGACAGTTCATGGTCCGGTCAAGGTGGTGGCCAGCGGTACACGGCCGGCGCCGGCCGCGGCCGTAGCGAGGCCAGGCGGCAAGACCGACGTGAGGACGGGGACGAAGACCGCGGTCAAACCCGGCCCCATGGCGCGCCCGGCCCCGGCGCCCAGCAAGCCTGCGGCGGGCAAGCGGTAGCCTTGGCAGCGATGCGCTTTGTTGTTGGCACGGCGGAGGCGGGACTGCGCCTGGATGCCTTCCTGATGCGGCAGCAGGTGGTGCCCAGCGCCACCGCTGCCCGGCGGGCGATTGCCGAGAGAATCGTGTTGGTCGCCGGGCGGCCTGGCAGAAAGGGGCTGCACCTTGGTGAGGGCCAGGTGGTCGAGATCACAGCCCCCCTGCAAGACCAGGTGGTGCCCACGCCCGCGGCCGAGGTTCCGCTCCCTGTCTTGTACGCCGACGACGACCTCGTGGTGGTGGACAAGCCCGCCGGGTTGCCTTCCCACCCGCTGCGGGCGGGCCAAGGGCCGACTGCGGCCGGCGCCCTTGTGGCTCGCTTTCCCGAGTGTGCGACGGCCTCGCCCGATCCCAGGGAAGGGGGACTCGTGCAGCGGTTGGATCGCGGCACGACCGGTGTGCTGGTGGCCGCGCGCCGTCGGGCTGTCTGGCCAGGCCTACGCCACGCGCTGGCGGCGCCGGACTGCGAGAAGACCTACTACGCCGAGGTCGTGGGGCGCTTCCCCGATCTTGGCGCCGGTCAGAAGGACTTCGTCAGCCCGGGCGCGCGGCCGGGCACCCTGGTTGTGGCGGTGCCCATAGGCCGCGTGGGCCGGCGCGGATCGCGGGTGAAACTGGGAGGCGGCCGACAGCCGTTGCCCGCGCTAACCGAATTTGCTCTTGTGGAACAAAGACCCACGACGTGTCTCATTCTGTCGCGTCTCTGCAAGGGGCGAACCCACCAGGTGCGCGCACACCTGGCCTATCTCGGCGTGCCGGTGGTGGGCGATACCACTTACGGCGAAGCCAGCCTGGACCTCGATCCTCCAGCCGCTTTGCACCTGCACGCTGCCGCGATCGTGTTCAAGCACCCAACCACCGGCCAATTCCTGCGCATCGAAGCGCCCTTGCCCGAGTGGGCGCGCCCGGCCTTGTGATCTGCTCAGCTTCTTTCGGCCAGATACCTGTCACGATGTTCTTGGACAGGGTCCGCCGGGCGCCGCGGCGGTTTCCCCCGGCGGCTATCGTCCGCCGACCCTACATCGGTATCAGGCCGTTGATCTCCGCGTGGCAATTCCAATAACACTGTTTGCACTCCAATGCCGCCAGCCTGTCCTTGCGCCACACGGGGCTGTTCCACAGGTCTTTCAGGCGTGTTTGGGTAGGATCCCATCTTAGGATAGGCATTCCCATGTTCATGAAAGGGGTGCAGCGGTAGATTGTAAGATCCGCCCCGATGATCAGGTGGGTATAGCCGACATTGCACCGCTCTTTCGGCAAGCCCCCGGACATGACGTTGTAGAAGCCCTTGAGATACCGTCGGCTGTTCTCCAGGGGCAGATTGTGCTTGGCTGACAGTTCTGCCAGAACATCGTACAAATCCGGCCGGGCCTTGGGCTGCGTTACAACGTAGGTCCTGCCGTCCTTTATGTCGTGCAAGGGGAGGAAGGAGATCCGGTCGGCTCCGCTTTCCTTGGCTTTGGCAAAGAGGACATCCAGGTCTTCAAGATTCAGGTCGCTGAGGGTGGCCACTACACTGATGGTCGTCTTGACCCCATGGGCTTTTCTCGCCTGGTCAAGAGCCCGTATCCCCTCCATCACCCTGCGCAGCACGTCCTTGCCTCCCCTCAGGCAGTCATTGATCTCCTCATTCCCGCTGTCTATGGAGACGCTGATGTTGTCGGGAGCGGCCCGCATGAGCTTCTCAATCCTGCCCGCGCCCAGGGCTGTCATATTGCTGTTCAAGGTGACCACGGTGTTGTTGCCTCTGGCGTGGTCCAGCAGGTCAGAAATATCCTGCCGCAAGGTCGGTTCGCCGCCGCTGATGGCGATTCCGCCCATGCCCAGCTCATGCAGCTCGTCGATCACGCGCTTCCAGGTCTGAGTGTCGCAATTATTGGGGTTGTTCAGATAACGCTGCGGGAGCACGCACATGGGGCAGCGCATGTTGCAGTTTTCCGTGACCACCAGCCCACAGGCCAGAGGGGCCGGAGCAAAGCCTGTCCCGAGATGCTTCTCGATCATCAGAAAGACATAGACATAGGCTTTGTGGAGAAACCACTCGATGTCCAGCCGCTTCAGCCGGTTGAGAATCACGTCTCGGTAAACCTGACGTTCCATTTATCCTCGCCAGCTCCTCACCTCTCCGCCGTCCGCAACATCCAAAGACCATTGGGCATTGCACTACGTCCCTACTCGAACTGCGCCAGGCTTGTCTCCACCAGCAGGTGCAGCGTTCGATAGAACGTGAGCAGCTCGTCTGGCGAGCCGAATCTCTCGGTCCATTCCGCAAGGGTGCGGCTGCCGTCGAGCAGACCCCAAACCTCGCGCGGGGTGGGTCCTAGGCGAAAGGCCTCGGGGTTGATCCGGGGATTGGGCATGGCGCGCGGCCGGAAGCCCGCCAGGGGCGCAAACCTGCCAACCAAGAAATCGTAGCTCAGCGCCAGCACGCCGGCGCCCAGAATCTCGAAGCTGTTGAGTCCGAGCGGGAACGCGGCCACAGGGTTCTGCAGGCCACGGAAGAAGCTGAATTCGCCCTCAATCCAGGTGAAGAGCTCCATCACGCGCTCGCGTACCTGTTGCGACAAGAGCCGGAACACATCAAGCGGCCGCATGAAGCCGAGCCCCACTAGGGCCTCGCCCAGCTTGCCCGAGAAGCGAGGCATCTCGGCCAGCGCGCGCTCGAGATCGGACAAGCGCAGAAAGCCCCGCGTGACCAGGTATTCGCCGAAGCGATCGCCAGATGTGTTGGAGTTGACCGACTCGGGCGCCCCGCGCACCAGATACACGTC
>PMCR01000453.1 GCA_003155465.1 Myxococcales bacterium | reverse complement strand
ACGCAGCCCGAGAGGTCGAAGAACATGAACTCCATCGCCTTCTCCTGGCTGTTGAGCGGGCGGACCTTGCATTCCGTCGGGAACACGGGCGTACCGCCAAGCACACGCACGGTATCCTGATCTGAGCCGGAGCTGGCCGAGGAAACGTGGATCCCGGTGTAGACGATGCGTCCGCACTTGCTGGTTTCGTCAGTCGGGGTCAGTAGGTCGAAGTAGTGAACGTGGCTCGACGTGTTGTTCGTGCCGGAGACCGGATTGAAGATCCAGCGCGTGGCCGGCGTGCTGGTGGTCTTGGCGGTGTACTTGGGTTGCAGTGAACCGTTGCTTGAGTCGCTGAGTTGCAGCCGCCCCAGGGTCCCCGAGGGTTCGACCGCCTTCAACCACTGCGCAAACGCCTGCCCCTTGGCAAAGGACTGATCGATGTGTGTCGACAGGTCAGTACTCCCGACATGTGACCCCAGTGTTCCATCCCAGGTCGCCAGGTCGCCATAAGGCGCTGGGAGAGAGTTCGTGGACATCAGGAAGCTGGCAAAGTAGTGCTCGAGAAAGAGCTTGCCGCCACCGTTGACGTATGACTTCACGTTCTGACGGCGGGCCTCGGTCACATATTTGTCGCTCCCGATAGGCAGGAAGTCTGGACCGGCACAATTGAGTATGATGATGTCGTACGCTTGTAGGGCCGTCGCGGAGTCGAACAGCGTTGTCGCCACTGGGAACGTAGCGCCGCCACTGCCCGCGTACTTCACGGCCCCGTTGTTGTCGCTCGAAGCGAGGAGACTGTAGAGACTGATGTGCCCGGCTCCTCCGGGATTCGTGAACTCAGCGGTGTCGATCCCGGTCCGGGTCAACAGACACTCGAGGGCGTCGATTCGGCCCGTGGTGATAGCGATCCTGGGCATGCTGGTGTACTCGCCGTTGTTGTCGCCGTCGTGGATGTTCTTTGGCAGGCGCAGTATGGTCGCGGGCGAGCTTTCGGTGATTGGATTGTCGGCGCACTGATGGGTGACCTTGACCGCGGAGATGGTGACTTGGCGCCGCCACTTGCCCAGTTGCATGACCAGCGGGAAATCCGTGTCCCACGGCACATTGTTGAGGACGAAGTGCCCGGTGGCATCGGTCAACGCGGTGGCAATGGGCTGACCCGATACCTCGGCGTCGCAAGAGCTGCAGCTCGCACCGGTAGCGATAGGGTCCAACGCCGCATTCGGTATGGACACGATTACGTTGTAGAGCGGGTTCAGACCGGCCGGGTCGTATACGGCACCGCTGATGCTGGTCGTGGCCCCGCCGTCGCAGCGAACCTGCTTCTGGCACAAGTTGCCACAACTGTCACAGACATGGGCCGAGGTCGCGCCGCAGGGCAAGCCGTTTGAGCAGGTCGCCGGGCAGCTCAGCGTCCCGCCGCAAGCGTCACCGATCTCGCCGCAGTACTGCTGCACGCCCCTGGCGTTGTTGCAGGTGGCTCTCACGCAGTCAGCCCCTCCCACGCACGCGTTCCTGCTGCCGCACACCCAGCCGCTGCCGGCAGCCGAACAGTCGGTGCCGCAAGCGAGCGAGTGGCCGCAGCCGTCCCCGATGGTTCCGCAGTACTGGCCGCCAGAGGCTGGATTGCAGGTGAGCGGGGTGCACGCGGGCGGTTGTCCCTTGCACAGGTTGTCCTGGCAGGTCCATCCGGCCTTCGTGCAGGCGGACCCGCATTCCAGCGAGTGACCGCAGCCATCCCCGACAGTTCCGCAGTACTGGTCGCCGCTTGTAGTGGTGCAGGTCAGCGGCGTACAGCCAGCGGTCGGCCCTGCTTTGCACAGACCGTCCTGGCAGGTCCACCCGGCCTTCGTGCAAGTCGTTCCGCAGTGGAGAGTTGATCCGCACCCGTCCCCGATGTCACCGCAGTACTCATCCCCGGATGCCGTGGTGCACGTATTCGGTACGCAGCCAGCCGTCGGCCCTGCCTTGCATAGGCCGTCCTGGCAGGTCCACCCGGCCTTTGTGCATGCGGTTCCGCAGGGGAGCGCGAATCCGCACCCATCTCCGATATCGCCGCAGTACTGGTCGCCACTTGCGGTTGTACAGGCCAGCGCCATGCAGCCGGCCGTCGGTCCTGCCTTGCACAGACCCTCCTGGCAGGTCCACCCGGCTTTCGAACAACTGGTCACGCAGTGAAGAGTGGATCCACACCCGTCCCCGATATCACCGCAGTACTGGTCCCCGGACGCCGTGGTGCAGGTCCTCGGTACACAGTGTGCGTCGGGCCCCGCCTTGCACAGACCGCTGTCGCACACCCACCCTGTCTTGGGGCAGGTCGCGCCGCACACGAGGGTCCCGCCGCAGCCGTCCCCGATAGCCCCGCAGTAGTTGTCCACGCTCGACGCCGCGCAGGTCAGCGCCTTGCAGGTCACGTCGCCCTTGCACATGTTGTGCTCGCACGCCCAGCCCGCCTTGGGACAGGTCGCGCCGCACTCGAGCGTGCCACCGCACTTGTCCCCGATGGTCCCGCAGTAGTGGTCGCCGTTCGGGGCATCGCATGCCGTCGGCGTGCAAACCCCCGATCCCCCCTTGCAGATGTGGTCGGCTCCACAGGTCCAGCCTGCCAGACAGTCGTCTCCACATTCCAGGGTGCCTCCGCACCCGTTCCCCACCGTTCCGCAATAGTGATCCCCACTCGGTGTGGTGCAGCTCAGATACATGCAGACGGGCGGCTCACCTTTGCAGATATGGTCGTCTCCGCAGGTCCATCCCGCCGGGCAATCATCCCCGCAGGACAGAGACCCCCCACACCCGTCGCCCACTGTCCCGCAGTAGTGGTCTCCGCTGGCAATCGCGCAGGTGATCTTCGTGCATACCTCGGGCGGTCCCTTGCACAGATGATTGTCACACAGCCATCCAGCTTGCGGACAAACGGTGGGACAGTCCAACGTGCCCCCGCATCCATCCCCGACCTTGCCACAGTATCGGCCCCCACCTGCGGTGTCGCACGCAGCCGGCGTGCAGAACGGGGGCGCGCCCACGCACACGGAATTCACGCAGGCCCATCCGACAGGACAGTTCTGCCCGCAGTCGAGCGAGCCACCGCAGCCGTCCCCGATGGGTCCGCAGTAGTGATCCCCGCTGGCGGTCGTGCAGGTCGCCGCTTTGCAGACGGGCGGCTTCGCCTTGCACACGTGGTTGTCGCATGTCCATCCGACAGGACAGTCTTCTCCGCATTCGAGCGTCCCGCCACAGCCGTTGCCAATGGTTCTACAGTAGTGGTCACCGTTGTCCGTCGCGCAGGTGAGCGCGTTGCACACCGGCGGCACACCCACGCAGAGGTTGTCGACGCAGGTCCATCCGGCTGGACAATCATTGCCACACTCAAGCGTCCCGCCGCACCCGTCACCGATCCTTCCGCAGTAGTGGTCTCCTGAACTCGCCTGGCAAGTCTTGGCCGCGCAGATGCTGGGATCCCCCTTGCAGATGTGGTCCGCCGCACATGTCCACCCGGGTTGCGGGCAGGCCGTGCCACAGGGAAGAGTCCCGCCGCACCCGTCCCCGATGGTTCCGCAGTAGGTCCCGCCGGGAACGGTACACCCGGTAAGGCAACTGGTCCCATCCAAAATGCAAACGCTGTTCTTGCACGTCTTACCGGTAGGACAGGCGGGACAACGCAACGTCTGTCCGCAGTCGTCCCCGATATCTCCGCAGTACTCAGTCGCTCCCGAGTTGCACGAGAGCGTCGGACAGATAGCTCCGCCATCCGTCGTGTGCGGGTCAGGCAGGCTCAAGATGGGGACATCAGGAGCCGACGGCCCGCCGTCGGGCGAGCCGATCCCCGCCGGAGCGTCCATTGACCCGCTCACTATGTCGTTGACACTGCAACCCGCCGTCCACGCCAGAACACAGAACGCCCACACCTGTGCAAAAGAATTTGCCCGATGGCACGTCTGCGCTGCCGAGCGGCTGGCCAATCCGTCACGCCTCATTTTTATTGCCTCGCTGCTGGTTCCTGGCTTAAGCGTACCCATCATCGGCACTGTTTTGCAATATATGAAATGTGAGCTTAGTTGCTTTTTATATAGCATGCTACATGTGAGGACACGTCGGTCGAAGGCTCGTCGACCCGCAAGCACATGTCTCTGGCGAACTTCGGCGCTTCGCCATAGACTTCGCGCCATGTCGACTAGCCGCGGGATCTGTCTACTCTTGCTCTTCGGGGCGTCGTTGGCGGTCGGTTGCGCGAAGAAAGCCAAGCCAACGGCCGTCGCGGGGCAGCCGCTGGCGAGTTCCGTTTCGGAAACTCCTCCCGCGCCCATGCCGCCGCCGCTGCCCCCGCCACCCCCACCCCCACCCCCGCCGCCGCCACCGCCGCCACCGCCTGTGCCCGCGAATCCGTTGCCATCGCATCGGTGACGGCACAGTCTTCGCCGCTTCTGCCGCCTGCGCCCAGGGTCAGGGGAGTCTGAGCGTGACTCCCACGGCTTGCCGGGACCTCGTGTGGCCTCCTATAGTCTTTGACAATGCGAGGCCCTCTTCTTTCCGGTCCCCTGGGCAGTGCGCCCACTCTGGACCGCGTCTGTCGCCTGCTGCACGAACACCAGCCCATCGTAGTGCTGAGCGCACTTTGGCTCGCCGAGGCCTTGGCCGGCAGCTTCCCAGTGCTCGCGCTGGTTGAGGAAGACAAAGGGCCGGCGGCCCTGCGTGCGGTCAGGCGGGCCGGCAAATCGGCGCATCCGTTGTTGGTCGTGTCAGCAGGGGAAGACGTGCCGCTTAGACGCGGGAGCGTCGGCGCCATCCTCATTGAGAACCTAATGGATGTGGAAGAGCAGGCCGCGGCCGAAGACCTGCTGGTGGGCTTGCTCCCGGCGTTGCGGCCCGATGGGTTGGTGGCATCCCTGGACGCGACCAAGCATCAGGAAACCGAGGCGCGACTGGCTGCCCTGTTCTTGGCGGCGGCGCTGACCGGCATCACCCAAACTCGTCCACGCGAAGGTGCGTTGCTTACCATCGGGTCGGCTCCACCGCCAGCGGTGACAGCCGTTCGAGCGGCGCGGCCTGCAGCCGTGCCAGGCGAAGCGCGTGAATGATCCGCCGTTGCCGCCGGTCCGTCTTGGCAGGGGCATGCGCCGGACACTTCTTGCTCTTGCCTTGTCGCTGGCCGTGCACGCCACTCTTGTGTTCACCGCGGTGGCTCTCGCGGCTTGGCACGGACTTGCACTCATGCCGCAGGTTCGACTGGCGGCCATCGCCATAGATGTCAAAGAGCTGCCCTTGGGTGGCGACAACTCGACCAAGGCGGGAACCGGTGGTGAAGGCCAAGCGCCTCGGGTGCGTCGACACAGACCCGCGCGGGTGCGCGTGTCGCACGCGGGTGGTGCGGTCACGCCTGCGCCCGATGGTGGTTCTGCCGACGCCTCCGCCGATTCTACCGACGCCTCTGCCAAGGCCGGCCAGGCCGCGGTCGATGGAGGTCACGAAGCAGACAGCGGGCGACGGCGGCCTGGTGACCTGCGCAACTACGGCCCCGAAGGCTCTCGTCTGACGGCACTGCTTCGCCTGGATCGCTTGCGCGCGTCGTCCTTCGGGTCGGGCTACATTGCGGCCATCGATCCACTTCTCGTGCTGCTGCCCGATCGACGCCGACTGCTCGACGGAACCGGTTTGGATCTCTATTCCGACTTCGATGCCCTGCTCATCGCCACCCCGGAACCGCGGAATGACAAAGTCACCTTCCTTGCGGTTCGACACCACATCAAAGACGCTGCTCTGCAGGCGGCGCTCAACCGCGGCGCCGTTGCCACCGGCCAACTCATCGAATGGCGCGCTGAAGATGGCCGGCCGGTGGGCGTGCGGAGGCCGCGCGCGGCCGCGTCCGGAAAGATCGCGGATCTTGCCCTGGATGACCGCATCTTCGTGCTGCCCCAGCCGTACTTGGCGGTGATGGCGCCCCCGGCCTACGCCGAACGGCTGCTGGGACGGCCCGCGCGCAAGCCTGCTGGCGCGAGCGGGGCGACTGTCGACGCCGGGACCATCGACACCGGCCCATCAATCGCCAGTCCCACGTCCCCTGGTCCAAGTCACGCGCGCATCCCCTGGCGCGATCTTGTCGCCCACATCGACGCCGAGGGTGGCGCTCTGCCCGATGATGCAGTCTTCATGATCACCGCCGTCAATCTCTTTGTCCTACCGGGAGCGTCGCCTGTGATTCCAGGGACGCGCGGTTCGGTCGACGACGACGTGCGCGCGGTGGGACCGTACGGACCGGCGCCGCAAGCACTGACCCTGGTGGCCGGCATCGATCCGGAACCATATCTGGAGCTGGTGGGCGAGTTCGAGAACGAATCGGAGGCACGGATTTGGGAACGCGATTTTCCGACGTGGAAGCGCCGCCTGCTGCTGAACCCGGTGCTGCTGCTGGCCGGACTTGCTCCCCTGTTCGATCGCGCCGAACTGTCGCGTGAGGAGCGAACCCTGTTTGTGCGCGCGAGCACGACGGCAGAGGAGTTGCAGCGTCTTCTGGCGGTGGCCACCAACTTGGCTCGCGGCGTGGTCGGCCGTCCCCGTTGATGATCAGTGATGTCGGGCGCGCTTGCTTGGCCGGCGCGACAAGTCAGCCTTGCTGGTGTGCTGGGCAGCAATCACCAGGGGAAACACCGTGCGCAACATCACGTTGGGCCGGCCGTCGGTGATCTTCACCTTGTACATCTGTTCCTCGGCACAAGAAGCCGCGACAGGATTGATCGGCCCCTGCGAGACGAAGCCTACCGAGCCGATGGTGCCCGCCGGCTCGACGTAGGCGATAGCCTCCACACGTTGCGGCCCCAACTCTCCACAACTGGAGAAACTGCTCGTCGAGGCCACGCGAATGGCAACGTCGTCGCCCCTCCAATCCAGCACGCGCATCTCGCCGGTCGACCGGAAACGCAGCGAGTACTCGAAATCAGTTCTCCGGTTGCCCTCGGGTGGAGGAAACACGATGCGCCTGCCAACGCCGATCAGGCAGCGCTCGACAGGGTAGTTGCCCAGGTCGTTCTTGATGACGTGAATGTCCGAAACCGATCCGCTGGCCTCGACCACGAAGCGGAGAACTATCCGGCCTGATAGGTACCGGCGTGCGTCCCCGGCGCGTTCGAAGCAATCGATCATGGCGGGTACATGGGGCGCCATGGCCCTGTCGACCACGCGCTCGTCGAGGAAGCCGATGGACATCTGCATGTCCATTGACGAGCCGTCCCCGTCGACCGCGCCGTGGGCCAAAGTCATTCTCTGGGCGCGAGACTTGTCCGACTCTCTGGTTCCTGGCCCTGAGGCGCAGCCTGAGGCCATGACGACCAGAGCACAGAGGACTGCGTATGTTTGACCTCGCATGATTGGTGAGGTATTGTACATTTATTCCGCTAACAATACATCGGTTTTTTCGAGCCGTCCCTGTAGCGTCCAATCCTTGGCCAGAGGTTCCCCTGCCACGGCTCCCCGAAGGATAGCCCACGCAAGCAGAGATGCACGGGCCAGCCTGGCCAAGACCACAGTCAGCTATTTGAGGGCCGGTCCAAGAGAACTCGTCGAAGAATCTGGATCGATCCAGTTTGCCACGACTCGGCGAGCGGGCAGCCGGCAGCTGATCGTGTAGCTCGCGCGATGCCTACATGGGATGACAGGGGGCCTAGCTCCCCACATCTCCCGAAATCGATAGAAAACGCGTTAGGTGTTTCAGTACTGCGGCTCGAACTTGTACTCGTACTGGACATCCCCGCCCCTATCGAGCCTGGGATATTCGAACTCCCGCAACACCCCAAGCAGGCAGTTCTCAACGTCCTGGTTCCCCAGGGTCCCCCCTGCCGCGCGCGGCCTGCCGTGTCCAGCGGTGTCGATAGTAATGATGACCTTCACCGTCCCCTTGAACTCCCGGGTGTGCTTCTCGTTGAGCACGTCCTGGTAGCACCGGCGCGCCGAGGAGTCGCGCTGCTGCAGAAGCAGCTTGATCTGCGCCTCCTTGTCCGGTGGGACGCCGCCGGTGTCGATGACCATCTGGGTGTCGTCCCGCACGATCACAGGAAGTGGGCCATTATCCGTGTCCCGTGGGACAGAGGTGGCCGAGGCGCAAGCCCCGAGAACGAGACCGGTTCCAATTGCGAACAGAATGTGGGTCGCCTTCATCTCATAGCCCTCCGCATCACAGGGGTTTGGGAGAACAACGACTGCGGTCATAATCCGATAGCAGCGCAGAAGCAATGGGCAGACGCTGGATCTCGCATATGTCATCGTCGATCTCCTCCATGGCCAGGACATATGCGACCGAGGCCAGCCCCATCCCTTCCCAGCGTTGCGGCACGGTCACGCCCATGAGCCCCACCGCTCCCAGGCGAGCCGGCAGCTCGGAAGGAATCGGCTGCCCGCGATCGATGGTACCGGCGTGAGGCGCAAGCTCCTCGCGGGCGAATCCGCGCACTCGATCGCGAGATCTCTTCTGTTGGTGGGTCAGCTGGAAATCCACCGCGCTTCTCTGCCATCAATCATCTAGAATTGGAGGCTGCTCGTCCCGCCAAAGGGGGGGCCTCGCACGCATGAGCAACTCGCTCCACACGTTCTTCGCCACCGCGTTCGTTGAAAACTTTCCCCTCAAGGAGATAGCGGCCCACTATCCCGAAGCCAAGCGGACGCCGCGCGAGCTATGGTTCTCGTCCGCCTGCGGCGGCACGGTCTTCCTCTATCCGTTCGGAGCCCTGGTCTTCTTCGACGTGAGCCCGCAAGAGCGGGAGGCCGAGCTGGCCCGCCTGCACCGCATTCGGCCCAACCTGACTACCGCTCAGGTGATGGACGAGCAGTTCACGGTGCGCGAGGATCCCGGCGCACGGCCCGACGTGGTCGACGGCGTGTTGACACTCGACCGCCTGACCTTCGAACGCGCCAGCGTGGTGGCGCTGACCGTGGCTCAAAGCGCAGCCATGGACTACTACGATCGCATCGTCGACCAGATGTTCAGTGGCACCGACCAGCTGGTGGACCGGCTGGAGAAACTGGGTACGGTGCCCCTGCGGACCCGGCACCTGCACAGGTTCATTGGCGCAGCCCTGGGAACGCGCAACGAGGTGCTCTCGATCCTGCACCTGCTCGACAGGCCTGAGGCCATCTGGGACGACCCCGGCGCGGACCACATCTACGGTGAGCTGCGCGCGGAGTTCGACCTGGTCGATCGCTATCAGGCGCTTGAGCTCAAGCTGCGCAGCGTGCAGGACGCACTGGAACTCATCACCGATGTGGCGCGCGACCGCCGCCTGGTCCTGCTGGAAGCGGCCATCGTGTTGCTCATTGTCTTCGAGATCGTGCTGAGTCTCGTCCGGCACTAGTTCGACGCCCGACGTACGGGTTATTCTCACGCTCTTCCCCGATGGTGGTTTCGTCGCCATGGCCAGGAACAACCACAGTCTCGTCGGGCAGCACAAACAGCGTGTCGCGGATTGAGCGAAGGATCTGCTTGAAGGAACCGCCGGGAAAATCCGTGCGGCCGATGCCGCCCGCGAACAGGGTGTCGCCGGCGAGCAGGAGCGGCGCACCGCCGGTCGCTTCGATGAACAGGCAAGCCGAGCCAGGCGTGTGTCCCGGCGTGTGCAGTACCCGGGCCTGGAGCTGACCGAAACTCAAAGTTTCGCCGCCAGCAAGGATCTGAGCCGGCTCAGGCGGCGGCCCCTCTGCGACCAGATCGAAGTGGCGCGCCTGGCGCACCAACCCCCGATACAGGTCCAAGTCGCCACCGTGGATGGAAACCGGGGCGCCGGTCGCCGCCGCCACCTCGCGCGTACCGAGAATGTGGTCAAAGTGCCCGTGCGTGTGCACGATCCCAATCGCCCGCGCCCCCATCTCGGGCAGTAGCGCCAGTATCTTCCCCGCATCGCCGCCCGGATCGACGATCAACGCCTCACGTGTGACCGGACAAGCGACGACCGTGCAATTGCATCCCACCGGCCCCACGACGAGGCTCTTGCGCAGCATCAGTGTTGTTACGAGCAGCCGGTGGTGGTGCCGCAGTTGATACACTTGTGGCAGCTTCCGTTGGGCACCGTGATCGAGCCGCACTCGGGACAGGTGGG
>PMCR01000450.1 GCA_003155465.1 Myxococcales bacterium | reverse complement strand
GGCGACTTGCCCTGCACCGGCTCGGGTATCAGGGTGGCCACCCGGTTCTGCTCTGCCACCGGCAGTCCCATGGCCCGGCCCACGTCGCGGATGCAGCTGCGCGCCTTCATCTGGTGCATGGTCACGATCTGACCCACGTTGTTCTTGCCGTATTTCGCGGTGACGTACGCGATCACCTCGTCGCGCCGGTTCATGCAGAAATCGATGTCGAAATCCGGCATGGACACGCGTTCTGGGTTGAGGAAGCGCTCGAACAGCAGCTTGTTGACGATGGGATCGATGTCGGTGATGCACAATGAGTACGCCACCAGCGAGCCGGCGCCTGATCCACGCCCCGGCCCGACGGGGATTCCGTTCTGCTTGGCGAAACGAATGAAGTCCCAAACGATGAGAAAGTAGCCGGAGAACGCCATCTTCTGGATGACGCCCAATTCGAGCGCCAGGCGGGCACGGTATTGGTCGGGGTCCACCTGCTGGCCACGGACCTGAAAGGCGTGCAGGCGCGCCTCCAGTCCCTGGCACGCCAGTTCCGCCAGGTAGCTTTCGGCATCGTAGCCCTCGGGCACCTGGAAGCGCGGCAGGTGGGTCTGGCCCAGGTCGAAGGTCACATTGCACGACTCGGCAATAAGTCCCGCGTTCTCCACCGCCTGCGGCACATCCCGGAAGTGCATCGCCATCTCCGCGGCCGACTTCAGGTAGTACGCGTCGGTGTCGTGGTGCAGCCGTTTCTCGTCGTTGACGGTCCGCCCCTGCTCCACGCACATCAGAATCTCCTGGGCGCGCGCATCCTGACGGTCCAGGTAGTGGCAGTCGTTGGTGGCCACCAAGGGAATTCCCGTACGCGCCGACATGGCGATGAGTTCGGCGTTGACTTTCTCCTGCTCGGGCAGCCCGTTGGGCTGGATCTCCAAGAAGAAGTTCCCCTTGCCCAGAATGTCTTCGTACTCGCGCGCCACGAGCTCGGCAGGCCCAGACCCCGCGCGCAGGACGGTCTGCGCCACTTCGCCGCCCAGGCACGCAGACAGGCCGATCAGGCCCTCGCGGTGCGCACGCAGGAGCTTCTTGTCGATGCGCGGGTTGTAGTAGAAGCCTTCCAGGTAGGCCATCGAGTTGAGGTACGCCAGGTTCTTCCAGCCGACGTTGTCCTTGGCCAGAAGTACCAGGTGATGGCTCTTGCGCTCGGTCTTCTCCAGCCGGTCCGGGGCCACATAGGTCTCGCAGCCCAAGATCGGCTTCACCCCTTTCTCTCTCGCCTTCTCGTAGAACTGCAGGGCTCCGAACAGATTGCCGTGGTCGGTCATGGCAACCTGCTTCATCCCCAGCGAAAGCACGCGGGTGAACAAGTCGTCGAGGCGTATGGCCCCGTCCAGCAGGCTGTACTGCGTGTGCAGATGGAGGTGAGCGAACTCGGCCATTCTTGTCGCCCCGGTCTACTCGCCTTGGCGGGTAAGATCAACGACGCCAACTTGTGCTAGCCTGCTTCTTGGGTCGCCACCGATGGGCAATTTCCCATGCCTTTCTGCTCGCGGGCGCTGGGCGCTGATTGTCGCCGTGCTCGCGGCCTGCTCAGAGCCCGCTGCCTTTCCCTTGCCGGACGCGGCAACCATAAGGCCGGACTCCATGGAGGCCAGCTCGGACACGGTGGCTATCCCTCCGTTTGGGAGCCGGCAGCTGGTTTTCCGCTTGCGCGGGCCACAGCGGGAAGCAGTGCCGGGCGCGGTCATCCATTTCTCCCTCCTGGACGATGCGGACACTCCCGGTTCCGGGGAAGCGAAGCTTTCGTTCCCCACCGCCCTCACTGACGGCGATGGCTTGGTCACGCTGCAGGTCATTGCCGGCAGGGGGGCAAGCGAACAGAAGCCGCTGAGTTTCAAGGTGCAAGCCTCGGCGGGGGGGGATGCCCATGCGGAAACTCTGGTCTTTGTAACGACCGGTGCGCTCGCCAGTGTCGAGATCCTGCCCGTGTTTCCTGACCAACCGCCCATCGACAACCCCGTCACCGCGACGAGAATCTACTTCTACGACGGCACGTCGTGCGCGAGCGTGTCGCTGGACCATCCCGCCCCTCCCATGCGGCAGGTGCGAACCCTGCATCTCGACGACCCACCGACAACCTTCGCCAGCGTGGTCACCAGCGGCGTCCACGCGGTACTGGGTTTGGCCGTCGACGCCCAAGACGGAGTGGTGGCCGAAGGATGTTCCGACCTGCTCGGCGCCAGTCTCTCCCCCGAGCAGCCGATGCGCGTCCTGCTGCCCCTCGCGCGAATCTACCCTTCGCCCGTGGGCAGCTTCCGCGCCGAGTCCCAGTTTTCATTCGCGGCGCCACTGCCAGGAAGCGTGTCCGCCCAGGCCACATGGAATGACCTGTCCAACGAGGCCTGCGACCCGGCGCGGTTGTGGCTCGACTGCACCATCGACGCGCTCAGTGGCACCAGCGCGGATGATCCGCTTGACTGCCAGCCGGTCCCCGGAGGCGAGGGTCTGCTCGGCGCGGCCTTGCTTGCCCGCAGAGATGCAACCGGCGGCTCTGGAGCCTGTGCGAATCAGCGCGATGGCTCGGGAAGACCCAGCCTGGACGCAAGAGTCTACGCCATGTTCCCGACCACCGCCCTGGATGCCTTGCGCCTAAGGAAACTGCCCCTTGAGCTCGGCAACGCTTTGACCAGTCTCACGATCGAATCTACACTCACCGTGACCGCAACCGGCCCCCCAGGTGCGCTCAACATCGATCATCGTTTGACCGCCCTCGATCTCCCGAACGCAGCCATCCATTCGTTGATAGCCATGACGGCCTTGGCGCCCCCTGCGCCGGAAGCCGCGTTCGTGTCTGGCATGTCGTGGGCTGGTCAACTTGTGATCAACCCTCACAGTTTCACGCTGCAGTTGGGATCGGCTGCTCGTTTCACTTTCGCCGCATCCAGCCTCGCACCCCGTTTGGGCGTGGCGGACGTGAGTGCCTTCATCGAGGGCCTGGCGAACCTGGCGACGCGCAACGAGAATGGGACAACTCTGAAGGGCTGTGATGCCTTGGATTCGCTCCTGTGTGCCGAAGTGGGGCAGGCGTCTGGCTGCATAGGCGCGGCCTGCCTGGATGGCCTCGAAGCTCTCAGCCATCGGCTGGACGCAAGCTTCGCTGCGCTGGACGGGCAGGATCTCGACTTCTTTTTGTCCGGCTCAGCCCCGCTTGTCGATCGTGATGGCGACGGCTATGCGGACGCGCTGGGCAGCAGCACCAGCGAGGCCGCTTCGTCGTCCGCCTTGGTAGGACCGGGCCTCTGGTCAGGCACATTCAAGAGCCGCACCGGAACCATGAACGTCTACGGCTCGTGGACAGGGGAGCGAGAGTCCGCCCCCAGCAGATGACGGGCGCGGCTTTTCTTGACATGCGATGCCGCAATCCGGCATCAATCCGTGACACGGGTCACACGCGGCGACGCTGACCAGCCGGAATCCCAAGATACGGGTGTGCGCCAGATTCGGGTATAATGGCTGCTGGTGCCCCATCCAAGCGCACCCTTTCCAAGAGAAACATCAAGAAGGATCTCGAAGAAAGTCGCTCCAATCCATTCTGAGCCTTGGTCAAAGCCATGAAACATTCGCGCGTTTCTCGTTCCCTCCTGTCTTGGCTGTCCCTCCTCGTGTGCGGCCTGACGGTTCTTGGCGCCTCGGCTGTCCGCGCGGCCGAGTGCCCGACCAACTCGCCGGATCGGACCGAAGAGCGACGAGCGCTCGCCAAGGAATGGTTTGCACGGGCCGAGGCGGCGGAGAACGCCAGCAACGACGTCGAGGCGGTGCGTGCCTATGCCTGCTCCATGAAGATGGTGGCCCATGCCTTCACGGCGTACAATCTCGGGCGGGTCGCGGAGCGTTCCGGCGATCTCGAGCTGGCCTTGAAGTCGTACAAAGCCTATCTGACCTTGAAGGCTGACGCTGCGGACAGGGAAGAGGTGCAGGTCAGGATCAAGGACCTGCAAGCCAAGATCAAGGAAGTCAAAGAAACCATCGCCGGCGGGGAGCCATCGCCCACGGAGCCTGCGCCAGGCGGAGAGAATCCCGAAGTGCCTGGGGCATCACCCAACGAAAAGCCCGAGAAACCGTTCCCCATCGAGCCGCCGCCGCACGTGACCCAACCAGCCAGTGAGGGTCTCGGCTCCCACCACCTGGTCGAGTGGATAGTCGGAGGAGTGGGCGTCGCGGCCCTGACTACAGGCATCATCATGAACATTCTCGCGCGCAGTGAAATGAGCACCGCCAACAGCACAGCAGACTACAACAAGTCCAATGACGCCTGGAATAGCGCCAAGACGTACGCGTACACGTCGTACGCCATGTTCGGAATCGCGGGCGTGGCTGCGGCTGTCGATGGCTGGCTCCTCTATCGCATCTGGTCCAGCGGTGACAGCTCGGCCGACAGCTCGGTGAGCCTGGGCTGGGTTCCCGGTGGCGCAAGCGTGAGCGCGCGCGGGCGCTTCTAGCTAGCTTCTCCACAACAGAGAGCACCGAGCACACAGAGATCGGATGGGAAGAAGGGTCCGGATGCCCAGAATCCAACCCTTTCCTCTCCGGTCAGGCTTTGTAACCTCTGTGGGCTCTGTGGTGAAATAGCCAACTTTGATCGGCCGTCCCGGCGATGCGCGTTGGTTGGTGAAAAAAATGGTCCTGATCGCTGAGCGGGAGCGCCTGCTTGCGCACGCACGTGCCCTGGTGGGCGTGACCCTGGCCGAGTTGGCTGATGGCTTGGGCTTGCCTGTGCCCGCGGGCCGCGTGCGGACCAAGGGCTGGTCAGGACAAATCATCGAGCGCGAGTTGGGCGCGGGCGATGGCTCCGGCCGCGGTCAGGACTTCCCGACGCTGGGCATTGAGCTCAAGACCGTGCCGGTAGACCATGCCCTGGTCCCGCGCGAGTCAACCGCAGTGTGCCAGATCGATCCCATCGTGATCGCCGGCGAATCCTGGGAAACCAGCTACCTGCGCAAGAAGCTGAGCCAGGTGCTGTGGGTTGGGCTGGAGGTTCCCGACCCTCAGGGCTCGGTTGGCGATCGCCGGGTGGTGGCGGTCAGGCTGTGGACGCCTTCTCCCGACGAGCAAGCCTTGCTGCGCGCGGATTTCGAGCTGTTCGTGCGCGCGCACTTCCGGCGCGGTCGGGGCGCCGCGATCACCGGCCACCAGGGTCAGGTCTTGCAGGTGCGGCCCAAGGGTCGCAATGCCGCCGACCTGCGCCGGGCCTTTGGCCCTACCGGCGAACCCACCGAGATCGGAAAATGTGGCTTCTATCTGCGGCCCGCCTTCGTGGCGGGCATCCTGCGCGCCACGACTGAATGACGCTCGCCTGGCCGGGCCGACAGACGTATGATTGGCCTCGCCGGATTGAAAGCCCCCGGCGGAGTGCAAGCCATCATGAAAGACAGAGTCGTCATCTTCGACACCACCCTGCGCGACGGCGAGCAAGCCTTGCCGGCCAGCCTTTCGGTTCAGCAGAAGATTCGCATCGCGCGGCAGCTAGCCACCTTGCAGGTGGATGTCATCGAAGCCGGCTTCCCCATCTCCTCGCCGGGCGACTTCGAATCGGTCGAAACCATCGCCCGCGAGGTCAAGGGCCCGGTCATCTGCGGCTTGGCGCGCGCCGTGGAAAAGGACATCCTCATCTGCGCCAAAGCAGTCAAGCCCGCCGAACGGCCGCGCATCCACACCTTCATCGGCACCTCGAC
>PMCR01000098.1 GCA_003155465.1 Myxococcales bacterium | reverse complement strand
GACGGCGACGTGGGGAATCTTTCGGGCGGGTGGAAGATGCGGGTGGCCCTGGCGCGCATCCTGCTGATGCGGCCCAACGTCATGCTGCTCGATGAGCCTTCCAACCACCTCGACATCGAATCCATCATCTGGCTGGAAGGTTTTCTCAAGAACTACGACGGCGCGATTTTGATGACTACGCACGATCGCGAGTTCATGAACCGCGTAGTCAGCAAGATCATCGAGATTGACGGCGGCGTGCTCACCACCTACTCGGGCAACTACGATTTCTATGAAAAGCAGCGCGCGCTTTCCGAAACCCAGGCCGAGGCGGCGTACGCGCGCCAGCAGGCCATGCTGGCCAAGGAGATCCGCTTCATCGAACGTTTCAAGGCCCAGGCCAGCCACGCGGCGCAGGTGCAGTCGCGGGTGAAGAAGCTGGACAAGATCGAGAAGTTGGAGCCGCCGCGCCGTCGCCGCACCCTCAGCTTCACGTTTCCCGAGACGCCGCGCTCGGGCGAGGACGTGATCAAGATCGAGGGCCTGCACAAGCAATACGGGTCCAGGATCATCTACGACGGCTTCGATCTCATGATCCGGCGCAAGGAGCGCTGGAGCGTGATGGGGGTCAACGGTGCGGGCAAGTCGACCTTGTTGAAGCTGGTGGCGGGCACCATCGCGCCTGACGACGGCCAAGTGGCCCTGGGCGCGGGCGTGCGCCTGGGCTACTTCGCCCAGCACGCCATGGAGTTGCTCGACGGGGACAAGACCGTGTACGAGACTTTGGAAGAGGCGTTCCCGCTGGCGACGGTGGGCACGCTGAAGTCGCTGGGCGGCTGCTTCGGCTTTTCGGGCAGCGATATCGACAAGATCTGCCGCGTGCTCTCGGGTGGCGAGAAGGCGCGCCTGGTGATGGCGCGGCTGCTTTACGATCGACCCAACCTGCTGGTGCTGGACGAGCCCACNNGAATACGTGGCCCGCAGCGGCCACGAGGCGCCCGGCCTGCGCGCGTGATGGTACGGCCTATGAGCCGCTCGATGCATCTGGGTAGATGATCGTACTGCAGGCACCGGATACCGGCATGGCCTTGCCCTGCAGGATTTCGGATTCACTGACTCCCGCGTCGCCGAGCGGGAAGTTGAGCACGAGATCCACGTCGACGGTGAACGACGATGAATAGTAGCTTCCGTTGATAATCACCGTGCCCGTTCCGCTGCTGGCGTGGGTTGCCAATCGAAAAGACACAAAGCGGTTGCTGCAGGGAGCAATCGAGACTGGCCATCTGTCCGCGATTTCCACGTTCCATAGTGACGGAAGGGTGAGACCCAGGGTGTTCGCAGCTCCACCAAATCGGAGCGACAGCGTGACACACATGGCTTCTTGGGCAATGGTCTTGGTAACGATAAGGCGATCGTAGCCACCGACGGAGCGGCACGCAGAATAGCTATCATCAGGTACTGGCCCTGCGTCGCCGCCACCCGCGCCGCCGGTTGCAGCCCCACCAGCACCGCCGGTGCTGACACCTCCATCACTGTCAGACCCTGCAATGCCGCCAGTGGCGGTCGAGCCGCCGGTGGCAGATCCGCCTGCGCCCCCCGCGACAGTGCCCCCTGACCCGCCAGACCCGGTGCCGCCCACACCGCCGGTGACAGTTCCGCCCGATCCGCCCGCGCCCCCGGTCTTCATGCCACCAGCCCCGCCGGTTGCCATGCCACCTGCGCCACCAGGTGCCGTCCCGCCCGAACCTCCGACCGCGGTTCCGCCGGCACCTCCGAACGCAAGCCCACCGGCACCGCCGGACGCAGTTCCGCCTGCGGCCCCAGTCGCAGTTCCGCCGGATCCGCCCGCGCTGCTGGACACGGTTCCACCACTGCCAGCACTCGTGGCACCGCCGAATCCACCCATTCCGCCCGTGCCTGCCGAGCCTTGGCCTCCCCCTGACCCGCCGCTGCCACCCGAGATGCCGCCTATACTCTCCGGCGCGTCTGGCGTCGCCGCTGCATCGTGATGGACCGCGCTCGCGGACCTACCGCAGCCGCTGCTGGTAATGGCTGCGGCGCTGGCTGCCGCGAGGAAAAGTCGAAACGTCCAGAATGGTCGCATGTGACTGTGCCTCCAGCAGAATGGAATTGTGGAGTCTACTCCGCATTGTGGCTTCCCAGCCATTGCAAGAGTGAGACTGGACCGTTCTCGCAGCAGGAACGCAGTTGCTCAAGCACCGTGGCCAATTCGCGGGGCAGCGGGGAGGCAATGTCCAGCCGGCCGCCCGTCACGGGATGGGGCAAACAAAGGCGCGTGGCATGGAGAAAGAGACGGTGCAGACCGTAGCGTTCGCGGAAAAGACGATTGTGTGTGCCCTTGCCGTAGTTCACATCGCCGATGAGCGGGCAGGCGATGTGCTTCAGATGGCGGCGCACCTGGTGTAGTCGGCCGGTGTGGGGACGGGCCTCGACCAGGCTGTATCGCCCGAATACCTCCCGGCGCAGGTACTCAGTCTGGGCGCTGACCCGTGTGGCACGGGGATCTTCGCCGGGGGACAAGGGATGATCGATAAGGCCAGAGCAGGGCGGAACCCCGCGGACCAGGGCCAGGTAGGTCTTCTCGACTGCTTGGGCGGTGAAGGATTCACACAGGCGGGACGCGATCTCGGACGAGAAGGCGAAAAGCAGGACGCCGCTGGTGGCGCGGTCCAAGCGGTGCACAGGAAAGACGTGCCTCCCAAGCTGGTCCCGGACGCGCATCATGGCCACATCGCGTGCGCTCGCCCATCCCCGATGTACGGCAAGGCCGGCGGGTTTGTCCACCGCGACCAGGGCTTCGTCACGAAAGAGAATGGGCAGCGAACCGGACACGAGGCACAGCCTACCATCCCTTGAGGGTAACCACGAACGTGCCCGCGTCCGCTGCCAGGGTCGGCACGGCCGTCGGAACGGCTTGCACAAGCTTGTATTTGCATCGTGGACGTTGACCGACTTCACACCCTGAACGATGGCACCAGTGATGGACCACGGCCGCCCCGCTCACGTC
>PMCR01000585.1:150-8610 GCA_003155465.1 Myxococcales bacterium | reverse complement strand
TCCACCCTCGCGTGCAAGCAGGAAGCCGCGAAAACACCACCACCAGCACCTCCTCCTCCGCCGGCTGCCAAGCCGGCCCCGGTGGAGCCGGCCCAAATCCCGGCGCCGGCCGATGTGGCCGCTGCCCCTGCCGGCGCAGAGAAGTCGACAACTGGCCTGGCCTCCAAGGTCTTGCAAAANNCGGCCAGCCCGCGGAGTTCCCCCTCAGTGGCGTCATCAAGGGCTGGACCGAAGGCTTGCAACTGATGGTGGTGGGCGAGAAACGGCGTTTCTGGATACCGGCCAATCTGGCCTATGGCGACACACCTCGGCGTCCGGGCGGTCCCTCGGGGACGCTGGTGTTCGATGTCGAGCTGCTCGGCATCACCGCGGGCATCAAGCCGCCGGCGGTTCCGTCGGATGTCGCGGCAGCGCCCAAGGATGCCAAGAAGACCAAGTCGGGCCTTGCCTACAAGGTTCTGCAGAAGGGCAAGGGCAAGGTGCACCCCAGGGCCGAGGACACCGTGACCTGCCACTACTCGGGCTGGACCACCGACGGCAAGATGTTCGACAGCTCAGTCCAGCGTGGCCAGCCTGCGGAGTTTCCCCTCAATGGCGTCATCAAGGGCTGGACCGAGGGCGTGCCCCTGATGGTCGAGGGAGAAAAGACGCGTTTCTGGATTCCGGCGAACCTGGCCTACGGGGATCCGCCCCCGCATCCCGGCATGCCGGCCGGGATGTTGGTCTTTGACATCGAGCTGCTCTCAATCAAGAAGAAGTAACTATCTAGTCGCGTGGTGAGCCCGCCGGCTCCCTCTGCGGGCGGAGCGAACCCTCCCAGGGTTCCCATCTTCTAGAGAAATCCGTCCGGGTGGCTCTTGTGCCAGGCCCAGGCGGTTTCGACGATCTCCCGCAGTCCGTAGCGCGGCTGCCAGCCGAGAACCGCACGCGCCTTGCTGCTATCCGCCCACACGGCCACTGGATCGCCAGGACGGCGAGCCGTGTTCTGGGCGGCGATATCCACGCCGCTTGTGCGCCGGGCTTCCCGCAAGACCTCAAACACCGAGGCGCCCTTGCCGGTGCCCAGGTTGAAAACGTCGGACCGGTCGTGCGCGGCGAGAAAATCGAGAGCGCGGGCATGGGCCTCGGCCAGATCCAACACGTGTATGTAGTCGCGGATGGCGGTGCCATCCGGCGTGGGATAGTCCGTGCCGAAGACCGAGACCTTGGGCCCTCGCCCGGTGGCCGCATTCATTACCACGGGGATGAGGTTCTGCACGAAGCGTGGATCTTCGCCATTGCTGGCGTCGAGCGCGGCGCCCGCGGCATTGAAATAGCGCAGTGCCACTGCACGCATGCCGTGGCAGGTGTCAAACCAGCGCAGCATCTGTTCGACGATGAGCTTGCTCTCGCCGTAGGGGTTCTCGGGACGCAGCGGAGCGCTTTCGGCCACCGGCAAGGATTGGGGCGTTCCATACACCGCCGCGCTTGAAGAAAACACAAATCGCCGCACGCCGGCCTGCTGGGCAGCCTGCAGAAGACAGAGCGTGCCATGTACGTTGTTGTCGAAGTACTTGGTGGGATTGCGCATGGACTCGCCCGCCGCCTTGTAGGCGGCGAAGTGGATGATCGCGTCCACTTGGTGGTTGCCAATCACCTGTCTGACCAGGGCCTGGTCCTGGGTGCGGCCGACCACCATGGGTGTGTCGGCGATGGACTCGCGGTGTCCGAGTTCCAGGCTGTCGAGCACCACCACGAAATCGCCGCGCGCGCGCAAGAACGCGACTGTGTGAGACCCAATGTACCCGGCGCCGCCACTTACTAGTATCCGCATGGTTACTTCCGATTCTGGATGTGGATGGCCTCGCCCAAGGCAGCCTTCGCGGCTTCCATGATGGCCTCGGGCAGGGTGGGATGGGCGTGGATGGTGCCGGCGATGTCGCCCGCCAGGGCACCCATCTCGATGGCCAGCGCGGCCTCGGCGATGAGATCGCTGGCGCCGTTGGCCACGATGTGGATGCCCAGCACCTGGCGGCTCTGCGTCTCGACCACCACCTTCACGAATCCATCGGTGTCGTGGTTGGCGATGGCGCGGCCGAGCGCCAGCAGGGGGAACTTGCCCAGGGTGACCTGCAGGCCGCGCTTGTCTGCCTCGGCCGTGGTGAGGCCGGCAGATGCGATCTCCGGGTCGGTGAACACCACGGACGGGATGACTTGCGCGTCCATCTCGGCGGCACGGCCAGCGATGACCTCCGCCACCACTTCGGCTTCGCGTGAGGCCTTGTGGGCGAGCTGGGGCTGCCCCACCACGTCGCCGATGGCGTAGATGCCGGGCACGTTGGTGCGCAGCTTGCGGTCCACCGGGATGAAGCCACGTTCCACCCGCACACCGGCCGCCTCCAGCCCCAACCCTTCGCTGTTGGGCTGGCGGCCCACGGCGATCAGAATCTTGTCGGCGTCGAGTTCTCGTTCGCCGGCCGCGGTCGCGACCGTCACCACCGCGTGGTCGCTCATTTCCTTCCAGCCATGGGCTCGGGCGTTCACGATAATCTCCATGTCGAGCTGCTTTGCTTTGCGCGCCACCACCTGGACACAATCAGGCTCGCTGCCGGACAGGATGGTCGGTAAGGCTTCGACGAAGGTCACCCGACTGCCCAGCTTGGCGTACAGCGTGCCGAGCTCCATGCCGATGTAACCGGCGCCGATCACCACCAAACGCCGCGGAACCTCGGTGAAGGCGAGGGCACCGGTGGAATCGACTATGCGAATGCCGTCAAAGGCGAATCCCGGAATCTGCACTGGCCGCGCGCCGGTCGCGATCACGATGTGCTCGGCTTCCACCAGGTATGTCTTGCCGGCATCGGGACCGGTGCCCTGGATTTCGACCCTGCCTGGTGACAGCAGGCGCGCGGTTCCGCTGCGCCAGTCGCAGCCATTGGCCTTCAGCAACTGGCGCACCCCGGCCGAGAGCTTGCCCACCACACCGTCCTTCCACGTCTGCAGCTTTGCCATGTCCACGCGCGGGTTGTCCGCCAGGATGCCCAGGTCCGACCCGTGCCGGATCTTTTCATACAGCTTGGCCGCATTGATGAGCGCCTTGGACGGGATGCAACCCACGTTGAGGCAAACCCCGCCCGCCTTGTCCCGTTCGACGACCAGGGCTTTCTTGCCTAGCTGCCCGAGCCGGATGCCGGCCACATAGCCGCCCGGGCCGGCGCCAATGACGAGAGCGTCCACGCGCAGAGACTCCATGTCGGGCCTTCTTATAGCAGCGATGTCCGGCCTGGGCGACCCACAGCCTTCGCCCTTGTCGGCGCGCGCTGCCGCTGCTAAGAGATGGGCGCTCGATAGGTAGTTGCGCGTCGGGCTAACACAACCGCGGGGTCGGGTTCGTCCCCGCAAAGGAGAGACTCATGGGTGGGACTCGTTCGATTCAGTTAGTTCTTGGCCTGGCGCTGGCCGCTGCGGCCGCCGGCTGTGGCCAGCCGGCCACGGGAGACCAGCTCGGTTCGTCCGAGGACGTGAGCGAGGTGACTGTTTCGCTGACCACGGTTCCCTCGGGCGTTCTCTGCGTGAAGTTGGACCTGACTGGTTCGGTCAGCAAGTCTCAGACTTTCACCGTGGCTGCGGGCGCGTCTTCGGCCAGCTTGAGCCTGGGCTATGTGCTTGCAGGTAGCCTCTCGGTCACGCCCAGCGCCTTCAACGTGGCATGCTCGTCGGTGACGGCCTCGACGTCTCCCACCTGGGTCGGCCCCAAGGTCACGGTCACGGTGGTTGCCGGCGCGCCGCTGGTGGTTCCGCTGACCTTGCAGCCCTATAGTGCGACGGCGGCGGTGAACTTCGTGCCCTTCGTGAAGGCGGTTGGCGCCGGCGTCTCCTCCAGCTACGCCCTGCTGTCCGATGGCACGGTCCGCGCGTGGGGAAACAACGACAGAGGCGAACTCGGGGACGGCACCACCGTCGCCCGGTCGGTGCCGGTGGCGGTGTCCGGCCTGTCCGGGGTCGCCTCACTGGCCACGAGTTTTCAGGGCTACCACGCGTGCGCGGTCAAGACCAACGGCTCGGCTTCTTGTTGGGGCTCGAACGTCTACGGACAGCTCGGCAACGGTACAAAGATCAACTCGAGCGTGCCTGTCTCCGTGTCTGGCGGCTACCTTTTCCGCCAGGTTTCGCCCGGGTACGGGCACACGTGTGGCGTTACTCCCGCGGGTCAGCTGACCTGCTGGGGCGACAACTCGTATGGGCAGTTCGGGAATTCGAGCACTACCTCATCCCTCGTTCCCCTGGTGCCCTCCACGCTTGACATCGGAAGCGTCGATGAGGTGCAAGGCAGCGGCGCCTTCACGTGCGCGCGAGGCGGAACGCCGCAGACGGTGGTGTGCACGGGCTATATGTATCCATGCTTCAACAACAACTTCTGGGCTGAGAACCCACTGATTTCCCCGTCCACTCTCCCCGCGAAGCTGGCCCTGGGTACGTACCACGCGTGTGAAATCGTCCTGGCCGATGGGAGCGTGCGGTGTATGGGCTACAATGGTTCCGGACAGCTAGGCGACGGAACGACCACCACACGATGCACCTCAGCGGTTCCCGTCGTCGGCCTCACCGGTGTCACCGCGCTCGCAGCTGGCGGAGACTTCACGTGCGCTTTGGAATCCGACGGCACGGTTTGGTGCTGGGGAACCAATTACTACGGAACGCTGGGTGACGGAACGTACACCGGCCGCGGGACGCCGGCCAAGGTGTCCGGGTTGGACGGGGTTGTCTCTGTCGCGGCCGGTTATGAACACGTTTGTGCGGCAAGGTCCGACGGCAGCGCGTGGTGCTGGGGCCAGAATTGGTGGGGATCGCTGGGCGACGGCACGACCGCGGACCGCGCAGTGCCGGTGCAGGTGGTTTTCTAGACCGATCCTGATCGAGGCGGCTCGCGTGGTGACGTGCGAGCCGCCCAGATCCCCAGTGTCGCCTCTTGCCGGATGGCCGGTTCGGACGGGACCTGATACATTTCCGCGCCATGAATTGGCTGCGAAATCTCTGGCGACGCCTGGACTCCCAATCGATCGGCCTGGTCGTCGCGTTCGTGCTGGTGGGGCTCATCCACCTTTTCAAGAACGGCCAAGGGTTGGCCCTGAAGGAACTGAGCCTCGACGAGGCGGGCACCTGGGGCATAGCGGTGCAGTCCCTCTGGCGCAATTGCACCCTGCCAACGGAGTTTCACTCGCAACCACCGCTCTACTACTTCTTTCTGCACTTCTACGCGATATTCGGCGAGTCCGAGCTGTTCCTGCGCGCCAGCTCGTGGCTCTTCTGCCTCGGTGTGGCCGGCTTCGCGATTTTCGGCCTGCGCGAGATCAACCCGCTCTCCCGCGTTCTTCTGGCGGTCTTCTTCGTCCTCAACGGTCTGACCAACTGGATTTCCCGCAACGTGCGGCCGTACGCCATGGCCGCGCTGGCCGTATTCCTGTCGTTGGTTTTCTTCGTTCGCTTTCTCGCCGAGCCCACCCGGAAGCGGGCGATTGCCTACGCGGTCGCGACGACCATCATGCTCTACCTGACGCCGCTCGCGGTCTGGACATTCGCGTCCCAGATTCTGCTTGCGGTCTCGCTCGCCGGCGTGCACCTGGGACGCCACGGCTTTCGCGCGACCATGGAGCGCTACCGCCTGGTGGCCGCGACGATGGTGGCCACAGGCCTGCTCTACGTTCCCTATTTCGTGATGGCCATTCACTACCAGCTTGCGCCGGGCCCCGGCCTGCGCCCAGCCCTTCGGGCGGCGCTGAACGGGCAGAACGTCCGCAGTATTCTTGAGGGATTCTCGCTGTTGGGCCCGCCCTTCTTTCTCGTGGTCCTGGGCCTGGTTGCGCTGGCGGTTGTCGTTGAACTGGCGGCCCGACGACCCGCGGTCCTGGTTTGGCTGCTAGTCGCGGTTGGGCATATTGGATTCGCCTACGGATTCCTGCTGGGCCGAACCGGGGTCTACTACCACTACATGACGCCGGCCTATCCCGCCTTCTGTTTCCTGGTGGCGCTGGGTTTTCACCACCTCACCGAAGGCGCCAGCCGCCACGCCTTCAAGGTGGCTTCAGCGGTTGTCCTTCTCGTCGCCCTGACCTACTTTGGTGAATTCCGCGCTTCGGTCGCAGCGCCCATGCCCGACGAGGGATGGCGCCGCGCTCGCGCCGGTCTGGCGGCGATTCCCGGGCAGAAGGTGGTCTTCTTCGATACGGGCTACTACGGACAGTTTCTCGAGTACTACGCGCGCA
Source organism: Myxococcales bacterium (assembly GCA_003155465.1). The sequence continues at coordinate 2,368 of PMCR01000585.1, read as the reverse complement.
AGGACCGCGACCTGGTGCTGGCCACGATGAAAGGCACCGGGTGGGCTTCCGGGGGCGACAACCACCTTGAGCGCAGCTACGTGGAGCGCGTGATTCGCGAACACGGTACCAACCCGGTCTGCTACCTCTACCGGGTGGAAGAGGGACCCCGGAGCCAGTACCGGTCGACCTTTGTGCCGGCGGTCAAGGCCCTGGGATACACCGAGAAGCCTGTGCTGGAGGGCTTCGCCCGCTACTGTCGCCCGTAACCGCGTGGGGAGCCTGGAGCGAACCCTTTCAGGGTTCCCATCTCAATAGCTCGGCGTCATTGAAAGTACCGGTCTTTGAGCGCGAGAAAGCGTTTCTCGACCAAGTGGTACAGCAGTTGGGCGGCGGCAAAGGTGATGAGCCAGAAATAGACAATCGCCACCCCGAGATTGAGTAGTGTGGGTCGCCGCGGCCCGGCGAATAGGAGTATCATGCCCAGGTCCATCACCGGCAGGTGCAGAAGGTACATGCCGTAGGAGACGCGACCCACGGCCACCAGGGGTCGGAATTCGAGGGCGCGGTTGAGCCAGGTGTTTGGCCGTCGGGTCAGCTCGAGGAGAAGAACTGCCGTGGTCAGGGCCAGCAGGGAGAAGCCAGCCGAGAATCCGATGGGCCGGCCGATCGGGCGCACCGACATGGTGCTGGTAACGACCAGCCAGGCGACCAGAACGATGCCAGCGCCCAACAGCAGCCGGCGGGTCGAATCACGCCAGGCAATACGGCCGGCCAAGAGAGCGGCCAGGCCGCCCCAGAGAATGCTGTCGAGTCGGTAGTGCGAGGCGAAGTGAACGGCCAGGGGCTGGTCCCAGTCGCTCGCAATGGCGAGATGTCGGAGCACCGGCAGCGTGAGACACACGGCGAGCGACACCGCCACGCGCACGCTGGTCCGCTTGACCAGGCACAGGAAGATCGGCCAGAGGAGGTAGAAATGCTCCTCCACGCAGAGAGACCAAAATACCGAGTAGGCCTCGCGCGGAAGGAAGACAGTGTGCCCCGCCCAATGCGGCCCATACGAAATGATGTAGTTTGCCCAGAACGTCCCATAGGGGAGCAAGCCGAAGGCCGAGTGCCTGATCTCGCTCAGCCCCGCGGAAGGCACGAAGGGATAGCGGGCGAGCACACATGTGTCCAGGGCGAAGACCGCGTAGAACGCGGGTAGGATGCGGAACACGCGACGCAGGTAGAATCGGCCCAGGCTGAAGCGTCGTGGACGCCCGGCGAGCAACTCGCGGTCCTCCTCGCGCAGAAGCAGCGAGGTGATGAGGAATCCGCTCAGACCGAAGAACAGGTCCACGCCCGCCCATCCCGCCATCAGCCATGGCCGCACCCAGCCCAGGGTCGCGTCGGGATAGGCAGTGGTGCTCACAGAGTGATACGCGATCACCATCAGGATGGCGAGACCGCGCACGCCGTCGAAGCTGCGAAAATGAAACGCGCTGGGTGCGCCCGGGGCGGGGGGCTGCGGCGCAGTCGGCGTGGGCTCGCCAATCGAAATCACACCCCATTAAACCACGGGACGCGAACTGTCCGGGTACTACTGGTTAGCTTTTTCACCGCGGAGAGCACAAAGCCGGACCGGAAAGTGAAGGGTTGGATTTTGCACAGTCCAAACCCGTTTTCCTGTGATCCGATCTCTGCGTCCGCTGTGCTCTCTGTGGTGATAAAGCTAGCCTCTGCGCTGTTTGCGCGCGCGCAGGTACTCGGCCCGCTGCTGGTCGAGAAGCCAGCTCGGCTCGGCCAAGACATCGTCGAACAGGGATGCCGTCGACGGTGGTCCGATGGTCTCCTCGGCGGCGATGGCCGCGCGGATTTCGTCGTCGATGCGCTGGCGCGTGGTGCTCTGCGCTTCGACCGTCAGGATCTCCTTCGCGTGCAGCCAGGCGCCGAAACGGAGCAACGGATCTTTGCCCTGCCAGGTCGCCGCCTCGGCCGGATCGCGGTAGCGACTGGGATCATCGGTGGGGCCGTGGGCACCCAGACGGTAGGTGACGGCCTCAATGAAGCTGGGTCCGCGGCCAGCGCGCGCCCGATCCACCGCCTCTTTGATGGTGGCGTAGAGCGCGAGGATGTCGTTGCCGTCAACCCGGACCGACGGCACGCCGAAGGCAAGACCCTTGATGGCGATGCTGCGCGCGACGGTCTGACTCGACAGAGGCGTGGAGATGGCCCACTGGTTGTTCTGGCACACGAA
>PMCR01000585.1:0-137 GCA_003155465.1 Myxococcales bacterium | reverse complement strand
GCCCAGGCCAGGCCGGTGGCGTGCGGTATCTGTGATGCCACGCTTGATGACCCGATGACATGGCGGCTTGCCCGTGACCCGACCTGACCCGGCATCTGCCGACCGTGGGCGGGGTCGTTGGCGTTGCCGAGCATCTG
>PMCR01000347.1 GCA_003155465.1 Myxococcales bacterium | reverse complement strand
TGGCGTCTGGTCGACGGCCCCAAACGTCGCCTTTCCGTGACGCTGAGCTTTGCCGAGACGCTCGCGCTGACCACGGGCCGCGACCTCTTGGCCGGGCTGGCGGGCACCTTCTTCCACGAGGCTGCCATCTCGGCCCTTGAGAAGATTCGCGCCGCCCTGCCCGCCCCATTTCTCACGCGCGCCGACGCCGCAGCCGATCTCGTCGTGGCCGACAGGCGCCCTACCCGCGACTACCGTGGCCGCGGGGATGCCGTGCGGACCCTGGTGGACGCCATCGAACGGCGCGAGACCGTGACCATCGAGTACCGCAAGATCGGCGATCGCGCTTCGTCGGTTCGGGACGTGGACCCCTACCATCTGCACATTCATGCCGGAGCGCTCTACCTGATCGGATGGTGCCACCGGCGCAAAGCTGTCCGCACCTTCTTGCTCGACCGCGCCGGTCGCGTCCGCGCGACAGGTCGCACCTTCGAGCGCCGCAGCGACATCTCGCTCGCCCCGCTGCTACAAGGCGATCTCGGCCCCTGGACCGGCAAAGCCGAAGTCATTCGCCTGCGCTTCCGGTCTACCGCCGCCCGCCTGGTCGCCGAGCGCAAGATCCACCCGTCTCAGGTGAGCGAACTGCGGCTCGACGGCGGCCTCGACGTCAGCCTGCACGCCCCCATCACGCCTTGGCTGGAACGCTGGCTGACCGGCTGGGCCGGCGAAATCGAGGTTCTCGCGCCCGCCCGCCTGGCCGACCGCGTGCGCGCCAACCACGGCGACGCCCTCAACCGCCGCCGCGGCCCAGCGCGAGCGCGCCCAGAAAAGAAATCGTCACGTCGTCTGACCGTGCTTGTCGGGTCGAGAGCGTAGGCTGGACGGAGAAGGGACATACACCAGTGCCTGCACACAGTGGTGGAGATGCAACATAGCGCCCTAGAACCCAGGCTTGCGTCGGGCTGGCGGCCCCGCGCCTTCGTGGCCATCGACTTTGAAACAGCCAATCGAAGCCCATCGAGTGCCTGTGCCCTGAGCGTCGTCCGCGTCGAAGGTAGGCAGATCTTCAAAGAGACGGTCAGCCTCATTCGCCCACCGACCTCGCGGTTCGAATTCTCCGACATCCACGGCATCACATGGCAGGACGTTGCAGCCAAGCGTGCCTTCGGTGAGGTCTGGAAATCACTGGCTCCTATGATCGAAGGCGCGGAATTCCTGGCCGCACATAACGCCAAGTTCGATCGCGACGTACTGGCGGCCTGCTGCCGAAACTCGCGGCTCGCAATCCCTGACCATCCCTTTGTCTGCACGGTTGAGCTGGCTCGGCTGAAGTGGAACCTCTACCCCACCAAGTTGCCCAACGTTTGCGAGTTTCTGGGACTTCCGCTACGCCACCATGACCCTCTTTCGGACGCCGCGGCCTGCGCAGGGATTGTGCTGGCGGCGGGCGGCGGAACTCGACCCTCGAAGGTGATGCGATGACTGATTGCACCTCCCCTGCTCAGCCGGCACCTGCACAGCTTGATCCGCTCAAGCCGCAAGGGATTCATTTCTGGGCGAAGACCACCCCTGCTGGCGCACCCGGAGTCAGCGTGTACGAGCACATGCTGAACGTTGGCCGTGTAGCTCAATCTCTCGCTCAAACGGCCCCCGAACTCCTGGCCCGTTTCCACATCCTGGATTCACAGGTAGGGGCATTGGCAGCGCTACACGACTTGGGAAAAATCTCCCCCGGCTTCCAGCGGAAGTGCGCGGCTTGGCTTCTTGCAAACGGCCTGGTCGAAATCGACCGAAACAACTGTTGGGACACGGGAACCGAGCCAAATCACGCCAAGGTGACCCATGCCGCCGTGCAGAGGTTCCTGGCCGCGAAAGAGATGCCCAGCAAATCCGCGGCCTGTATAGCGGCCCTTCTCGGTGCACACCATGGCCGGATCCAACAAGCTCCCAGCTCGCGCCCATCGTCAGCCGGTGGAATCAGCGAGGACCGCAGCGGGATCGATTGGGAAAAGGAGCGGGACCAAGTCGCGGAATCCATCCTGTCGGTTCTAGCCCCTGATCTTCCTGACGTCCGGATGACGGACACCGATCCCGCCCTCTGGTGGCTCGCTGGTCTGACAACCGTTTCCGACTGGATCGGATCCGACGAACGGCGTTTCCCGGCCGAGGGTGGGATGGACGATGCACGACGGATCGCCCAGGCGCTGGCAACCATCGAAGACATCGGCTTTGGGACTCCCAGGATTGTCCCGGGTCTTGGGTTCGCTGAACTCTTCGGGTTCTCACAACCCAATGACATGCAAGTCCGAGCCCGGGAGCTGATCCAAGGTCCGGGCGTCTACGTGATCGAAGCCCCGATGGGCATGGGCAAGACCGAGGCAGCCTTCTGGGCCGCATATGAGCTGCTCACGGCCGGGAAGGCGAGAGGCATCTACTTCGCGCTGCCTACCCAGGCGACCAGCAATCGTATCCACCTACGAATGAATGAGTTCGTCAACCGGATCTCACCGGAAGCGGGCGCGAGCCGGCTGATCCATGGAA
>PMCR01000158.1 GCA_003155465.1 Myxococcales bacterium | reverse complement strand
GCCACGCTGGTGCGGCCCTTCCACGGTGGCGGTCAGAACGAAATCGTCAAGATGCCCAAGGTCTATGGCTTTGACACCGGATTTGTCAGCTTTGCGCGCGGATGGGATCCGCTACGGCACGAAGACCTTGGTTTGCTTTGGGAGCACGTGGTGCTGGAGCACCTGCAAGCCCATTTTCTCGAAACGCCCGCGCGCTACTGGCGCGACAAGTCCGGCAACGAAGTGGACTTCGTTCTGCCCCGCCGCCGCGATGAGGTCGACGCCATCGAATGCAAGTGGACCGTGGGTGCATTTGACAGCGCGGCTTTGAAGGTCTTTCGCAGCGCCTACCCGAAGGGTCGCAACTTTCTGGTTTCCCCAGCAGGCGATCCGCGCCATGTCCGGCGCTATGGACAACTGGAAGTGATTGTCTGCACGCCGTCTGACCTGTGAATGGAATACATCGCAGGCGCCTACGCTACCCAAAGAACCCAAAGTACTCGCGGGCGTTGCGGAAGCAGATGTCCTGCACCATGTTGCCCAGCAAGTCCATGTCGTGGGGAATGAGTCCGTTCTCCACGTCTTGGCTGAGCAGGGTGCACAGCAGGCGGCGGAAGTAGTCGAGCCGTGAGTAGGACAGGAAGCTGCGCGAGAGCATAGGCATTTCAAGCACCATTTTTCCTTCGCCGAATCGCATCCGCAACCGTGGTGGCCAATTGAAGTGGCCCTCACCTGTCCGCCAAAGAACTAGGTACGAAGTCTAACCAACACCCAGTTTTCTGCTGGAGTAACCCAGGGATCCCCACGTGGTACGGTTCGCGCCCCCACGCTCATCGAAATTCTCAAGACCATCCTGGGCGCACTGCCTTCCGGCTTGCGCTCCCGCGCCGTGCTCCTCGCGGAGAATCTCGTCCTTCGCCAGCAGATTGTTGTGCTGCGGCGTTCGGTGCCCGAGCCGCGCGTCCGCGCGCGAGATCGCGTCCTGTTCGCCTTGGCCGCTCGCATGTTCGGAGTAGCTCGGACATCGGGGCCGCATGAAGCTTCGCGCCCTGGTCCGCGACCCCGCAAGCATCGAGCGCTTCCTCCGTCACCAGGGCAGGTGGACCGAGCCCCTCGGCCTCGCCGAAGCTCGCCCACCGCCCTACTTTCGCAGCTTCACGCGGGCCAAACCAACCCGCTAGGCCGAGCCGTTCGAGCAGGACGCGCAGGCCGAGCCCTTCCCGCCGCAGGGCCGGGGTCTGCCCATCGAGCACTCCTTGTCAGCCCGCCTACGGGTCCAGAGTCGCTGGTTCATCCTCGTGGGTCGCCTTTCCATCCGGGCTTGGCCATGACCTTCACTCCATCCCTCCGTCTTCCACGCACCATACCGGCCTATTTCGGCTATTTCGGTTACGCTCCGCCACTTGAAAGTCGTGGTACCATTCCGCGCAATGGCTGGCGGCCTAGCACCTGGGACGCTCCTTTCCGACACATATCGGCTGGTCCGTCTGGTCGGCGCAGGGGGCATGGGTGAGGTGTACGAAGCCACGCACAGCCGTCTTGCCGGCCGCTATGCGGTGAAGGTTCTGCTGGCTGAAATCTCAAATCGTCCTGACATCTTTCTGCGCTTCCGACGCGAGGCAGAGGTGACCTCGGGGCTTCGGCACCCGAACATCGTGCAGGTTGTCGACTTCAACCAAACCCCCGACGGGCATCCCTACCTGGTTATGGAGTACCTGGAAGGGGTGGAGTTGGCGGCAGAGATCTGCCGTGTCGGTGCGATGCCCATCGGCCGCGTCCTCGATATTGTCGGCCAGGTCGCGTCCGCGCTGACGGCCGCGCACCGTCACAAGATTGTCCACCGTGACCTCAAGCCGCAGAACATGTTTCTGGTGCACCTACCGGGTGAGAACCGCGAGGTCGTGAAGGTGGTGGACTTCGGCATCTCGAAGGTCCGTGAGGCCACCACCAGGCTGACCCAGGAAGCCACCATCATGGGCACGCCCCAGTACATGGCCCCGGAGCAGGCCCTGGGCAAGCTGGATAGCATCGACGAGCGCACAGACGAGTTCGCACTGGCCGCAATCACCTACGAGTTGCTCACGGGCCGCACACCCTTCCAGGGTGAGGCCGTGCCCGCGGTCCTGTACCAGGTGGTTCACGAGCAACCCGAACCGATGCGACAAATCATCCCAACGGTGAGTCCGGCGGTTGAGGCCGTGGTATTCAAGGCCTTGTCGAAGGCACAGGATCAACGCTATCCAACCGTGCTGGGCTTCCACCGCGATCTGGTACGAGCTGCCGCTTCTGATCACTGCGTCCACGCGGTGGAGCTATCGGAAACCCAGCCTTCGATGGCTGGACCGGTGCCCGCCGCTGAGAAACCGACCACCCTGCGTTCTGCAACCGCAGAGGTTGACGCCTTGATTGGCCGAACTGCCACGGGGAAGCGGCGGTGGATCGGGGCAGGGCTCGCTGCAGCGGTGGCGCTGGCTGGCCTGAGCTTCGCGCTTTCCCGGTTGCATGGATCGCCAGGGCCAGCAGACACAAAGGCCTCTGCGTCGCCTTCCGCCCCAGTTTCCGAGAAAGGCGCCAAGCCTGAGCCTGCCGCCCCTCTGGCCCAGCCAAGAACTGCAACGGTGGAGGTCGAGGATGCCCCGCCGGGCCTGCAAGTGTCTGTTGACGGCGTGCTTAGAGATCTTCCTATCGTTCTGCCTGCCGGACCTGAGATTCACAGACTGCTCTTCGAAGCCTCCGGTTACCAGCCCCGGGAAATCCGGGTTGACGGCATGCGTGAGCACCGCTCGCTTGTTCTGACGATGAGGAAGTCCGCAGCACCGGAGTCCGAGGCCGTCGCGGAGAAGAAGCCGACCAGCCGGCATGTTGCGACGGCAGGCTTGCGCTCCCGCCGATCGGAAACCGAGTCACCAGCAGCGAGTGCCTCCGTCCAGGCCAAGACAGCACCTCCGCCTGCACCTGCGGAACCCGCCCACCCCCCGGAGAAGAAAGCAAAGATGATAACGGATTTCTGAAATGCGCCATTTGATTCCCTTTGCATCTTTCTCCGTTGTGTTGCTGGCGTTCGGTGCCCTGGCCCCAGTTGCATCCGCACAGAGCCAGGACCGCCGAGCGGTGGCTCGCGGCTTGGCGCAAGAGGGTGCGCAACTCTACGAGAAGGGTGACTTCCAGGGGGCACTGGAGAAGTTCAAGCAGGCGCACGAGCAGTTCCCCAGCCCGAAGCTCTTCTTCAACCTGGGCCGAGCCCTTCGCGGTCTGTCCCGCGATTTGGAGGCGCTGGAGGCGTTCGAACGCTTTCTCGCCGAGGCCAAAGATGCTAGCCCAGAATACCAAGAGCATGCGGCTGCTCAGATCGCAGAACTGGGCGCCAAGGTGGCTCGGGTTACTGTCGGCTGCAATCGGCATGGCGCCGTGGTGATGATTGATGGCGAAAGACGGGGCACGATCCCCTTGGAGAAACCAGCCCTCATCCAACCTGGTGCGCATCAGCTGACCCTTGTCTGGGAAGGTGAAACCAAATCCGTCGAGTTCACGGCAGCAGCGGGCCAGGTTCAGTCGCTGGTGCTCACTTTCGACGGGAAGAAGCCGCCGCCTGACCCGGTCGTCACGGCCCCGAAGTCCGAGTCACAAGTTTTGCCGCAAGCTCCGACCCAACCGGCGAGGATGCAGCTCGCCATGCTGCCGCCGGCGCCTGTCGTCATGACTTCGGGCGGCCGAGGTTTGCGCATTAGTGGGATCGTGTGTGGATTACTAGGTGTTTCATCGGTTGGGACGGGAGTGTATTTCTATTTTCGCGCAAGATCGCTGTCGGATTCTGTGGCCAGCGCTGGAACCTTCAGTCCCTCCGACAACAACAGCGGCAAGCAGGCAGAGACCATGCAATGGGTTTTCTATAGTGTCGGAGGCGCGGCCTTGACTGTCGGCACGGTCCTCTACCTTCTGGGCAGGCCCTCATCCGCGGCCAACAATCACGCCAAGCTTGAGGCTTCGCCTTTGTTGTTGCGGGGTGGCGGCGGAGTTTCAGCGCGGGGTGCGTTCTAGTGAAAGTCCAACTTGAATTGGTAGGGGCCGCGCTGCTGGCCGCTTGCCTCGGTGGCTGCGGGTTCTCTCCTCATCCGGCACCGGGAACACAACAATGCGCCCAAGGCAGCCAGCAATGCCCTGACGGCTATGCGTGCAGAAAAGGGTATTGCTGGCCAAAGAACGACACCGCGCCGGTGGGCGGGGGCGGTGCGACGTCCTCGGGTGGAAGCGTGAGCACAGGAGGCAGAGGGGCTGCGGGAGGTTCCGTGGATGCCGCCGTGAAAGATGCCAGCGTTGGCCCAGGCGGTGCCGGTGGCTCGGGCAGTGCAGGGGTCGCGGGAGGCGAGGTTGGTGCGAAAGGAGGCACAGCCGCCGCGGACGCCGGCACGGAGGGCCTTGATGGTGGGGTCTCCGACCTTGTCGCTGATAGGCCTGCGGACGCCGCCATGGCCGGAGCTGGTGGAAACGGCGGGGTTGGTGGAAGCGCTGGTGCGAGAGGAGACGGCGGCGCGAGCGCAACGGGTGGCACGAGCGAAATCGGCGGCACGAGCACAACTGGCGGTATGGGCGGAACTGGCGGTACGAGTGGAATCGGCACTAGGGTGGACGCCGGCATCGACGTGCCCCTCGGGGGAACCGGCGGCGCGAGTGGAAGCGGAAGTGCTGGGACCGGCGGAGCGGCCACAGACGGTGCAGTCGGCGGTACGACTGGCGGCGGAGGAACTGGCGGCACGATGACTGCATGCCAGTCGAGCGCAACCCAATGCTCAAGCAGCACCAGCTTGCAAACATGTTCCAATGGGCAATGGGGTGCAGCCGTTGCCTGCTCGTCGGGTCTCGTGTGCGAGCGCTATCCACCCGCGGCCTGCGAGGATCCCAATTGGGCCGAGTGGCCGCTTCCGGACAGCCCGGGCTATGTCGACAACGGCAATGAAACGGTATCCGACAACGCCATTGGGTTGATGTGGCAGAAGGCGGCGCCGACGGCGATGTACACCTGGACCGACGCGGTCGCGTACTGCCCGACGTTGACGCTAGGCAGCCACGAAGACTGGCGCCTTCCGTCGCTCATCGAGCTTGCCTCGCTCGTGGATTATGGGGTGGCCGTTCCTGGCCCTACCATCAACTCCACAGTCTTTCCGGGGACGCCGGCGAACGTCTTCTGGTCCTCGACGCCGATGGCCGGCTCGGCGTCCGCGTGGTACGTCAACTTCAACGACGGCAGCGTCTTCTTCGACGCCGTCCCCAGCAAGGGACTTGTCCGATGCGTGCGCTGAGAGGAGAGAACGACATGAGTACCTTTGCAATCCGTCTCGCCCTCGCTGGCATCGCAGGAATACTCTCGCTCACCGTCTCGGCGGAAGCGAATGCTCCTGCTGGGCGGTACACGACTACCGGAGTGATAGGGACGGTATACGACACCAAGACCAAGCTCACCTGGCTACAAACGGTCCCGGCGGCCTCATATACCTGGGCAGAGGCCAAGACATACTGCGAGAGTCCTATCGTGAGTTACAACTTTGGCGGCTTGGCCTGGCGCCTGCCGACGGTCAAGGAGCTTATGACCATAGTCGACTATTCGCAGGCCGTGGCCCCATTGATCGATCCAACCTTCCCGGAGACGCCAGCGGACGTTTTCTGGTCTTCGACGCCGTTGGCCGCCGGGACGTCCATCGCATGGTACGTCGATTTCAACAACGGCAGCGTGAACTACACCAACGCTGGTAGCGGTCACTACATCCGTTGCGTGCACTGAGGACTGGTCCAGGACGCCGAAGACATCGCCCGCTACCTGCACCATCTGGGTCTGCCCACCGAGGTGCCGCCCATGGCTCCGGCACGAGATCCCCCGTACTGGCAGGCCCGCGAGCTGCGCCACAGGCCCCAGGCGCAGACCGAACTCTACGACGCATAAACCGGCCCGGCCTCATGCCACAGCGGGCGGGCAGGTAGCCAAAGCGCATCCGGAACCCGCGCCCCGCGTCCTCCCTCTCGCTCGCGCCACCTGGCCACCCGCGTGCATAGCCGCGCCAACTCCTTCGATGTCGTTTTCGTCTCGACCATGGGCAATACCTCCACCCACGAACGTAGCCCCCGCGCCTAGGTCAGTTCACGCACGCTTGCCGGAAGCACACGGACGCTGTTGGCGCTGGCGAGGCGAGCGAGGGCATCGCCATTGCCCGCCAACACTTCAATGCCGCGCTAACTTTGGTCACAATCTGGCAGGGCGGATGTTTCCGCGAAAACCGCCAGGCCCAGTCAGTTCTACAAACACACTAACGCCGAGTCTCTCTTAGCTCGGGCGCGTTTTGGTGGTACAAGTGGGGTGAGTTCAGAGAGGTGATCTTATGAAGATGCGTGCCCTGGCCGCCCTCGCGATCCTGCTTCCAGCTTCGTGTGCCCCCCAAGTTCTGGGTTCACACGGGTTGGGAGAGAATCCAGATATCTTCTCTACCTTGCGTATTGCAAAGGAGCTAACGGTTACAAAGGCCGATGGCGAAGATGTCCGTTGGGGGGTGGGGGGAGCAGCTAGGCTACTCAACGTGACGCGATATGCCGAGGTGCGAATTAAACCAGGGCAGCATGACTTGGAAATCTACTATGAGTTCAGAACGGCGAGTATCTACAACGCCAGCCATACAGACGTTCGGACGGGGGGGCCCATATCTATTTCCAGGGACTTCGAGGTCGGTCGGACATACATCCTTCAAGGGTTTCCAGAGGGTGACAAATTTGGTCCGGTTCGGCTGAGCATTGTCCCCATTGCGGACAACGCATCTCCGAATATTCAGGAACTGCCAAAGGTTGAGAAACTGCCCAATAGTGGAGTTAGGTACACGACGCTTGGTAGAACCGTCTATGACACAAAGACAAAGCTGACATGGCAGCAGACGGTCTCGTCCAAGATGTATACTTGGGCGGAGAGCCAAACATACTGTGCCAGCGTGGGCATGGACCTAGGAGGCGCTGGCTGGCGTCTACCGACGCTCAAGGAGCTAGAGACCATTGTCGACCATTCGCAGTCGAATCCATCGATAGATGCGACAGCCTTCCCTTCGACACCGAAAGATCGCTTCTGGTCTTCCTCTCCGGTGGCCCGCTCGTCGTTGAACGCTTGGGCCATCTTCTTCGACTCCGGCCAAGCCTACAGCTTCGCTCAGTCCCTCACGGGCTACGTCCGTTGCGTGCGCTGAGCCTGTGGTATTGATTCGTGCGACGCGGGGAGGATAGGACGTGTCCGTTGGCCCGTCACCCACGGAGATGATGATGCACCCATGTCCTCTATTATTTTCTTTCGATTGATCGCACCCCCGGCAACAATCGGCAGCGCTTGCCGACAATCCTCCTATGGAGGCAGCGGCGTGCGCAAAGCCCGCGACCGGGTACACCTATGCGCGCCGGGAGCCTGAGAAGACCGCGCTTTTCCAGGTGTTCCAGCAACACCTGCTGACCTTCGAGCAACAGTGGACCGACCAGGCCGACGGCCGCACCCTGCCCAGCTTCGTCACTGACGAGCTACACGACTTCCTAGATTGTGGAATCTTGGCCCGAGGTTTTGCCCAACTTTTGTGCAAGACGTGCCACGAGCGGTATGTGGTCGCGTACTCGTGTAAGGGTCGCGCTTTCTCGTGAGGTGGGCGCTCGGCGCCTTGCC
>PMCR01000157.1 GCA_003155465.1 Myxococcales bacterium | reverse complement strand
AATTTCAATCAGTAGTGCTAGTCACCGAACGGTTTGCCTCGCCTTGCTCGCCACCCAACGTACCCGCGCGAGATGATTGCTGGAATCCGCGACAACGGCAGTCTCGACTGGCTGCCTGTGGTGCCCGCGGGCCCACTGTCCATCATCGCGATCGTCGGACCAAACCAGTCGCGGATGGCGTCTTGGCGAACGACAGGTGGCAAAGGAGTCCCCGCCGCCATCCCGTACCCGTCCCGCGCTGTGTCCGTTGTGCTGCATGGGTGTCCGTCCGGGCCTTGGTAGGTCGCCACGGCGCGGGCCGGCCGCGCGTCAGCGTCGAAAGAACGCGAGCATCGGCAAGAAAACACCTGCGCCAAGCGACCGGAAGGCTCGCCGTCAGAACTGAACGCCGGTGTCGACAAACCAGGTCTCGCTCTGGCTCTTGTCGACCGGCGCCCAGGTCTTGATGACCTCATTGGCGACCACCGCGCGGCCGGACCCGTCGCTTACGCGGAGAGTGACGGGCAGGCTGAAGGGACCATAGCCTTGGGGGAGTGCCCACGTGCCGAAGCGCTCTTGGGGTCGGGACAAGCTGTAGTTGCCGTCGCGCTTGAACAGCACCCAATCCCCGGACGGCAATTGGGCCTCGACCTTGGCCGCCGCGCCCAGTCCGGCCATGTTCACCACGGTGAGCGCGAAGTAGTACGGACCCGCGTTGGGGCGCAACCAGATGTGCATGTTCCCTACCACCGGACAGGGCACGCGCTTGTACTTCGTCGGGATGATGCCGTCGGTGATGGTGCCGTTGGGGTCGCCGGTCTGCAGGCGCGACATGGCGATGTCCGAGAGATCGAGGTGGATGCTTTCAGTGGGCAGCGGATCGTGATCGACGGGCGGAGGCGGCGACGGCGGAAGTTGGCAGCCGTACTTGAAGACTCCCTCGACCTCCCCGCAGTGGTCGCGTCCGGAGCCGCAACACCACTTGGAATTGGCCGAGCACGGACACGAGTCGGCCACCTGAAGCACGATGGGCGGCGTGTACCCGCTCGCGCTTGACTGGTATTCGGTGCCATCGTTCTGCGTACGAACCAATTGGAAACACTCGCCGCAGGAAAGATAGTTGTCGAGGTCGCCGGGCAGNNGCGGGGCCGCGAAATTCCCGCGCAAGCTCACGTTGCTCGGATCCTTGCACAGGTCGGGATACGCCTTGCAGAACGTGTCGCACCTCGCTTGCATGGCCGTATCCGCGAACTTCATGGCCGTTGAGCAGATCCCATACAGGCCAAAAGCGCACGCGCCGTTGGGGGCCGTCCCGAAATGGGTCGAGCGCGAGTAGTGCCAATCCTCGTTGTCGGTGACCGAGTGCACCTCCGGCCACTGGCCTGAAGTGCACGCCTTGGCGTTGACCACCTCGCACTGCGCAGAGCCCGGCCCGCCGCACTTGTCGCAGCTTTCGGACTTGTTGTCATTGCCACAGTACTGCGCGCAACACACGCCGTTGGTCATGGCCCAAGCCCCGCACGAATCCGCGCCAGCGTCCGGACGCGGGGCTTGCGTGCGCACTTCCGCCACGGTTGCCTTGGCGTCGGGAGCATTTTGGGCATCGCCCCTAACGGCAAGCGGTGCATCGATGTCGGGGCCATCCACAGCCGCATCGGCCTTGGTCGAGGACGAGCCGCCCGAACCTCCGGTGGCTTGCGCGCCGCCTGTCGCCTGCACGCCCCCTATGCCGTGCGCGCCCCCCGTGCCCTGCGCGCCTCCGCTCTCCCTCGCGCCCCCCGTGCCCTGCGCGCCTCCGCTCTCCCTCGCGCCCCCCGAGCCTTGCGCGCCTCCGCTCTCCCTCGCGCCCCCCGAGTCTTGCAGGCCTCCTGTTGCTTGCGGCCCGCCGGTGCCCGGCGTTCCGCCCACTACCAAGGCGGTCTCCGGATTTGCGCCACAGCCTGCGGCCATAAGTCCCCCCAGGAAGGCCAGCTGTATCATGCCGGCCCAAGAAACACGTGCGCACGAGGCGGTACGGCTGCGGTCCATGCCGCCCAGTCTACTCCTTCACGAACTGCCTTCGGCCTGAGACCGGGCCTTTTCGACCTCCGCCACCAGCTGCTCCAATTCGCCCCGTTTTGCCATCGAGAACGCCATCCCGAAGCCGCCGCCCCGCGGCAGCCTGGCCACCAGCAGCACCTCTCCCTTGCCGTCGGTAACCCCGATCTTTTCAATCTGATCGGCGGTGTAGCGCTGGCTCTTTCCAGCGCCGCTTATCCCGAAGACCTCGAGGACGAAACCGTCGAAGGAGACCGCCTTCTTGCCGTCGCGGACCTGGATCATTGCGTGCTCCTTACGAGTGGATGTAAACCTTAATCCTACCATGCCTCACCAAGCTTGACCCTCCTCTGTCGTGAGATTGCTGCAGCAACAACCGGGATGTCTCTGGAAAGCGATAGCGTCCAGCTTCCTGGCTCCATCCCCAGCGCAATGCCGCGGCCTTCAACGTCGGTGCAGCGCCAAGCCTTCAACGTCGGTGCGGCGCTAAAATGAGTGGTCCGAGGAAGGAGAGCGTTGTACCCTGGCGATCTTGAGTGTCACGCACTGGCTCGTGGAGGAATCGATGAGACACACTGTTCTAGGGGCGGTTTTCGCACTCTCCGTTTCCGCGGTTCTCAGCTTGGGATGCGGCTCGAATGCCCCGCCGTCTGCCAACTCGTTCACGGAAGTCTACACAAAAACCATCCAACCGAAGTGTAGCAACGACTATTGCCACTACAACGGCGTGAGCTTGCTGTTCAGCGGCCTCGACCTGAGTTCGAAGGTGCGAGCGTACTCGAGCCTCGTCGGCATGCCATGCACGTCGAATAACTGCTCGCAAAGGGGAATGCGGGTGGTCCGGGGCGATACGGAAAAGAGCATCCTGTACCTGAAACTCTTGGAAGACACGGACGCAGGGACGACGAAGAGGTGCGGAAACCAAATGCCGTTGGACATGACTACGTTCCGGACCAACGGAATTGCGGACTTGAAGTTCTCTGGAACTACGCTTCCCGCAGATGAGCAGAACCGCATCGAGGCTTGGATCAAGGAGGGCGCGCAGGACAACTAGGAGCACAGGGTGGTGATTCGCCCCGCCACCCTGTCAAGGGCAGGTGCGCGCGGTCGGATCCACGCCGTAACCGGCCCAGCCAGGGCCAGAGTACTTCGTATACTCTTGCCAGTTGAACGGCGGAAAATCGTTGGGACAGCAAACAAGCGACTTCGGACACTCCGCACCAGGCCAAAACGGACCTCCGCACGCGCACTGGGTGAAGGTGACCCCGGTGCAAAGAGCGTACGCGATTCCCCCGGTGCAGCCTTTGCAGGTGTCGCTGTCGATGGCGACGTAGTACCCCGTTGCGCAGGTTGGATAGGGATCAGCGAACCAGCCTGGAGGGGGCTGCCACGGTTGGGCGCCATAGGTGATTGGTTGAAAGGCGTCTGGGCTTCCGGAGCACGCCAGGCCGGCAGCGATCGCCGTGAACGCCACAACGCCGACAATAAATGAGAATCGCACGTTCATTTGCACTCGCATAGTTCAGCCTCCCGGATCACCGGGCCTACATGAAATAGAGGAAGGTCATCTCGAAGCGATTGTTGTGGACTTTCGTGTCTTCTGCCAATTTCTGGTCGACACGTTGATAGGAAAGGCCCATCCGAACAGCGGGCGTTATGTCAAAGAATATGTTTCCGTCCACATAGCGCGAAGACTGGAATACGCCCAAGGCATTGACCCACGGCTGCCTGAGCGAATCGGGGGGATAGAGACTCGCGATGTTGTTGGACTTTCCCTGACTGTAGTTCCCGCTGACGAAGACGCGCCCCCTTGGGGGCAGGTAGTACTGGATGCCGACGACAAATGTCTGCCAATTGATGGTGTGAAGGACCTCGCTCCGATCGAACGCCACCAGTCCGGGGTCGATGTTGGGCGTGTACGGGGCGCCGACTATGGGTCCTGCCCCGTTCACTTCGTTCGGCGCCGCGGTTCCCTTATAATCGATCGGGGTTCCGGGGGCCAAGGGGTACACATTGGGCATGGTCGCGCCTGCGGTCATTCCCGTGTATTGGTCGGCATGGCCAGTACCCGTGACAAACTCTCCAGTGACAGTCAAAGCGTTTCCGCGGTCCGTGCCGTCCTTGGCAGGGATGATGGGAATCAGCACGTTGGCCGCGAGTGCCCACCCGATGAGCGGTATCGGCGGGGCCGGCAGCGGTGCGTGCGGGTCGACCTTGAACTGGCGCACCATACCAGATACACCGATAGACGCCGCCTTTGCATCCGTCCCACCGCTGCCTGGGGTTGAAATCCCCTTCCAATGGTTGATGGCGAGGCGCGCCCCGCTTTGGACATCCGGCGTCGCAGAATCGCGCTGAACCGGGCGGAATGCCCCGGCCGCGATTTCGAGGTTGATCGGATTGGACGCGAAGTTGTGGCTCAGACGAAGCTGCACGGTTCGATTGAACAATTGATTGGGCAGTCCGAGGAAACCGCACGTGGCCCCGAAGAAGTAGTTCTGCCACCCCAGCAAGTAGTACGTCTGGCCCGCCAAAACGTCGACTATGGCATCCTCAAGCTTCACATACGCGTGCCGAACACGGAATGCGGCATTGTTGAAATACGCGGCCTCAGTCGTGGCACCGGGGCCCGATGCTTGCCCGGGCGATCCTCCACCGCCATTAACGCTTGGCTGATTGCCAAACAAGTCGAATTCGAGCACGCCCGACGAGCGAATGCCCTGGACTGCCGGTGCCTCCGCTTTGAATCCAATGCGGCTGTTTCGAATCGTGGCTTGCAGGCGCGGGTTGCGACCGGTCTGGGTCAGGGGGTGGGCAATGACGCCGTTGTTTAGTCCGTCGTTGAAGCTCCGGGTGGAGTCTCGCATTGCGTCCGCTTCCGCGAAACCGTAGATCGTCAGTTTCCAACTAGACTCAGCACCGGCGGTCAGGACAAAGGGAGGCCGAACGAACCATGGGTTCAAGGGAGTCGGAGCAGGAGGCGGAGCAATCGTTTGCAGGGTTGGCAGGGTGATGGGCGGAGCCGGCTCTTGGGATGGCTGCGTAGCAGACTCAATGGGGGGGGGAGGCAGCTCTTGCGCCCGTTGCTCAGTGGACTCAGCGGGCGGCTTGTTGTCGGATTGTGCACGGGCCGCCGACACGACGAGCAAGCCGGAACCGGCGATCAGGAT
>PMCR01000084.1 GCA_003155465.1 Myxococcales bacterium | reverse complement strand
GGGCTGGCCGTGGCCGGGCTGCTGTTGGTCGCGCTGCTGGCGCGCGATCGGCGCCCTGGGCCGGTGGTCTCGCGGCGGCCGACGGCGGCGGTCGCGCATGAGGCCGAGGTCGTGCTGGTGCGCTTCGTGCTGGTCACCTCGGGTGCGCATCAGGTGGCGCTGGCCGGCGACTTCAACGGCTGGGACGCGGGCCACACCCTGCTGGAGAACGCCGACGGCCGCGGCACTTTCGCGGCCAACCTGTGGCTACCGCGGGGTGCGCACGAGTACATGTTTGTGGTCGATGGACAGTGGGTGCCTGACCCGACCGCGCCGGCCCGTATCCCCGATGGTTTCGGGCGCACAAACTCGCTGCTGCGGCTGTAGACTCGCGCGGCGTTGCATCTGCCGCGATTCCTCTCGATTCTCGCCGTCGCCGCGCCCTGGCTGGCGGGGGCGCCGGTGCGCGCGCAACCCGCAGTCATCGGATCAGCCGAGGTGCTGGCGGGTGCCGGCCACGACAGCAACATGTTCCTGCAGGTCACCCCCGACCTGGCCACGGCTGCGCCGCTGGTTTCGGGCTGGTTCGGCCGCGTGGCGCCGGCGCTGAGCGGGGCGCTGGCATGGCCGGGATGGCGCTTGGGCTTGGCCTACCAGCTCGACTACCGCGGCTCGCAGGCAGCCGGCTCGATGCTGCAGCACCAGGGCGAGCTGTCTCTGGCGGTGCCTGCGCTGGGACCGGTGCGTCCCTGGCTGGGCGTGAGCGTCGGCCGCTTCGACGCCTATCGTTTTCCCGAGGAGGGCTTCTGGCTGGCGAGCGGTAACCTGGGACTGCGGATCGAACTCACCAGCGCCCTGCGCCTGTCCGCGACCTATCGCCTCGACCGACGCAGCGCCACCGATGGCACCGGCAGCGTGGCGCCCGCAGCGTGGCTGCATGAGGCTGGTGGCCACCTGGCCTATCGGCCCAGCGCTCTTCTCGCGGTGGGCATTGCAGCGAGCTATCTGCGCATGGACTCGTCGTCTGCGAGCGGCCCCGACGTCTTTTCCATACTGCGGGTCGGGCCCGATACCGAGATCCGGTGGGGGCGGCTTGAAGCTCGGCTGGGAGCGTGGGGCGGCCGCCTTTCCGATTCGGCGGCTGGCGTGCGTGATGCCCAGGTCGGCGTGTCGGCCGAGTTGCTGGCGCGGATCACGGGCAACCTGGACGGGTTTGTCGGTTTCGACTGGGCGGCCGACGTGACCTCGGCAGGCCTGGCCACCCACCGCTACGCACGCCACGTGTTGCTCGCCGGGGTGATCGGCCGTGTCACTGGCAGGTTCACCCCAGCTTTCTCGGCCGCAGTCGACCTGAGTCCGCTGGTGCAGGCGGGGCGCGTGCGGCTGCGGGCGCGCGTCGAGCAGGCGGGCGAGGTGCGCGCGATCGGCTCGTGGGACGGCTGGGTAGCGTCTACACCCTTGCACGCCACCGGGCAGCCAGGCCTGTGGGAGGTGTGGCTGAACTTACCGCGGGGCACCCATCGCTATCGCTTTCTGGTGGACGGCCGCGCGATCGCGCCGCCCGATGGCGCGGCTACCCTTCCCGACGACTTCGGGGGACGCGATGCCGCGATCGACGTGACTGAAGGACAGGGGACGCCATGAATCAACTCACATGGGAACCCTCAAAGGGTTCGCTCCGCCCTTCGGCCCCCCACCTACCCCCACCCCACGCTCGCTTCGCTCGGCCTCGCCAACCCCTCCCGCGATGGTGCGCCGCCGGCGAGGGCGCTCGCGAAGCGCGCGGGGAGGGTGGGGTGGGCTGTCCGTCCCGAAGGCCGGCGGGCTCCCCACGCGACAAATTAGCGTGGTCAGCCGTGCATCCAGCGGGCAGGCTGCTCGTACTCTTGGAAGGGAGCATTCGATGCTGCGCATGATTGTCCTGCTGCTGATGCTTTCCGGCTCCGCACTGGCGGCGTCGGGCGCGGCCCGACTGCCCGACGACGCGCGGTTGGCGCCAGTGCGGGTCGAACTGCAGAAGCGCATCGATTCGGCTGCGGCCGCGGGATTGCCGGTGGATGTCCTGGTCAGCAAGGTGCGCGAGGGCCTGGCCAAGGGCGTGGACCCACAGAGGATCGCGTCCGCGGTCACGCGTTTTGCCGACCATCTCGAGGCTGCCCAGCACTTCGTGACCGCACGGCGACCGGGTGCCGCGGCACCTGGACTGGTGCGGGCCCTGGCCGAGGCCAGGATGGCAGGGCTCGATCTGGAGACGCTGCGATCGGTGGTGGCCGCCGACCGGCCCGAGCAATTTGCCCGCCACGCGGTCGAGGTCCTGACCGACCTGTCCCTGCGCGGCTACCCGGTGGCGCGCGCGCTGGCCGTGGTCGAGCGGCTCGAAGTGCGCGAGCCTGCTTCGCTCGACCGCGTGCCTGCACTACTCGACACCCTCCGGCGCGATCAAGCGCTGAGCCCGGCCGAGGCGGCCGACGCCTTGGCGCGCGGGTTGGCGGTGTCCGATTCCCTGCAAGGCGCCTATCGCCGCGCGGTCGAGGACGAGCGGCGCAAGGACAACGGCAAGGGCTCGTCCGGCACCGGCACTGCGGTCGATGGTCCGGGCAACAGCGAGAACGCCCCCGGCCGGCTCATCAAAGTCAAGCAGCCACCAGGACAGGCAAAGAAGTAGCTGTGCTTCGCAAACTTGTCATCCGAGCGCCGTCGCGAGGCCGATTCTGGGCAGTGGGAGAGGGCGAAGTAGTGATCGCGGGCCAGCGAGCAGACTTCCGTGGTCGAGCTGGTCAAACCCGAGGACGTACTCGCGAAGATGGTCTACGCCATCGCCAACCCTGTCACTGGCCACCTGGTCGAAAGGGTCCACCACTGGCC
>PMCR01000559.1 GCA_003155465.1 Myxococcales bacterium | reverse complement strand
CACACGCCATCCACGCAGAAGCCCGAAGCACAGGCACTCGCGCTGGAACAGGCGAGCCCGTTCTTGGTCTTGCAACTGCCGCTGCCGTCACAGGCCTTTCCGTCAGCGCAGCTTCCGGGAACTTCCATGCCCGCGGCTGCGGAGACGCAGGTGCCTTCGTGGCCAGCGACAGCGCACGACTGACAGGCGCCCGAGCAGGACGCGACCGCACAACACACTCCCTCCACACAGAAGCCCGAGGCGCAGGCCGACGCCGTGGCAGCCGTGCACCCCTCGCCGTTGCCAAGATTCGTCACCTTGTACTCCCAGATCTCGTTCGCGTTCCGGGAACCCACGCCCGCCCCGAAACTGCCGCCGCCGAAAAGCACCATCACGCTGCGCACGCTATCGTAGGCCATGGCTTCGAAGGTACGCGCGCTTATGCCCGGGGACAGGTCGCGTTGGTACAGCGTTGGAGCTGCGGTATCCAGCTCAAAGGTCTTCATGTCCTCGTCTTTGCCCGGCCAAGTTGCCAGGACCTGCCGTCGGCGCTGGCTGTCGTAGGCCACGAGGGGGACTAGGGCGCCGGAGGTGCTAAACGGGACGATGTCGCCAGTATCCCGTTTCGTCCACCCGGCCGAGATGGGATCCCACTCCCAGAAGACACTGCTGCCGGTGCTGCCCCCGCTCGTGCTCGATGTATCGAAGAGAAACAGCTTCTCGCGGCCCTCATCAAAACTCATGCTCAAGAAGGGTTGCCCACTCGCCGCGCCCGTGATCGGGACAGGCGTGCGGTTGGTCCACGTACCCTTGCTGCCATCCCACTCCCAGATGGAGCTGGCATCGGGACTTCCGGGGGCTCCGGGGATCGGATAGGTGTCCGCGCCGTCAGTGAAGCCGCCGAGGAGCAGTATTTTGGCGCGCTGGGAATCGGTAACCATGAAGCTGCCCCCCGCCGGGCTAGACGCCGGGTGAAGCTGGCTCCACTGGCGGGTGCTGCTGTTCCATTCCCAGGTGTCAGCGACGCCGGAGCCGTATGTGTTCACGCCGCCGAACAGGATGAGGGACTTGCGGTAGGGGTCGTAGGCCATCGCCGCGCCGTAGCGGGCAGAGGGGCGCACATCGCCCTGGATCTCGACCCAGGTGGTCCCGTCCCACTCCCAAAAATCGTCCAGCGGCACTAGCAGCATGGTGTCGCCGAGACCGCCAAAGATGTACATCTTGCCGGTGGCCGGGCAGAAGGCCATGGCGTGACTGTTGCGCCAATTCGGCCAGTCCTTCTTTGCCGGCGTGCGGTTGGTGAAGGCTGCCGCGGCTGGATCGAGCTCCCAGATCTCTGCAGAGGGCGCGGCGGCGTACTGTGAGTTTCCGGGGCCCAGGATGGCGGACTCGTCGTAGGAGAAGATGCCCGCCACCAAGTCGAGGAAATTTCGCGCAGAATCAGTGACGAGCGAGGCGTAGGCACGCATAGCTGGCAGGTTGGCCTCGCTGCCAGTGAGCCGCTGCTTCCACGCCGCCGTGACTGGGTCCCATTCCCAAAGGTCGGCCAGGCCATTGCCGGTTGTGATGTCATAGCCGCCCCCCATCACAATCATTCCGCGGCCGGGGTCGTANNACTCCCAGATGTCCTGCTTGGGGACGGGAGAGAGACCGGCTTGCGGCATTTCCATCCCGCCGAACAAGACCGCGAGGTTGCGCTTACTGTCCCAGACCATGGCAGAGTCGTACCGAGCACTGGGCGCGACGGTAGGCGCAAGATTGGTCCACTTCCCGGCAATAGGATCCCACTCCCAGGTATCGCCAAACGCCGCCGAGACATCGGCCCCGTCGTAGCCGTTCAGCCCCCCAAGACTGCTCAGCCCGCCTCCGAAGAGCAGCACCTTACCCGTGGACTTCTCGAACACCATGCTGCACTGACCGCGAACCGAAGGCGGCTTGCTCTCGCTGCTGCGGTCGGTGAAGTCACCGGTCGATGGATCCCATTCCCAGGTATCCTGGTAGTTGTCGTAGGGGTGAAAAGCGGGGCTTCGGCGGTTGGTGTCGCCGGTAAACCAGCGCCCGCCGAAGATGACGAACTTGCTACGGTTCGAGTCGAAGACCATGCTTGCACCCGCGCGCGGGTTCGGCTGACTCGGCTTGGCCCCGGAAGGATTACGATTGGTCCATTTGCCGGTCGCGGGATCCCACTCCCACAGGTACTGGGACGCCGGCAGAGGCTCAGCAAGGAACACCGTGCCCTCGTCAATGTCCACCTGCCCGCCGAACATGACCAGCACCTTGCGGGTCTCGTCAAAGGCGGCCGTCTGCAGAAAGCGCGGGTCGGGGCTCAGCGCCGGAGGGGCGATGCGCGTCCAGGTGGCGACTTCGCTTGCGGGTATAACCCCCAAAGCCGCGTGGGAAGACTCAACGCGAGGGCCAGGCTCGCGGGCATGGTCTTCATTGCAGGTGGCGAGCAGGAGCAGAGCAGCTACGGCGCTTCTTCGCGGTTTCATTGTGATTCTCCCGGGGTTGGCCAAGCCAACTCATGTCCTAGGGGAGACGAACCTTTCCCAGATTCGTCTCACTGAAAAACATAGCTGATGCCGATGGCCCCTTGGGCATCCCAGGATGGCAAGTTCGCGGCGGTCGTCGTACCGGTCGTGACTGGATCGATTTGCACGCTCTGTTCGAGCAGCCACTTGACCGCGCGCAGATCCAGCCAAAGCCGGGCTCGACCCCAGGGCATTCCCGCTCGGATGCCCGCGGCAAGACCCCAGGTTGGCGACCAGTCGGATTGGTTTGCCACGTAGCCCTGACCCCAACCGTAGGTCAGCGCCGCTATGCCCCCTAGTTCCCCGTCGAGGGAAAACCTTCGCGCCGCCCAGCGGGCGTCGAGTCCAATCCCGGCGGAAACGCGCATCCAGCTGGCTACGACGCCCCCGAGAGCTACCTGCCTCTTTGCGGGGACCGTGAGGTCGAACTGCCAGCCAAAGCCACTGCCGCGCCTCATTCGTCCAAATTCCAAGCGAACGCCGGGCACGATTCCACCCGCGGTCGCCGCCAGCAGGCCGGCGCCAATTTCGCTTTGGCCTGGGTTGGTCTTTGGAATCAGAGGCTGTGGCGGCGGCGTGGCGGGCTGGAGGATGGGCGTACCCTCTGCCTCAACCGGCAGATCACCGGTCCAGGTGGAGATCACCACGGCGACCGCGGTGGCCCGTGCCGCGCAGTCGGGACCCACGTCGAGCTGCCGTGGATTCGTCTTCTGGGGTCCGATTTCGACCACCAGCACCTGCGGAGTGGCGCGGATCGCCACCCACAGAGCAGGCCACTCACCGGCCGGGCGAAAACCGAGAAGCTCTTCGCGAACCGCCTCGGCCGACGGGCAGTTCGAGTCGCTGATGACCACAAACGCGCCGTCTGCAAGAGAGACGTCAGGGCCCGCTTCGGCTGTACCGGCGACCCAGATCGCAGCTAGCACGGCTGACAAGACCAGCGGTAGACTTCGCACCCGTGTCGCAGGCTGGGTCAACGGTGCCCACCGAGCAAACGTGTCGCCTCGGAGGCGAAACGTCCGCGAGGAAAGCGGCGGAGACATTCTCGCAGATCCGCTCGTGCGCCGGCGTCGTTGCCCAGGCGGCTGCGGGCCAGCGCTCGGCCCCACAGCGCGCGTTCCAATCGGTCATGTAGCTTCAGGTCGGTTGCCGCGCCGATTTCGGCCTCTTCCTCGGCGTGGCCGCGCAGGACGACGTCGAAATCTTCTAGGGCTTCTCGCCATCGGCCTATCGCTGCTCGCAACTCTCCCCGCAGGACGTAGCGTTCGTCGCTGTTGGGCATCTGAGCGAGCGACAGCCGATCCAACTCGTAGAGGGCGTCGCCTTTGCGCCCGATCT
>PMCR01000575.1 GCA_003155465.1 Myxococcales bacterium | reverse complement strand
TGCCAATAGGCTTGGTGCAGTTGACCGAGCCCGGAGAGAAACGCACAGGCCTGTTCCGGGGTGGCTGCGCATTCGAGCACAAGCGGTCCGAGCGTTTCGTACTCACGCATGCTGCGCCGGATATTGTGGCGGGTCTTGGAGCCCAGAAGCCCAAGGTACTCGCCGCCGGAACGCCGCAGCGCCTCGAGGTCCACATAGTGGCACTTGTTCTGGCGGCGCGATACCCAGCGGGCGCCGCTCCCCAATACGCGGTTGAATCGCCCAGCGTCCTGCAGCCCATCGAGAAACCATTCGTCCCAATCACCCCGGGAAAGCAAGAACTCGACGCTGCTGTGCGCCGCCTCCTGCTCGAATCCGCGCTCGGACAGAAGGCCGTTGTACTCGATGGTGAGCGCGTCCAACTGGGGATCGCCGGTGCAGTTGAGAAACAGGGCGCGCGACAAGAGCACGCCGTGTCGCCGCAGCAGGCGGCGAACCAGCACGCCCAGAGCGACGGTGCGCCCCTGTGACTGCACCCGCAACAGCTCGGGACGGACATGCGAGGGCAGGGCAGCTAGCCAACTCCCAATCCAGGACCATGAGATGAAGAAGGATCGGTCACTGCGACTGTCCAGTTCGCGCCAGTCTCGCTCGACTTCAAGCAGGGGCGGCAGTGGCTCGATCGTCACGGATAGCGGTCGGCCAGAGATCGCGTCGTGTCCGAGAAGCTGTGTTCCTTGGGCCTCCGTGGTCAACAAGCTGGCCTGGTCTCCCTGGCGTGAATCACGCGGGCCGGTGCTATTCCACCGTCACGCTCTTGGCCAAATTGCGTGGTTGGTCCACGTCGTGACCGCGCACCACAGCCACCGCGTAGGCCAGCATCTGCAGCGGCAACACGGTAAGCAGCGGCTGCAACAAGGCCGGGGCGTCTGGCACCCACAGCACTTCCTGACAGTATTTTGTGATCTCGGTGTCGCCCTTGGTCGCCACCGCAATCACGTGACCGTCGCGCGCGCGCACCTCAGCCAGGTTGGACAGAACCTTGTCATAGCCGTTGCCCTTGGTCGCGATGATGACGACCGGCAGGCCGTCGTCAATGAGCGCGATTGGGCCGTGCTTCATCTCGCCAGCGGCNNTACGAGATCTCCTTGAGCTTGAGCGCCCCTTCGAGCGCGATGGGGTAGTTGGTTCCACGGCCGAGAAACAGAAAGTCGCGCGCATCCTTGTGTTTGCGTGCCAGTTCCTTCAGGTCGCCGTTGAGCTGCAGGGTCTCGCTCATCTTGAACGGGATCTGGATGACGTCGTGGGCAAACCGGACGGCGGTCATGTCATCGAGTGCCCCGTTGCGCCGTCCCAGGTGAATCGCCAGAAGAGTGAGTGCGGTCAACTGGGCCGTGAAACACTTGGTGGACGCGACGCCGACTTCCGGCCCGGCAAAGGTATACAGGGCGAGGTCGGAAGTGCGCGCTAGGGCAGAATCGACCACGTTGCTGATGGCCAGCGTGCGCGCGCCGCGCGTTTTGGCCTCGTTCATGGCCGCCAGCGTGTCGGCTGTCTCACCGCTTTGCGAAATCCCCACCACCAGGTCGCCCGGACCGACCAGGGGTTCGCGGTAGCGGAATTCACTCGCCAGATCCACCTCACAGGGGATGTGGGCCACTCGCTCAACCAGAAACTTGCCAACCAGGCCTGCGTGATACGACGTCCCGCAGGCTATGAGCACAACCCGGCGGGGGATCTCGGTTACTTCCTTGTCCCACAGGACAGCGTCGCCGTTGCCGAGCATGAGACGGCCGCGCAGGGTGTCGGTCACGGCGCGCGGTTGTTCGTGAATCTCCTTCAGCATGAAGTGCGGATATCCCGCCTTCTCCGTCTGGCCCGGCGTCCAGGTTACAGTCTTGGGTGGACGTTGCACCGGTTGTCCGTCAAGGTCCGTGATGCTCACCCGATCGCAGACCAGGTGTGCGACGTCGCCATCTTGAAGGAAGATGACCTCCCGGGTCTGGTCCAAGATCGCCGGCGCGTCTGAGGCGAGGAACATCTCGCCCTGGCCCACCCCGACCACGAGGGGCGAGGCCTTCTTGACTGCCACGATCTCGTCCGGGTGGCGATCCGACAGGACCGCGATGGCGTAGGAACCTTCCACCTGGCGCAGCGCCTGGCGAGTCGCCTCAGGCAAGGACGACGCCCCTTCGATGAGGGCTTGGTCAATCAGGTGCGCGATAACCTCAGTATCGGTCTGTGAGCTGAAGTGCCTTCCCGCTGCGGTCAGCCGCTCGCGCAGCAGGGCGTGGTTCTCGATGATTCCGTTGTGTACAACCGATACCGCGCCTGCCTTGTGCGGATGGGCGTTTTCCTCGGAGGGACGACCGTGGGTGGCCCAGCGGGTATGCCCGATCCCCACCAGCCCGCGCGGGCTCTCTACGGCCAAGAGCTTCTCCAGTGAGGCCAGCTTGCCCCGGCAGCGCACCAGGCGTGCCCCATGGCCGTTGGCCACTGCGATGCCGGCCGAGTCATAACCGCGATACTCCAGTCGGCGCAACCCATCGACGAGAATAGGGGTGGCTTCACGCTTTCCGACGTATCCAACTATTCCGCACATAGCTTCCTTCCGATCTGTGCGCCCTGGGGCGCACCGTTCTTGACTATGACCAGAGCGTTGACTGGTACTCCGTCAGCACTGTCAGGCAGCGTTGGCCAACAATTCCTCCACACCAACAGGTAACGTCCGTTACCTCGGGGTGACGCCAGCTCTCCGGTGGACACCAGCCCAATGTACGACACCATCATGGCCCCCTCGACACCGTCGAGCGAACCGTCGGGCTTGACCCAAGCAATAGAACCGTCACGCCACTGGGATGAGCACAGCGCGTGCCAAGCTGGCCGTGCGGTGGTCAGAATGGCGTGCGCCTCGCTGTCTTTCATCCTTGGGGAACAGGGCTTGCATCACTCTCCGAGCATGACAGGGGGTTTGTGGGATCTAATCTCGACGCAAGGGATGCGAGGCAGCGCTGACTCGGAACAAGTGACGCGCAGCGAGTCGCACCGGGGCGCAGTGTCCCTGCCTGCAAGTAATCCCGAGTCGGCCAGCAGCGACGCCGTGGCAAAGCCGGTGCTCACCCGAGAGGCGGCAAAGCGGTTCGAGTATGTGAACCAGGTTGGAGCCGGCGGCATGGGGGCAGTTCACTGCGTTCGCGACAAGAACTTGCTACGCGAAGTGGCCATCAAGCTTCTGGCCCCCTCGCTGGCCGACGAACCCAAGTACGTCCGGCGCTTTCTCGCCGAGGCGCAGATCCAGGCGCAACTCGATCATCCCAACATCGCGCCCGTGCATGACCTGACCATAGATCACGAGGGAACCAACTACTTCACCATGCGCCTGGTGCACGGACGGACCCTGGCAGATTGGATCACGGCTGCACACCTCTCGCCGACGCCGTCGGAGACCATGCACGAGATGCTGGGAGCGTTCCTCAAGGTCTGCGACGCAGTCGCTTTTGCGCACAGCCGTGGCGTGCTCCACCTCGATATCAAGCCCGAGAACATCATCATGGAGGACTTCGGCACCGTATATCTGATGGACTGGGGCCTGTCGCGACTGAGTGCGCGCGCTCGCGAGCGTGGCGACGGCGTGGTCCTCTCGCCCGAGGCCGCGGGCGGCGTGGTTGCGGGGGTGGTGGGATCCCCATCGTACATGTCGCCCGAGCAGGCCCAGGGCGCGGAGAGCCTGGTCAGCGAGCGCACTGACGTATTCGGTCTGGGCGCAGTCTTGTACGCGATTCTGGCGGGCCGGCCGCTCTACCTGGCCGACTCGATGGACGAAGTGTTGGAGCAGGCGCGTGGGGGCCAGATGCCTTCCTTGCCTGATGCGCCCCGGGGCGTCCCGCTGCCCGAGCCTATCTGCCAGATCACGCGCAAGGCGTTGGCTATCGATCAGCGGGATCGCTACCAGAGCGTGCTCGAGCTCAAACGTGAGGTCGAAGGGGTTCTGCAGTGGGGAATCGCATTCCCCATCGAGACATTTTCGGCCGGCGAGCGCATCGTGACCGAGGGCGAGATGGGAGACACCGCCTACGTCATCGTGCGGGGAGCCTGCGTGGCGTACACCACCAAGGATGGAATACGAAGCGCCGTGTGCCGACTTGGGACCGGCTCGGTTTTTGGTGAAGAGAGTGTGTTCCGGCCGGGCCGGCGTGGAGCAACCGTGGAGGCGATGACCGATGTGTCGGTGCGTCTGGTGACGCGCAAGATGCTGGACGAGGGACTGGGACAGGACTCTTGGTTCGGGGCTTTCGTCGTGGCCCTGGCCAACCGGCTGACCCAGGTGGATGCCCGGCCGGACATGGGTTCACAGCCCGGCAGCGAAGCACGCGACTCCAACCTGTTCAGCGACGTCGGTGGGCCTACAGCAGCACCTCCCGAATGTCCGCCAGCAGCTCGCCCAGGTGTCTGGTGAAGCGGGCCGCCTGCGCGCCGTCGTTGGCTCGATGGTCGTAGGAAAGCGAGAAGGGCAGGATCAGGCGGGGGACGATCCGTCCGTCGCGGTACACCGGCCGCAACGACGCGCGCGAGACGCCCAGGATGGCGACCTCGGGCGCGTTGACGATGGGTGAAAACGCGGTCCCGCCGATGCCGCCCAGGCTGGAGATGGTGAAGCTGGCGCCCTGCACATCGGCGGGCGTCAGCTTCTGCTCGCGGGCGCGCTGACTCAGCGTGGTCAGCTCGCCGGCCAGCTCCCAGATGCCTTTGCGGTCCACGTCGCGCACCACGGGCACCACCAGCCCTTCGGGCGTGTCCACCGCGATGCCGAGATGGATGTAGCGTTTGAGCACCAGGTTCTCACCGCTGGCATCTAGCGACGCGTTGAAGCTGGGATGCTCTTTGAGGGTCGCTGCCGCCGCCTTCATGAAAAATGCGAGCGGGGTCAGGCGCAGGCCTCGCTGCTTGGCTTGCTCGGCCTCGGCTTTGCGAAACGCCTCCAGATCGGTGATGTCCGCTTCGTCGTACTGGGTGACATGTGGGACCAGTCGCCACGAGCGCTGCACGCTGGTCGCAGTGGCGCGGCGAATGCGACCGAGTGGCTGCAGCTCGATGGGGCCGAATTTCGAAAAATCCACTGCCGGCAGCTCGGGCAGATTGTTCCCGCCGGCTGCGGGCGTTTGGGCCATCGCGGCCTTGATGTAGTGCCGCAAGTCCTCCTCCACGATGCGGCCGTTGCGACCGGTTCCGCGAATCTCGGAAAGCGCCACGCCCAATTCGCGCGCCAGACGCCGAACCGCGGGCGCCGCGTGATGCTGGATTCTTCCTTCGTCGACCACCAGCGGGATGCTCGCGGTGGGAGAGGGGCGCATCCCGCCACGGACGCTGTCGGTCGTGGGCAAGTCCATGATCACCCCCGACGCCATGGGCAGCGGTCCGCGCACAACTGGGGGCGCCTCCTTACCTCGATCCCCTTGCGGCACCGGCGTCTCAGGCTGCCAGGAACCGGCTCGGGGGAGCTTGGGCGAGCCAGGCACCGGCGCGGCATCGCCCGTTGGAATCAACGTCGTCTCGTCGGTGAGCACCATGGTTGCAAGCCGCGCGCCTGCCGAAACTTTGTCGCCCGGCTTGACCAGCACTCGCTCGATCAGGCCGGCATGGGGCGAGGGCACGTCCATGGAAGCTTTGTCACTCTCCAGGATCGCGATGGGATCGTCGCGCTTGATCGAGGCTCCCGGGGAAACCAGAACCTCGACCACGGGAACGTCGTGAAAATCGCCGATATCAGGGACCAACACATCAACCGTCTTGCTCACGTTGTTTCTCCTTGCCTGATCACACGCGGGTCGGATCTGGCTTTTCGGGATCAATTTCCAGTTTGCGCAGGGCTGCGCTGACCTTGGCAGCGGGGATGTTTCCCTCGTCGGCCAGGGCCTTGAGCGCTGTCAGCGCGATGAAACGTCGGTCGACCTCGAAGAAGTGGCGCAGTTGGCTGCGCCGATCGCTGCGACCGAAACCGTCAGTGCCTAGCACGAGGTAGCGTCTGGACAAGAAGGGTCGGACTTGGTCGGCATACAGGCGTACGTAGTCGGTGGCCGCCACCACCGGGCCTTTGCGATTGGCCAGGCAAGTCTCGACGAAACTCGGCCGGCGCGGCTCCTCGGGGTGGAGCAGTGACCAGCGTTCCGCAGCCAGTCCCTCGCGCCGCAATTCGGTGAAACTGGTGGCGCTCCACAGGTCCGCAGCCACGCCGAACTCGCCTTCCAGCAGGTCGGCTGCGGCCAGCACCTCGCGCAGGATGGCGCCTGAGCCCACGAGCTGCACCCGCGGCCGGTTCGCGCCGACAAGGCTTTCGCGCAGCAAGTACAGCCCTTTCACGATCCCGGGCGCCGCGCCCTCGGGCATCGCCGGTTGCGCGTAGTTCTCGTTCATCATGGTGATGTAGTAGAAAACGTCCTCCTGCTGCGTAACCATCCGGCGTAGCCCGTCCTGGACGATGACCGCCATCTCGTAGGCGAAGGTGGGATCGTACGCCACGCAGGTGGGAATGTTGGCGGCCAGCAGGTGGCTGTGACCGTCCTGGTGCTGCAGACCCTCGCCTGCCAGGGTGGTGCGGCCGGATGTGCCGCCCATGAGGAAGCCGCGCATGCGCATGTCCGCGCCTGCCCAGGCAAAGTCGCCCGTGCGCTGGAAACCAAACATGGAATAGAAGCAATAGAATGGGATCAAGTTGATGCCGTGGTTGGCGTAGGCCGTGCCAGCCGCGATGAAAGACGACATGGCCCCGGCCTCATTGATGCCTTCTTCGAGGATTTGGCCGTCCTTGGCCTCGCGGTACGACATGAGCTGCACGGAATCCACTGGTTCGTAGAGTTGCCCCACCGACGAGTAGATGCCGAGCTGGCGGAACAGACCCTCCATCCCGAAGGTGCGGGCTTCGTCGGGCACAATGGGCACCACGTGGCGGCCGATGGTGGGATCGTGGGTCAGCTTGGCCAGCATGCGCACAAAGGCCATGGTGGTGGAGTATTCGCGTTCGCCGCTGCCCTGCAGGAGGAAGTCGAAGGATTCGAGTGGCGGCACCGCCAGCGGTGGGGCCGTGGGCCGGCGCACGGGCAGATAGCCGCCCAGAGCCTGGCGCCGCTCGCGCAGGTAGCGGATCTCGGGGCTGTCATCCGGCGGCCGGTAGAAGGGCGCCTTGCCGATGTCCTCGTCGCTGATGGGAATGTCGAAACGGTCGCGGAAGGCGCGCAAGGCTTCCTCGCCCATCTTCTTTTGCTGGTGAGTGATGTTCTGGCCCTCGCCGGCTTCGCCCATGCCGTAGCCTTTGACCGTCTTGGCCAGCACCACCGTGGGCTGGCCTTGAGTCGACACCGCCGCGGCGTAGGCGGCGAAGACCTTGTGGGGATCATGGCCGCCGCGGTTGAGTCGCCAGATATCATCGTCGCTCAGGCTGGCCACCATCGCGCGCAGCTCGGGATACTTGCCGAAGAAGTGCTCGCGCGTGTAGGCGCCGCCTTTGGCCTTGAAAGCCTGGTATTCCCCGTCGACGCATTCCAGGAAGCGCTTGCGCAGCAGACCCTGGCGATCGAGCTGCAACAGGGGATCCCAGTACGAGCCCCACACNNAGGTTGCAGTTGATCACGAAGATCAGATTGTCGAGCTTCTCGCGCGCCGCCAGCGTGATGGCGCCCAGGGACTCGGCCTCGTCCATCTCGCCGTCGCCGAGGAATGCCCATACCTTGCGATCCTGCGCGGCTTGCAGGCCGCGGTTGTGCAGGTACTTCATCAGGCGCGCCTGGTAGATGGCCAGCATGGACGAGAGCCCCATGCTGACTGTCGAAAACTGCCAGAAATCAGGCATGAGCCAGGGATGCGGATAGGACGAAAGGCCCTGGCCGCCTATCTCCTGGCGGAAGTTGTTAAGCTGGTCCTCGCTAAGGCGGCCTTCAAGAAAGGCGCGCGCGTAGATTCCGGGCGCCGAGTGTCCCTGGATGTAGACGAGATCGCCGCCATGTGC
The DNA here is from genome assembly GCA_003155465.1 of Myxococcales bacterium. Next base: position 7,445 of record PMCR01000575.1, on the reverse strand, counting down.
GTCGGTGGGAGCGCGAAAAAAATGGTTGAATCCCACGTCGTACAACGTGGCCGCAGAGGCGAAGCTGGCGATGTGGCCGCCCAGTTCCGTGCTTTGCCGGTTGGTATGCACCACCATGGCCAGCGCGTTCCAGCGGATGAGCGAGCGGATGCGGCGCTCGAGGGCTGGATCGCCGGGCGCCGAGGCCTGCCGCGAGCGCGAGATGGTGTTGATGTAAGCGGTGGTGGCGTCAAAGGGCAGGTGCGCACCCGCGCCGCGCGCGCGATCGACCAGTTGTTGCAGCAGAAAATGCGCACGTTCGACACCCGCGTGAGCCAGCGTGGATTCCAGGGCGTCGATCCACTCCTGCGTCTCCTGCGGATCGGCGTCGCGCCCGTCAGGTTGTGGGTTGTCTTGCGCGTCTCGGTCGGCCGGTTTCTCTTGCGTCATCGGTGCCACTCCCTGTCTTGCCGGCGGGAGGCCGGATCTTGTCAGCAAGCCTAGCGCGGAAAAGCCAGACTGAAAGATGTGCCGAACAAGACCTGCGGATCGTGGTGGGCGCTGTAATGGGTTGGCTCGAACCAGCATCAACTCTCGCACGATCGCGGGTTGCGCCTCATCTGCACTTTGGGCAGGAGGGGTGGCATCCCGCAACCTACCAAAGGAGGAAGGCTCGATGAAACCAACACTTGTTGCCGCAGTACTTCTGTCTCTCTTCATCCTCGCACCTGCGCAGGCCGCGGATCACCCGGCGATGGCGGGAGGCGAGCCTAGCTGCGGCCAGATGACGGCGGGAATGGCCATGATTCCCGAGAAGCTCGCCGCTGGCGCTCTGTCGGTGGCCAACATGGAGGAGGCTCACGCCAAGTTCATGGCCCCCAACAAGGACAAGGCCTCACAAGCCGAGGTCAAAGGCCTGCGCGAGTTGGCCAAGACCCACAAACAGATAGCAGCCAACTTGGAGAAGGTCGCGAGCGAGATGAAGAAAGCTGCCTCCTGGCCCACGGCACCACACGACATAGCCAAGATGAAGGCAGACCCCGAATTGGCCGCAGCCGCCAAGAAGGTGCTCGACGCTCACAAGGAGATCATTGCGGAGCTTCAGAAGATGGTTGCCAACATGGAAAAGCAGATGAAGTAGGGCCGCCACTCCCATCGTTTCCGTGGTCTCCGCAGCCTCTGTGGTGAAAAACGGGATCCCACCCCAGAGGCGCGGAGGCTGCGGAAAGGCTGGTCGCCCTAGGGTGACCCCGGTAGCAGCAGGTCGCCTTCACCGGGGGCGAGCAAGAAGGAGGCGCGAGCCTGGTGCAGGATCTTCGGTGTCATGCTGGCGGACCAGAACGCCTGCGTGGCGGACAGCGCGTGCGTCCCGAGGACGATCAGGTCGGAATGCATTTCCCGGGCCGTGACGAGCACGCCTTCAGCGGGATCAGCGCGCATGACCCGGCCCGAAACCAAGACGCCCATTTCCTGCAATTCGCGGACGTGGATTGTCAGGTGGCGAGCGGCTTCTTGCTCGGCGAGGCGCAGGACTTCCTCGGTGGCTCTTGGCAGCAAAGCGGCGGTCGCGGAATCCTTGCCCCTGAGCGCATCGGAAGGCGGGATCGCCGTGAACAGCAGCATCGGAATCTTGAGCTGCAGCGCCAGCTGCGCCGCGGGCCGCAACCCCTCTTCGTGTTCGTCGGTGCCGTCCATGGGCACAAGAATGTGGTGAAAGGGATAGTCCACCTGGCCTCGCTCGTCGGGCTGAACCAGCAGCACAGGCACGCGGGTCTTGCTGGGTGAGCGATCCTTGAGCGCGTGCTGAAGTTGCTGGGCCAGGTTGCCGCGCAAGCGCTCCTTCAACCACTGGTTGCCGTGGGCGCACATCACGACCAGATCGGGCTGGAATTCGCGGGCGTGCAGCGCGAGACTTTCGGCCACGTTGCGTACGGCGTGGTCGTGGACGTGCCAGTCGACCCCGGGCAGGGAGGAGAATTCGCGCGCAACCAAGGTGCGCAGATAGGCTTCGGCGGAGTCATTGTCCTGCAGGTGCGTTTGCCCGTGCCGTTCTCTCGGGGCCGAATGCTCGATCACATGCAAGAGCGTCACGCGGGCGTTGCTGGCTTGGGCCAAGCCACGCGCCACCGGGATCACCAGTTCGGCCATCGCGGTCCCATCGAGCGGCAAGAGCAGGTGTTTGAACATGGCCGTCAGCTCCCGAATAGGGTTTTCCACAGGAGGTAGATGTTTAGGGCGAGGACAAGCGTGGCGATTCCCACTGCGACGGCCGTGGTCGCGGCCCGGTTGACGAGGGGGCCCATCAAACGTTTGCGGCTTGAGAACACGACGAGCGGAACAATGGCGAAAGGCAGGGCAAAACTCAGCACGACCTGGCTCAACACCAACGTCCGGGTCGGGTCGGCCCCCAGCCAGATGACCAGCAGCGCGGGCGCCATGGTCACCACCCGCCGGACCCAGAGCGGGATGCTGACTTGCAGGAAGCCTTGCATGACGACCTGACCGGCCATCGTGCCCACGGCCGAACTCGACAGACCCGAAGCCAGGAGCGCAATCGCGAACAGCGTGCCCGCGGCCGATCCCAAAAGCGGCTGGAGCGTCAGGTGTGCCTTCTCGATCGCGTCCACGTTGACCAGACCGCGCGCGTGGAACGTGCAAGCGGCCACGATCAGCATCGCGCCGTTGATAGCGCCCGCCACCCCCATGGCCAAGACGACATCGAGCGTCTCGTACCGGAGCAAGCGCTTCTTCTCATCGAGTCTCAATGCGACGATGCGGCCCTGGGTCAGCGCGGAGTGAAGGAAGATCACATGCGGCATCACCGTGGCGCCGAGGATGCTGGAAGCAAGCAGGAGGCCGGCGTCACCGCCGAATGCGGGGACCACGGAGTGAAACGCCGCCTGCTTCCAGTCGGGCCGGGCCAGAAGAAGCTCCGCCAGATAGGAAGCTGCAATGGCCGCGACCAGCAACGCGATGACCAGTTCCAGGCGCCGGAATCCGTAGCGTTCCAGGCTCAAGAGCAGAAATGTGACAACCGCGGTGAGCAGGCCGGCAATCCCGAGGGGCAAACCGAACAGCAGATGGAACCCCAAGGCCGCACCCAGGAACTCCGCCAGATCGGTGGCCATGGCCACGATCTCCATCACCCCCCACAAAGCAAAGCACAGTCCCTGCGGGAGACTCAACCGGCACTGTTCCGCGAGATTGCGCCCAGTGGCGATGCCCAGCTTGGCCGACAAGGTCTGGATCATCATCGCCATCAGGTTGCTGGTCACGACGACCCAAAGCAGGGTGTAGCCGAGTTGCGAGCCGCTCTGCAAAGTGGTGGCGAAGTTGCCCGGATCGACGTACGCCACCGATGCGATGATGGCTGGTCCCAGAAACGGCAGCACGCGCTCCGGTCCGCGCCTCCTTCCGCTGCCCGATAGCACCTCGATGGCCGCGGCCACCGTGGCGCGATCGCCCGGCGCCTCCGTTCGAAACGGCGCTTCCGATGGAATCAGCAAGGAAGTGACTATAACTCAAAATGTGTCCACCAATTGTGGCGAGGCAAGGCGACAAGGGACGGAGTAGCACTACTGGTTGAAAGTGTTCCAATTGGTCACGGTGGCATAGGCGTTAGACGGCCGCAATCGCGCCGGAAGAACTCGCATAGACCTCCCTCTCCCTCCGGGAAAGGACATAGGTGCTAACCAGTTCTTGCGTCGGTGCGCAGGCCGGTGGCAACACACGTCCCGCTCCACGAGCAACGCGTAGAAGCCGCTGGTGTCGACGAAGGTTTCAGAGGCCATCGACGATGTCGTCGATCTGGCTCCTGCGGCTATCGCGGTCCTACGCTCTCGCGCCCGGGTGAATCGCGCTGCTGACCAGGTAGCGGCTGGCGCCGATGAGCGGTGCACGCGGGTCGAGCGCCACCCGCACTGGCAGTTTCTTCGTCCACTCCGAGAACCGCCCCTTGTCGGCCAGGGCAGCCAGGAAGGATCCTTCCTTGAGCGCAGGCAAGATCTTCGGGGCAATGCCACCCCCGATGATCACGCCGCCGGTGGTCACCCCCTTGAGCGCCAGGTTGCCGGCCTCGGCGCCCAGCACGGCGCAGAACATGCGCAGGGTCTGTACGCACACCGGATCGCGATTGACCAGGGCCGCAGCCGAGATCGCCACGTTGGGATCGCCGCTCGCAAGTTGTTCGGCCAGCCAGGCGGGCTCGCGGGTGGTGGCTTCGTTGCGCAGGGACCGATAGAGGTTGCCGATGCCCGCGCCCGACAGGATGCGCTCGTAGCTGACATGACCGCCAAGCGCCGTCCGCAGGTGGCGCAGAAGAACGATCTCGTCGTCCGTGCGCGGGGCGAAGTCGGCGTGTCCGCCCTCCGACGCGATGGCGTGGTACTGCTTGCCGTCGAAGTGGAGCAGGGCCTCGCCCAGCCCTGTGCCAGGCGCGATGACCGCGATGTCGCCGCGAGCGCCAGCCTTCCCGGGCTGCAGCACTTCGAAGTCGGTGGATGCAAGGAACAGCATGCCGAAGGCGGCCGCTTCAAGGTCGTTGAGCAAGCGCACGCGCGGTGCGTGCAGGGCCTTGGATAGAAGCTCCTCGTCGAGCACCCAGGGCAAATTGGTCAGCCGAGCCCGGCCGCCCTCGACCGGCCCGGCCACGCCGAAGCAAGCGCCGGTCAGCGCGGGCCGCGCAGTGGCCGAGAAGAACTCGTCCACCACTGCTTCGAGGGAATGGTATTCGAGGCTGGGGAAGGTTGCCTCGCGCACACAGCGCAGGTCCTCGCCCACCGTCTCGAAGAGCGCGAGCACAGTCTTGGTTCCGCCGATGTCGCCAGCAATGATCATGGGCACCAAGGTAGCACTCTCGCGCGCAGCCGCGAAGTCATGGCAGATGGACTCCAGACGCTTCGCGTCTTGGCGCTTCTTTCTGGCCGTGCGCAGCAGATGGTGTGTATGATCGACAGAGGCACACCGTGAAGAGCGAGCGGCCCACCCCCACTGATCCGCAGGCCGGCGCCCAGCCCACGCCGGTTGAAACCGGGGCTTCGTCGGACGCGGCCTCGCCGTCGGCTGACGTGGCCCTGGTGATCGCCTTCATCACCCAACTGCGACGTGTGTTTTCCGCACCCGGCTACCGGCCGCCTCTTCTGCCCACGGTGGCACTGGAAGTCCATGAGCTGTCGCTTCGTTCCGACGTGGGAGCGGACCAATTGGTCGAGGTGCTGGAGAAGGACGCGGTGCTGGCGGCGCAGGTCCTGCGCGTCGCTGGCTCGGCGGCCTACGGCGGCTGGGGCCAGGACAACATCTCGTTGAAGGTTGCAGTGGTCCGTCTGGGCTTGCGAGGCCTGGCCAGCGTGGTGTGGGAAGTCGCGGCGGGCATGCGGGTGTTTCGCTCAGTCCGCTTCGCCGCGGCGATGGAGCAGATCCGGGCGCACAGCACACTGTCCGCACACCTGTGCCGGCTGATAGCCTCACGCAAGGCCTTGACCACCGAGACCGCGTTCCTCTGCGGCCTGCTGCATGACATCGGGATGGCTGCCACCCTGCTCGTGCTGTCCGACCGCCCCAAAGACGAGCCGTCCATCAACCCGGCGGTACTCGACGAGGTCTTGCGCCAGACGCACCAGGAAGTCTCCGGCATGATCGCCCAGCTCTGGAAGCTGCCGGCTGAGGTACAGAATGTGCTGGCCAACCACCACAGTTTCCCTGCCGGTGAGGCACCCCATCCCATCTCCGCTGCTGTCGCCGTCGTCGAAGAACTGAGCCGCGAGCTCGGCCATGGCGTCGAAATCGGGGCTGGCCGCTGCGACCGCGTGGCACCCGAGACCCTGGCGCGCGCCCGTGAGGTGCTGGGCTTCACCGACGAGCAAGAAGCCGAATTGCGCGAGACCGCAAAGAAACTGGCCGCTTCGGTGACCAAGGATTTCACGCTGGGGGAGCAGAAGCCTGTCCCCTCGGCTGCGCCCAAGACGGCGTCCACCGCCCCCCCTGCAGCGCCGGCCGCGGCAGCCAAGTCACACGCGTCGCATCAAGCCCGCCTGTCACTCTGGCGGCGCCTGGGCCGCGTGTTCGGGGGCAAACGGCGTCTCGCGACAAAGAACCCTGGCTCGGGTTAGCCACAGCGACTGTTCTGTGGTAAGTATGCCGCGCACTGGCGGACACCTACATCAACCTCACGAAGTACGCCTTACTGTGGAGAAACCGGGAAGAATAGGAGTCGATATCGGCGCCGTATCGCTGAAGGCGGTTCGGGTCGACGGCACCGGCAGAGTCGTTCAATCCTTCTATGCCCGACACAAGGGTGAGCCTGCTCCTGTGCTGGAACGAGCCCTACGCGAGCTTGACCTTGAGCCCGGGGACGCCATCGGCTTCTGCGGGCAGAACGCCACCCGCTTCTGCGAGGCCTTTGAAACCCGGCGGCTCGACATCGCGGCCTGTCAAATCCGCGTCGTGCACGCTCAGTTCCCCGAGGTTCGCAACATCATAGACATCGGCGGCGGGTCGGTGACCCTGGTGCAGCTCGATGCCCAGGGGCATTTCCAGAACTACGCCACCAACTCCATGTGTGCGGCGGGGACCGGTTCGTTCCTTGACGAACAGGCCGCGCGTCTCGGCCTGGATTGCGCCGATCCTGCGCTGGCGGGCAGCGTGGCCGAGCCGCCCTCCATCGCCACCCGTTGCTCGGTGTTCGCCAAGAGCGACCTCATCCACCGCCAGCAGGAGGGCTACAGCAAGGCCGCCATGTGGTCGGGCCTTTGTCGGGGCATGACCCGCACCCTGATTGGAACCCTGCTGCGCGCGCGGCCCCTAGATGCACCCACGGCCATCATCGGAGGGGTGGCGCTCAACCGCGAGGTACTGCGCTGGCTGGACGCGGCTTTCCCCCACCTGCTGCGCGCGCCGGCCTCGCCCCACCTGGTGGCGGCGGTGGGCGCGGCTGCCCTGGGTGCGGTGCCGCGGCGGCTGCCCTCGCGCGAGTCACTCCATCGCATCGCCACCGCTAGCGACGTGGAATACCACCCCTGGCCGCTGACCCTGGAGAAGTCAAGGTACCCTGATTTTCGCCTGGCCGAGTCCTACACCGACGGAGAAGGCAACGAGGTCCGCGTTGTGTCCTGGCCAGCGGGCCAACCGCTGCACGCCTACCTGGGCATCGACATCGGTTCGACCAGCACCAAGTTGGCGCTGGTCAACGACAAGGACGAACTGTTGGTCGATGTCTACCGCAAGACCGGCGGCGATCCGGTGGGCGCCACCCAGAAGCTGTGCCGCGCCTTGCGCGAGCTTGAGGAAAAGAAGGGCGCGCGCATCGAAGTTCTGGGCGCGGGGACCACGGGCAGTGGCCGCAAGATCGTGGGCGAGGTGATCGGCGCAGACGCCATCATCAACGAGATCAGCGCCCATGTGGCCGGCGCCACCTTCACCGATCCCAGCGTCGACACCATCTTCGAAATCGGCGGCCAGGACGCCAAGTA
>PMCR01000145.1 GCA_003155465.1 Myxococcales bacterium | reverse complement strand
GCCTTGGCCATGTGTTCGGGCAGGGCAATGCCACCCGCGACGATCAACGTGATCTCGTCGCGCACGCCCGCCTTGACCAATCGGCCATGGATCTCGCGCACGACGTCTTTGATGTGCCGTGGGCTTTCAACGCCCACTTCGCACCCATGCAAGTCGCCGCTCAGGTGGAAGACCTTCACACCCGCTTGGCTGAGTTGCAGGATGCGATCGGCAGCTGCCCCTTGCAGCGGCAGCCGAACCGCGAGCACCAGCATGGGATTGACCGCCTTGGCCTTGACAGCCAGGGCTGCCACTTCGGGGCTGTCCACGAACTCGACCATCCGCACCTGCGGCAACAGCATCTGCACGCTGCCCAGTCCCTCGCTGCCAACCAGCGGAACCAGGAACGGCATCTCCGCAGCCGGCGCGCCGGCCACCTCGGCGGGGCGAGCCACCGCCAGGGTCTTCAGCTTCGCCGCTGTGGTCAGACGGGCGCGCGCAAACTCCTGGCCGCCCACTTGCCAGGCGGGAACGTCGAAGATCAGCGGGAGAGGCAGGTCGATCAGGTTCGCCGCCTCGCCGAGCAGCTTGCCGTCACTAGAAAATGAGAGCCGCATCGGCTTGGGCCCGATGTCCACGCTGGTGCTGATGTATTCGCGCCCGTGGATCCCGTCGCGGGTGGGGCGAACGATCTCGGACATGTCGGTCCAGATGGAATCGAAGCCGAAGCCGTGGAAGCGGCCGCGGTAACCGGCGCCTGAAACTGGAACGCGGCCGGTGTCAGCCTGGTTCCAGGTGGTGGCCATGATGTCGGGCTTCCAGTACTCGTCGCCCATGGCCAGGTACTCTGGGTTGATCGAGATGGCCAGGATGCCCTTGGTGCAGCCCTGCACGCAGGAGAAGCAGGCACGACACTCACTGAGCGGAACGATCGATGTGAGCGGGTCGCGGTTGTAGGCCGCTTCCTTGCGATAAGTGTCGAACACGCAGCGGGGCTTCACGCAGTTGCTGCAGCGGGCGCAATCCTCGCGCCAGTCCACGCTTCCGTACTTGCCGACGTGGCGAAAGCGTCCCAGCGTAGGCACTGGCTTGATATGGTACTTCTCAGACATAGCGTGCTCTACGCCAGGCGGGCTTCTTTGATCACCGCTGCAGCCAGCGGTTCACAACCTGCACTGTGGATGTGGATTCCGCGCACCCCAGCCATGGCCTTGGCTTTGCCCGCGATCTCGGCCGCGATGGCCACGCCGGCCTGGGCCGCATCGCCGCTGCGCAGACGCTTGATGATTTCGTCGCTGATGGGGCTGCCCGGCCGGGTGCGCAACTCTTCGGCTTGCGCCACGCTGGTCAGAGGCAGCACGCTGGCGATGACGGCGGCCTGCTTGTCCAGGCCCGCGGCCCGCACAGCCTTGAGCCATTCTTCAAAGCCGGCCAGATCGAAAATCGGATCGGTCAGCAGGATCTGCGCGCCGGCTGCGATCTTCCTTCTTGTTTGGACCATGGCCAATTCCATAGGCCGGAGGTACGGGTGTGCGGCCGCCGCCACGGCAAACGAAGGAACCGCCCCGAGCTTGGCCCCGCTGAAATCCAGCCCGGCGCTCGCCATCCTTGCCAGGGCCTGGGTCAGGTGAACCGAATCCATGTCGTAGGCACCCGCTGCCTGCGGGAATCCGCCCAGCGCCTGGTGCGTGCCCGACATGCAGAAGAATGTCTTCACACCGAGAGCGGCGGCGCCCAGCACGTCGGACTCCAGCGCGACCCGGTTGCGATCCCGCGTGCACAGGCTCAGCACCGGCTCGACCTTTTCCGCGGCCAGCAGGACCGCGCAGGCCAAGGCCGAGCCGTGCGCCTGCTCTGCGTGGTCGCCGACGATGACGCCGTCGAGCGACGCCGGAAAGCACGTCGCCAGCTTCTTCACGGCGGCCGGGTCGGTTCCATGCGGGGGAAGACACGCGGCGGTCACCACAAGCTTCCCGCTGCCTAGTTTCTCGGACAACCTGCTAGTCGCTGTCATCTTCATCTTCCAGTTGGTACGGAACGTCCTCTGACAGGCCTGCGGCGCGCAGGGGGGTCGGCGCCAGCGTGGCCACGCGAGCGACGAACTCATCCCGCACCCCCGCCACTTTCTGGCTAAGTTCCTGATCCGCGGCGGCCAAAGCGGCCACCCCAACGCCGAGGGCCATGTCCTGCGCGGCAGACCCAGGCAGAGCAAACAGCATCAATCGCTCTTTCCCGAGGCCGATCTCGGCCAGTAGCGAGGAGACTGCCTCGATCCGCCGGCGGCACCGCTTGCTGCCTTCCTGATGGTGGCAGTTGCCCTCTTCACAGCACACGACGGCGACCGCATCTGCGCCGCCTTCAAATGTCTTGAGGAAGTGCTCCGGCTGCAGCCGGCCTGCACAGGGAACCACCACCTCTTGCACGGGGAACGGCCAGCCGAAGTCCGGCGTCTCCGGCCGGCGGCGCTTGCCCGAGGTGGGCACGCGGCCCGCGCGCGCGCTGTTCTCACAGACGAAGACCACGACAATGGAAGCAGCGGTCTTGGCCCGGCTCGCACCCGGCGGGACTGTCGCCATTTCAGCCACGGAAATCGCCTCCCTGTCGCGTCCCCTCATCCAAATGAGTGCGGCGAGACACCGCGGTGGTGACAGGCGAGAGCACGGTCCACCACCCGGACCCGTGGGTCGAAGTGCTTTGCCATGTCGAGTGGGCCTTCATTGCAGCCGCGCCGTTGAGATAGTCGGGCAAGGTAGACGAAGCCAGCATCGCGTGTCCAGACAGTGTGAGCGTCTCTTTGATTTTTTCGAGCGCAACCCACAAGTTGACTTGCAGGATTTACTGCCAATTCACTTCTCATTTACTCAATGGAAACAAACGCACTTATTGCGTCGGACTTTCGTTCCTTTGCGCAAGAGTCGTTTACACTTCCGAAATGGCCTAGATACACAGCAGAAATCTCTCCATGCGTCAGCTAGGCTGGAAGGCTGCTCGGTGGCCCCCTCCACCTGTGCTTTCTCGACGGCGGGTGGCTATCGCGGTGAGCCGAGTCGCCCGCTCGCGGCCGCAACGCTACGACTAGCGACGACCGCGGGTGCGAATCGACTGGGCAAGCGCACGCAGGCGCTGGGCTTCGGCGGGCACGGCCTGCTCAGCCCGCTCAACCGCCTGCAGTGCCTCATCATGCCGACCTGCCTCCAGCAACGTCACGGCCAAGTCCCAGTACGAGTCCACCCACTGCGGCGCAAGCGCGATGGAGCGTTCCAAGCTCTGTACGCCCTTATCCACATGGCCCTGCCGCGCCAGCGCCAGGCCGAGCCCCTTGCTGGCATAGGCGTGGTCGGGCTTGATCGCGAGCGCGCGACGGCAATACGACTCCGTGGTGACGTAGTCGCCAAGGAAGAAGCACACGAAACCACCCAGATCGAGCAAGGTCAGGTTGTCGGGCGCAAGGGCCAGCCCCTGGTTGATGCTTTCCCGTGCGTCGCCCAGGGCATGCTCGTTGATGGCGGCGCGAGCCCGTTGGATGATGGCGTCGATCGCCGGAGGGAGCGCCTCCCCCGCCGTCTGCGATCCGCCGCCGGTTGGCTCGTCGCTAGTCATGGTTGACCCCCGCCAGCCGAGGCAGCGCCCGCAGTGCGGCCGCCGAAGTAGCGAACCTCGTCGTCGGTCGGCTCCTCGTCGAGCAGGTCGAAGCGCCGGTGCTTGACCGCCTGGAAGTAGAAACAGTTCTCGTTCCCGGTCCCGCCCTGCGCGTAGGTGGCCCAGCTACAGCCCCCGCGGCACACATCGCGAAAGCGACAGACGCGGCAGAACCCGCCGAGCTGTTCCTCCTTGAAAAGTCGGTTGTACGCGAAGGCATCCGCACGGCTCCAGATCTCGCGCAGGCTCTTCTGCCGCAGGTTGCCTTCGACGAAACGGGCCTCGCCATGCATGGACGAGGGCAGCGAAAGACACCCCTTCACGTTCCCGCCACTCTCGATGCCAATCACCTGGCAGCCGGCGCGGCAGCCCAGCCAGAAAGGCAGCGCGGTATCCGCATTGCGTATGTCTGGCTCGGGCTTGCCGAAGTAGCCGATGTCGTCCGCGGGATAGACTTTGAATTCGGGACAGTTGATCCGGCATAGCTCCGCGATCTGGGGCACCAACCACAGCAGATCTTCCGGTGGCGAGACCAGATCGCGGTGCGCGCCCATGTTCCCGGTGGCGGTGGCGAACTGCAGTTGCCAGGCGAACACGCCGTGATCCATCAAGAACCGCCGCAACAACTTGAGCTGTCCCTGATTGGCTCGGTTGATGGTTGTGTTGACCGCCACCGGCAAGCCGGCCGCCACGCTGATGTCGATGGCGCGCACCACCCGCACGAACGAGCCCGAGGCCCGAAATTCGTCATGCTCCTTCTCGAAGCCATCGATGCTGAAGGCCGCGCCACACAGCCCGGCCTTCTGCGCCTGCTCCACCTGCTTGGCCGACCAGGTGTGGCCATTCGAGATCAGATTGACCCGCGCGCCCAACTCGACCAGCCGCCGGCCCACCTCGTGCCAGCCCGGGTACAGCGTCGGCTCGCCGCCGCTCAAGGTGACGCGCCGGCACCCGAGCCCCACCAGCTGGTCAGCCACGCCCAGGCATTCATCGAGTGACAGCTCGTCGGAGCGCTTGCCGCCGGCAATCGAGCCGCAGTGTTTGCAGCGCAGGTTGCACGCCAGGGTCAGCTCCCACACGCAAGCGCGCGGGAAGAACCCGACTCGCCGCAGAACTTCGATCACGAGGGTGTTCTGCCTAGTTCTTGGTCGGCAAAGGCGCCATGTACAAGGGCGTGAGCCCACCACCCGCCGCGTCGGTCATCGGGGCCGAGTAGACCTCCACTGCACCGCTGGTGTCTTTCTGCCCGGCATCCACCGGCATGAGCCCGCCGTAGCGACTCCCGGCCGGACCGCTGGTCCCGCCGGTTGCGCCCGCATCCGGCATGATCGCCATGTACTTCACCGCATATCCACCCGTCCCCCCTTGGCTGCCCGCGTCCGGCGCGATCGCCCCGTACAGAGTGCCCTGCGGCGTCTTTCCGCCAGTCGCCGTCACTCCGCCCGTAGCTGACGCCCCGCCATCGCCCGTCACCCCACCAGTCCAGCATGGACAGACAGTCCCCCCGCCGATCCCCCCCGCTCCGCCAGTCCCCATCGCTCCGCCCGTCCCCATCGCCCCGCCCGTCCCTGTCGCTCCACCAGTCCCTGTCGCGCTGCCCGCGTCTGGCACGGGCGCAGCGTATAGTGCGATCGTTCCGCCCCCCCCTGCCACTCCGCCCGTCCCAGGTGTCCCGCCGGTCGCGATCGCTGCATCCTGAATCGGTGCCGAATAGACAGCCACCGCGCCACCCAGAGCAGAAGAATCCGTTCCACTGGAGCCACCCGTGCCAGGCAGCGCGGATTCCGAGTCCGCCGAGCTGTCCGGGTTTGAATTCAGCGACGAATCGCTACACCCGACCAGGGCAAGCCCGATCCCCATCGAAGCTGGCACCACCACGTAGCGAACCGTGTCCCTGAGGAAGATGTGGATGCGCTCTCGGATGTCTTTCTCTTTCATGGTCGGCTCCTTGCGCTACCGATTGGCTAACTGCGTCTGTCAGCGTCCCCAGCATAAGCAAGCGTCATGCCACGACCCTTCAGCCTTCGAGGGATAGCGAGGTTCCTATTTTAGCACGCCTGCCAGGGCAATTGGCGGTGTCTTCCACGACCCAGATGCCGGCATGGTCTCAGATTTCTGAGGCGGTTCTCGCTGTGCGCGCCTCGGCGGCGTAGTCGTCGAGCAGCTCCTCCATCCGTGTGAAGACCTGGGCCATGGTCTCTGCGTCGGGCAAGAGCGTGATGCGGAAGTGATCGCGATAGGGCACGTTGAAGCTGGTGCCCGGGGCCACCAGCACATGCTTGCGTTCCAGCAAGTCGAGCGC
>PMCR01000371.1 GCA_003155465.1 Myxococcales bacterium | reverse complement strand
CCCGAGTAGTAGACGAACAGCTCGCGGCGCACTTGCGGTCGGCGCTCAGCCGCGATATGTCTTTTCACTCGCTCGAAGGCGTCCTGCAGGGCGGTTCGGCTTGCCTCGTGGATCAAGAGGATATCGCGCGCCTGCACACCGCCCAGACTGGCGAGCACGCGCGACAGCGATTCCGCGTCTGAGTTGGCAAAGCGCAGCCGGGTGCGGCCTGGACCGCCGTCGTTCGCCGAGGCCACCAAAGCGAAGCGTCGGAGCGACGGGGCATCGCCGGGATCCGCAGCAAGCGCCGGCCTGGCTGCGGCGAAGAGCAGAGCGAGAAGAGAAGGCAGGGCACTTCGGGAACTCATGGCGCTTCCTTTTCGAAGGTGATGGACCAGGTTGCAACGCCCTCGGGTAACGCCGTGCCTTGCTTGAGGTTGCGCGCCACCAGTTCCGTGTCAAAGGGCACATCTGCGGTCACGAACACGAAGCGCTCGAAGCCGGGCGAGTCGTCGAGTTCATAGGCATGGGCCAGCGCGCGCTCGCCATCTTTGGCCAACGCGACCGCTTGGCCGGGCGTTTCGGGCAGGTGCAGCGTGACCGCACCACGAGCGTCGCAAGACGCGACCACCCCATAGCGCTTGCCTGCGGCGACGTAGCGCATCTGCAGGATGTCGCCGGGGTGCAGGCGGGACGCCGGTCCCAGGCGTTCGACCCCGACCGTGGCTTTTCTATATAGCCCCAGGGAAGGCTGCAGGCCCTTGCTGGTGATGGTTTCCTGCTCTTGCTGCCCACGGGCCAGTTCCGTCCTTGACGGCTCGGCTGGCGCATGCACGAAAAGCAGCGCGATGGCTGCTGCTCCGGCCGTGGCAAGAAACAGGGCCCACACTGAAATGGGAATCCTGGGAGAGTTCGCTTCGCCCTTCGGCCCCCCACCTGCCTCCCCTCCCCGCTCGCTTCGCTCGGCCTCGCCAACCCCTCTCGCGATGGTACGCCGCCGGCTAAGCCGGCGGGCTCCCCACGCGGCTGCTCGCCGTCGTACCTCGGCCGTCACCTTGTCCGCAGGACGCGCGGCCAAGATTTCGGCGTTCGACGCAGCCAGTGCATCCAGTCGGTCGTGATCGCCTGCCGCAACCAGGCGTTTCCGCAAAGTGTGGGCCTGGGCTGCGGGCAACTCGCCGGCTGCCAGTCGTTCGAGCAACCAGTCAGGAACGCGTTCGCTCGTGGAAGCCATCATGCGTCTCCTTGTGCAGGTGGCAGGCGTTGCTTCAGCGTGCGAAGCCGCTTGCGGACTCCCGACACCGACATGCCCACCTCGGCAGCCACTTCCTCCAATGTCAGGCGGTCCACGTAGAACAGGACTGCGATGAGCCGCGTGGAGGCCGGCTCGCTGCCAAAGATGCGGTCCAACGCTCGGCGCGCCAGGGACATGGACTCGGCGTCATTGTCCAGCGAGGCGATGCGCACCAGCAGGTCGTAGTCGGGGTCCTCGGGTCGGCGGCGTTCGCTGCGCAGGCGGTTGAGACACACGTGGGTCGCGGTGGTCAGCAACAGGCCTGCTGGGGCTCTTGCGTCAAGACGGTTTTCTCGCCGCAACAGCTCAACGAAGACATCGTGCATGGCATCCATGGCTTTGCTTTCCTCCCGCAGCAGGGTGCGACATCGACGCAAGACCATGGGGCCATGCATCCGGTAGAGGCTATCGATATCGACCGCCATACGGGCTTTCTAGTACGAGAACACCAGCCGGTTGGGAAAGTGTCACCCGCATTGGAGTTTCGGATCCCAAGTCGCGCGGGGTGTTGCTAGACTGCAACTAGGCCAGTCCACTGACCTGTCGGTCCCCTCGCCGAGGTGCCCAAATGCCAAACATCCAAGTTTCAAGCTGTATTGGTTGGCGCATGACCAGGAGTGCTTTTCTCTTTCTGGGCGCACTGGTGCTGGCCGCACCGGCCTGCACGAGCGCCAAGGTCAGCCAGGAAGTCCAAGGGGGAGGAACAGGACATGGAACAGCGGGGGGGACAGGTGGCAACGGCCCGGTCGGTGCAGGTGGTGCAGGGGGAGGCATCATCGGACCAGTCAATCTTGATGCGGGGCCACCTGTTACCGGCAAGTCCTGTGGCAACGGGGTTATCGATCCGAGTGAGGGCGAAAGATGCGATGACGGCAACACCGTCAGCGGCGATGGCTGCAATGCGATATGCCAGATCGAAGCCAACTACGAGTGTCCCGAGCCGGGAAAAGCCTGCAAGAACCTGGCGGTGTGCGGAAACAGCATCGTGACCTCCAACGAAACCTGCGACGACGGGAATACGAAAGGCGGCGATGGTTGCTCGGCCGACTGCCAGAGCGTAGAACCCGGCTGGCAGTGTCGGGTTCCGGGCAAGCCGTGCACGCCAGCTTGTGGAGACGGCGTGATCACCGCGGGGGAAAAGTGCGACGATGGCAACACGGACAACGGTGACGGGTGTTCGGCCACCTGCAGACTGGAAATGGGCTTCAAATGCACCGGCAGCTCAGGCGAGCAAAGTGTTTGCAGCAAGACCAACTGCGGCGACGGCAAGGTCGAGGGCTCCGAGGCCTGCGATGATGGCAACACCTTGCCAAACGACGGGTGCTCGCCAACCTGTCGCTTTGAGCCGAACTGCAGCTCGGCCACCGGCACTTGCACCTCGAAGTGCGGCGACGGGTTGGTCGTAGGCGAAGACTGCGACGATGGAAACACCGGCAACGGCGATGGTTGCTCGTCGACTTGTAAGGTGGAGCCCGGCTTCCAGTGCGGTCAGCCCGATTCCACTGCTGATACCATGACGGTGCCGGTCACCTACCGGGACTTTCTACTAGGCGGCGATTTCTACGCGGCCACCGTCTCGGGTAGCAACCTGGCTGTTACCGGCCTGGTTCAGGCTACGCTCGACGCCGACGGCAAACCGGTCCTCTCGCCGACCGTGCCCGCCACCGGTCACATCACGAGTGCGGCCACCTTCAGCCAGTGGTACCGGGACACGCCAGGGACCAACACCACCTACGTCTCGAAGCTCCTTCTCCACAACAACGGCAATGGTGCCTTCGTGAACTGGTGGAAGGACGATCAACAGTGGGTGAGCTACAGCAACCCCATATACTGCGCAACCACGAACTGCAGCACCGGCTGCAGCACCCCCTACACCGGCGGCGCGAACCAGGCATGCCTCGCCTCGTGCACGCCTTGGGGCGCCACCAGCACGCAGACCTGCTGGGTCACCACCGCGAATGTTCCCGGAAACCCACTCTTCTTCCCTCTCGACAACGTGAAGGGCATGATCACGCCGATCTCCGCCTATGCCCCCGGCGAGACTCCCCCTATGTACAGCGGCACCTGGACCTTCGAAACAGGGACGCCGCCGCCCCAGCACAACTTCAG
>PMCR01000281.1 GCA_003155465.1 Myxococcales bacterium | reverse complement strand
GGCCTGGACGGCTCGCTGGCAGCCAACGGCATCTCCCTGATTCCCAACACCTGCGCGTTCACCACCACGTGGGACAATAGCGACTACACCCGCACCGCCGGCATCTTCTCCGAGGGGTTTGCCGACCCGGGTTTCTCTGTGGCCGACTGGAAGGCGTCGACCAACCAGCTCATGGCCATCGCTGCGGCCGGCAAGATCGTCATCGAACAAAACTACCTGTCCAGCACCAGCGACGTGCAACGGCGTCTGTACTATCTGGCCAACTACTTGCTGGTGAAGGGAAACCGCACGTACTTGTTCTACTTCGCCGCCGACACACTGGAATGGTACCCTGAGTGGGAGATCGATCTGGGCGCGCCCGTGGCCGCGCCAACCAACGCGGACGCGCTAGCCTGGCAGGGCGTGTACCGACGCGACTTCGCCAAGGGCAGCGTCCTGGTCAACCCGGGAACGGTGGCCATCTCGGTGACGCTGGCCGCGCCCATGCAGCGGATCGATCCGCAGGGTGGCGGCGCGGTTCCTGCCGACGGCACCGTGACGGCGACTGTCGCCTCCACGGCGGTGACGTCATTGTCACTGGCGCCCGGCTCGGGCGCGATCTTGCTCAAGTAGCCGCCCGCAGCCTTGCCACCCCAGGAAAACACTGGCACGGCAGCGGTGCGGGCACCCGAGTAGGGGAACACAGTCTTCCTGTCCATTGCCTTGGCGCCGAACGAACCAGGGCCGACGCGCGTCCAGCTTGAGCTTCTGGCCAACGCTTGGCTTGCAGCAGCCCCGCTGCCGCCCCGACATTGCCATCGCCGGCCCGAAAGCCTGCCCCTGAGCGGAGCTGGGTATAGGGATAGGTCGACCTGGCAAGGGCATGTAGGTGAATGTAGCGTAAGATCCGTTATCAGCGGCTTTGCGGATGCGATTCGGCGAAGGAGGAATGGTGCTTGAAATGCCTATGCTCCGCAAAACACACGTCGCGGACGACGTCTTCGCGAACCACAGTGGGTCTAGTTGAGCACGTAGGCGCCGAGGCCGATGCCCTGGTCTTTGAGGGCCTTGGCAACCAGCTGGGCGATCTGCTTGGCGCCGGCCAACTCGAAATGGGTGTGATCCTGGCAGAAGAACTGGCCCACCTTGCTGTTCGATGTGTAGTCGGCAGTGTTCGGGCAGAGCCCGAGGCTATTGTACAGGTCGATGCTTAGCTGGCCGAGATCGATGACGGGCACATTGTTTGCCGTGCCGGCGTCGTTGCTGGCGGTGGTGAAGTAAGCCTTGCGAATGTTGACGGCTGTGCTGCCGCCGCCACAGTCGATGGCGCCAACTGGAGGCATGAGGATGGGTTCCACTCCCAGTTCCTTGGCGGCCTTCACCATAAGGTTGAGGTAGCCAAGGTACTTGGCTTCGCCAATGTGCTTCGGACAGTTGGCATCGCCGTCGTTGATTCCAAAAGAAATGAACAGGTAGTCGCCGGCCTTCATNNCGTGACTGGAAGGCAGTGTTGGTCACGGCACACTCGCCGTCTACCATGGTTGAGCTGACGCCCTGATAGAGCCAGGTTTGAATGGTCAGACCGCCCACGGCGTTGTTCACGACTGTCACGTTGCTGTTGAATAGAGGATCGAGCTGACTCCCGTAGCCGCACGGGCAGGCGGCGCACGCGGTTGTGGGGCCGCCTGCCATGGTCGAGTCGCCAGCCATCCAGACCTTGATGGGGGTCTTGCCATCGCTGCTGCCGAGGCCGCCCCCGATCGGGGGAACCGCGGTGGTGCCGCCGGTTGCAGCCCCGCCAGAGGCACTGGTGCTACCGCCAGTCGTTGTTTTTCCACCTGTGCCCACGCCGCCGGTTGCGCCGCCGTTTGAGGTTCTGCCGCCAGTGTCTCCACCACCGGTGACAGTTCCGCCGGTCGGCGTGCCGCCGGTGCCCCCTCCGCCCGTCGCGCTGCCACCTGCCACGCTGCCGCCGGTCGCGCTTCCGCCGCCGGTGGCCCTTCCGCCAATGGAGCTGCCGCCGGCTGCTGTCTGCCCAGCCGCGCTGGTAGGCGCGCTACCAATCGTCGAACCACCTTGAGTCATCGAGCCGGCCTGTGACTGAGTCTGCCCACCAGTTGTCGGGGTACCGCCGCCAGGTGCAGCACCTCCCGAGCCTGTCGGAGCAGTGGTTGCGCCGCCGGTATTCACGCCGCCGGAAGCCGCAACCGTGCCGCCTTCGCTTCCTCCCGAACCAGTACCGGGCGGGGCGCTTCCGCTTCCGGAACTGCAGCCCATCAGTGCAAGGCCAGCAAAAGCGAAGACGCCGGCGAAGATTCGAGTGAGAGAGGCTTTCATGACGGAGAGACCTCCGTGGCGAGGTGTCGCTGCGATCCCATCCTAGTTGACGACATAGGCCCCCAGCCCAATCCCCTGGTTTTTGAGCGCCTTGCCCACCATTTGACTAATCGCGAGGGCACCGGCCTTTTCAAAATGCGTGTGATCGCCGCAGAAGAACTGGCCGACCTTGCTGGTCGTTGAACTGTAGTCATTGCTGTTCGGGCAGAGGCCAGAGCTAGTGTACAGGGCGGCCGAAAGCGTGGTCACGTCGATGACTGGAACATTGGCGGCGGCTCCCGCGGCGATGGTTGCAGCCGGGTACCCACCGCGGGTGTTGGTGTTGGCCGTGCTTCCGGTACACACGATGGCATTCGTCGGCGTCAAGAAAATTGCTTGCGCGCCTCGGTCACTGGCAGCCTTTGCCATGTCGGTGAGGTAGGTCTTGAAGAGATCAATGCCAACGTGCCGAGACTTGCTGCAGTCGCTACCATCGTTGATGCCAAACTCGATGATCAGGTAGTCGCCGCGCTTCATTCCCGTGTTCGCATCGAGCATGGCGTTCCAGTCGTCCGAGTAGGTTGTCCCGGTTAGAATGCACTCGCCGTTGGCGTCGGCCTTGGTGCTTACGTTCTTGTCATAGAGCCAGGTCTTGATGCTCCGCCCGGATATTGCACGGTCGATGACTTTCACATTGCTGTTGAATACCGTAGAGAACTGAGCCCCCCAACCACAAGGGCAGGAGGCGCAAGCGGTTGTGTCTATGGTGTCGCCCTGCATGGTGGAGTCGCCCGACATCCATACCGTAATTGGGGTCTTGCCGTCGCTGCTGCCCAAGCCGCCGCCGAGTGGGGGGGCACCCCCGGTCGCTGTCGTGCCGCCAGCCACCGTGCCGCCAGGGGCGGCGCCGTCTGTTGCCGGCCTGCCGCCTGTGGCTGCGCCATCAGGCGCACCGGTGGAGCCGCCCGTCGTTGCCTTGCCGTCCACGGCTGCATCGCCGGTGGTCGAGCCGCCGATAACTCCTGCGTCCGGCATGCTGCCGCCTGCCACGCTGCCGCCAGTCGCGATTCCCCCGCTGGCAGCACCGCCGCTTGCGCGGCCACCCGTGTCGTTGCCACCCGTGGCCGGCTGACCAGCCGCACTGGTCACCGCGCCGCCGGTTGCCGATCCACCCTGAGAAACCGAGCCAGCCTGCGACTGCCCACCAGATGCAGGCGTGCCGCCGCTGGGTAGAGCACCGCCCGAGCTGGTCGGACTCGTCGTAGTGCCACCAGCGCTCACGGCGGAAGTCGTGATCGCACCGCCTGTGCTTCCTCCCGAACCAGAGGGTGGGGGACCACCAGTTTGGGAGCTGCAGCCCAGCAGTGAAAGGGCAGTGATAGCGAAAGCGCCGGCGAAGGCTTGGGTGAGACAGGCTTTCATCGCGAAGAGACTCCTGCGCAATGCGACATTGTGGTTTGAAAGGTGGGAGGCGGCTGCATTCTGAGGTGAAACCGCCTCCCGGATTGACCCGTCTTGGCAGATCCATCCCCCCAACATCAAATTGCGCCGAGGCAGTGCCATCGCCAAGGCCGAGCGGCTCAGGAAATCGGGTGACGCAGCGGGCCTTCGCCGTCGCCACTCGGTCGCTCATCAACCCGCGCAGAAAGGCTAGTACTGGCCCGAGAGGGCCGGCAGGTACGCGAGCTTGCCACCTGCCGCGACGACCGGAACCACCGACAGGGCGAAGCGCTGGTTGCCGGTATCGAGCGCACCATGGGCGCGCGCATGCCCGCCCTCGAAGAACCCGAACACCGCCCCCAGCACGGCCCCGGAAAGTACGCCGATGGATGTGCCCAGCAGGACGTGTTCACCCTTCTTGGTCGACAGGGCGGTCAGCCCGCCCGCGATAGCGCCCGCGGTGGCGCCAAAAGCCTCGCCGTAGACCATGTCGCGCAAGACGTAGCGGGTGCGGCCTGGCTTGTCCTCTGCGACGTCGACAATGCCCAGGGTCAGCCCAATCCCGCTGCCCACCAGGGCGCCGATGCCGGTTCCGTACACCAGGGCCTTCCAATGATCGGGAATCTTCTTCCAGCCGTCGTCGCGCGCGACCAGGTAGCCCGCGGCCAGTCCGGCGCCAGCCCCCACCACCAGACCCTGGAAGGCCAAGGTGAAGGCGCTCGGCCTTTGGTCCTCTGCCCGCG
This sequence comes from Myxococcales bacterium, assembly GCA_003155465.1. The sequence continues at coordinate 7,131 of PMCR01000281.1, read as the reverse complement.
CGGTGCCGGCCATGCCGCAGGTGACCAGAGCGGCAATCAATGAAGCGACGGCTAGGTTCTTCATGTCCTCAGTATACCTGCAACCGCGCCGACCACGGCGTCGGCATGGAAGCCGAACTGTTTCATCAATACCCCGCCCGGGCCTGACGCCCCGAACCGGTCGATGCCGATCGCGACGCCCTGGTCACCCACCCAGCGCTGCCAGCCGAGCGTGGTGCCAGCCTCGATGGACACCCGGGCCTCGATGGCGCGCGGGATGACCGAGTCTTGGTACTCGGGACTCTGGGCCGCGAAGATCTCCCAGCAAGGCAGCGACACCACCCGAGCCCGAATGCCCTGGGCCAGCAGCTTGTCCTGCGCGGCCAGCGCCAACGCCACTTCGCTGCCAGTGGCTATGAGCACAGCTTGCGGCGTGCCGCCGGCCGCGTCGCACAGGACGTAGCCGCCCTTGTGCACGCCCTTGGCCGGGGCCAGCTTGGCGCGATCGAAGGTTGGTGTCTTTTGCCGGGTCAGGATGACCGCGACCGGACCGTCGTTGCGCTGCATGGCGATCCGGTAGGCCTCGACCACCTCGTTGGCGTCGGCCGGACGAATGACCCAGAGGTTGGGAATCAGACGCAGCGACATGAGCTGTTCAACCGGTTGGTGGGTGGGGCCGTCTTCGCCTACGCCGATGGAGTCGTGGGTGAACACGAAGGTGACGGGCAAGCGACTGATGGCGGCCATTCTTATCGCCGGGCGTTCGTAGTCCGAGAACACGAAGAAGGTGGCGGTGAACGGGCGCACCCCACCGTGGTAGGCGAGGCCGTTGGCAATGGCGCCCATGGCGTGTTCGCGCACGCCAAAGTGAAGGTTGCGGCCCAACCCGGTTTTTCCATCGAAATCACCCTGGCCGGCCAGGGTGGTCAGCGTGGAACATGACAGATCAGCGTCGCCCCCCAGCAGCCAAGGCACCTTGCTGGCGATGGCAGTCAGGACCTTGCCGCCCGACTGGCGCGTGGCCAGCTCATCCTTGGGGGTAAAGGCGGGCAGGGCGGATTCCCAGCCCGCGGGCAGTTCGCCCCGCAAGGCCATGTGCCACTCGCTTGCCAGGTCGGGATTTTCCGCGGCCCAGGCGTCAAACCGTTTCTGCCAGGCGGCTTCGGCTTGGGCGCCGCGCTCGACCGCGGTGCGGAAGTGGGTCACGGCCTCATCTGGGAGATAGAACTGCTTTTCCGGGTCCCAGCCCAGGTTCTTCTTGGTCAGCTTCACTTCTTCCGCGCCCAGGGGCGCGCCATGGGCTTCGCTGCTGCCGGCTTTGTGGGGCGAGCCGTAGCCGATGGTTGTGCGAACCATGATGAGTGACGGCCGCGTCGTGTCGGCTTTGGCTGCGACAAGGGCACGGTCGATGGCTTCAATGTCGGTGTCGCCTTGTTCAACCCGCAAGACTTGCCAGCCGTACGCCTCGAAGCGCTTGCCCACGTCCTCGGTGAACGCGAGCGAGGTCGGGCCGTCGAGTGAGATCTTGTTGTCGTCGTAGAGCCAGACCAGCTTGTGGAGCCCCAGATGACCGGCCAGCGACGCCGCCTCGTGGGTGATGCCTTCCATCATGTCGCCGTCGCCCACCAGGGCGTAGCTCCGATGATCGACGATGGTGTGGCCCGGTTTGTTGTAGCGTCCAGCCAGAAAGCTCTCGGCGATGGCCATGCCGACCGCGTTGGTGGCGCCCTGACCGAGCGGGCCGGTGGTGGCCTCCACGCCGGGGGCGAGAAAGGATTCCGGGTGGCCGGCCGCGCGCGAGCCCCACTGGCGGAAGGTCTTGATGTCATCCAGAGACAGGTCGTACCCGGTCAGGTGCAGGAGCGAGTAGAGCAACATGGATCCGTGACCAGCGGAGAGTACGAAGCGGTCGCGATCCGGCCATTTGGGGTTGCGCGGATTGTGCCGAAGGTGCCTCTGCCAGAGCACGTAGGCCATGGGCGCTGCCCCCATGGGCAGGCCCGGGTGGCCCGCGTTGGCCTTCTGCACGGCATCGATGGAAAGGATGCGTATGGTATTGATGGCGAGATTGCTGAGCTGGTCCATGCCTCTAGCGCCGGTTGCTAGCACGCGCAGGGCTGAATTGGTAGCGAGTCGCGTGGGCAGGTCCGCCCCTTCGCGCCGCCCGGCGCGGGCTACGACGTGCGCTTCTTGGCCGAAGGTGGCGGGCAGGCCCCGAGGCTCAGGGGCACATCCCATTCGCCGGTGGCAGCTTGGATGAAGGCGAGAGCGAGGCGGTCGACCGCGACGGGCCGCCTGCCCGACGGCCGAACCGTGCGTGCCAGGACCAGCGCCAGTTGATCGGCCGCAGCCCGCAGTTGGCGGATCCCGGCGATGGCGAGTTGCTCTTGGAAGCGCTGGGCAAAGGGGCTTCCCTGCTGCACAAAGTGCTGGAGAGTCTTGCGCGTGATCTCAAGTGCCGTGGTGGCTGACGTGGCTCGCACCGAGGCCGAGCGTAGCGTACCCTCGACAAGCGCCGTCTGGCCCACCAAATTCCCCGGCCGCAGGCTGGCGAGCACGTGCTCCTCTCCGTCGAGATGCTTGACCACATCCACCGTGCCGGTCGCGATGAGGAAGCAGGATGAGCCAGGTTCGCCTTCGCGGCTTAGCCATGTGCCGGCAGGAAAGTGGCGGGTCCGGGTTGCGGCCAAGAGCTGGTCCAGCTCAGCGCTGGAGTAACCGGGCAGGAGCCCCCGCGGCAAAGCCGCCCTCATGCGCTGCCTCGCATGCGGGCCAACAAAGCCGTCCATGCGCCTGGCTCCGTCGGCTCGATCGCGGAGCCGGTCGGGGTCCGGCGGGAAGACTTGCGTGCAGAGGTGCAAGCCGTTTGTCGCAACTCCGGGAGTCGTGCCGCCAAGTGGCCGGCCAGTTCGCGTTCGATGCGTTCGTCCACGCGGCGCAGGCGCAGGGTCACACTGCGGATAGCAGCGCCTACCAGAGCTGACGCCACGCCTGGGGCCATCTGTCGCATGCGAGTCAGCTCTTTGCGCCCCAGCTCGTAGACCGTTGTGCGCATGGCGGCCACAATGGTGGCGCTGCGCGGGGCAGGGTCGATGCACGACATTTCACCGAGCACCCCGGCAACGCCAACCCGGGCCACCTCGATGTTCCTGCGGCGCGGGCCTGGCATCAACACGGAGAGCGCGCCGTCGGCCACCACCAGCATGGTGTCACCTGGCTTGCCGCATTCGAAGATCGTCGCGCCAGCCTCGTACTGCCGAATGCGCATGAAGCGCACCAGCTCGGCGCACTCCGCATCAGACAGCGATTGGAACACCTGGACGGCTCGGAGAACGGAATTCATCGTGCTCTACCCACCATCGGCAGATTCGCGACGGACTGCAGCCCGGATGGGGCTCTACCGCAGCGCCTTGCCAACCGTCCAGCAACCGAGGATCAGCGTCGCGATGCCGATGCCCTTCTTCATGGTGCGTTCGTTCAGGCGGCGCACCGAGCCGGTAGCAAGGGGCACAGCAAAGAGCGAGCCGGAGAGCACGGCGAAAAGCAGGTCCAGGTTGTAGTGACCGCCACTCGACACGAAGATGGCGCTGGCAATCAGACAGGTCACACCCTCGGACACCGAGGTGATGGCGGCCGCGGCCTTGGCCTCGACGCCGACCAAGAGCTGGCCGCTGGTCATGAGCGGCCCATAGCCTCCGCCGCTCAGGGTCTTGTTGAACGCAGCGACGGTGGCAAGGGTGAAGACCCCCGCGCGGCGATAGCGAAGCGCATGGTCGAGGCAGTAGAAGATCGCGACGCCCGAGAGCGTGATGATGACGCCGATGAAGAGGGTGAGAAGCCGGGCCGAGGCCTTGAGGAACACGGGCGCGCCGATGAAGACGCCGAGCACGCTGCCGACGGAAAGCAAAACCCCGGCTGACAGGTGCTTGGAGCCGCGGGCGAATGAGACGTTCTGGTCCTTCGCGTGGAAGAGGGCCGCGCCGAATCCGGTGAGCAACTCTGAAACCAGGATGACCGGCACCACTTCGGTGGGCGAGAAACCCGCCACGAGCAAGAGCGGCGCCAGGATGGTCCCGAAGCCCATGCCGAAAGCACTGTCCACGAATTCGCACACGAAGGCCACCAGCGTGATGGCGAGGAGGGAGGTGCGCGGAACGTATACGCCCGTGGCCACCAGCAGGGCACACCCGAGCGCCACCGCCCCAAGGTAGGCGGGGTTGATCCACGAGCGCGGCGCGGCTGGCATCGGCACAGGGTATGCGCGGGGAGAAAATTTTCAATGGCGGTGTACCCGCCATTCGTGCTGACAATGCACAAGCATGACAGCGCTCACCCATCTTGACCTCCTGGAGGCGGAGGCCATCTACGTCCTGCGCGAGACGGCGGCTTGGTTCAAGCGTCCGGCGCTGCTGTTTTCCGGTGGCAAGGATTCGCTGTGCATGGTGGCGCTGGCCCTGCGCGGGTTCCGGCCTGGGCGGCTGCCCTTCCCCCTTCTGCACATCGATACCGGACACAACTTCCCCGAGACGCTGGAGTTTCGCGATCGGCTGGTGGCAGATATCGGCGAGGAGTTGCTGGTCCGTCGCGTACAGGACACCGTCGATGCCGGTCATGCGCGTGACGAGGTGGGCCCCAAGGCCAGCCGCAACCTGCAGCAGACGATCACCCTGCTGGACAGCGTGCGTGAACTTGGGCTGGACGCGCTCATCGGGGGCGGCCGGCGCGACGAAGAGAAGGCGCGGGCCAAGGAGCGGATCTTTTCACTGCGCAAAGACGCGGGCGGCTGGGATCCGCACCGGCAGCGGCCCGAGTTCTGGCTGCAGCTCAACGGTGCCTTGTGCCCGGGCGAGCACATGCGGGTGTTTCCCCTGTCCAACTGGACCGAATTGGATGTCTGGCAGTACATCGGCCGCGAGCGGCTGGACATTCCTGCGCTCTATCGCGCGCATCGGCGCCGCTGCCTGCGCACTCGCGCGGGGGTCTTGCTGGCCGAGTCGCCCCACTTGGCGGTGGAGGAGGGCGAGACGGTCGAGGAACTGCGCGTGCGTTTTCGCACCGTGGGCGACATGACCTGCAGTGCGGCCATGGAATCGGGCGCGATTTCCGTTGACGAGATCATTGACGAGATTGCGGCGGCGCGTACCAGCGAGCGCGGCTTGCGCATGGACGACCGGCGTTCCGAGGCAGCGATGGAGGAGCGCAAGACCGAGGGGTATTTCTGAATGGACCTGCTGCGTTTTGCGACCGCGGGCAACGTGGACGATGGCAAGAGCACGCTCATCGGCCGGCTCTTGCACGACTGCCGGGCCCTGCTCGACGACCAACTGGATTCACTCCGGCGCGCGTCGAACCGACTGGGCGAGGAAGGCCTGAACCTTGCCTTTGCCACCGATGGGCTGCGCGCCGAGCGTGCGCAGAACATCACCATCGACGTGGCCTACCGCTTCTTCTCGACGGGGAAACGCCGGTTCATCCTGGCCGACTGCCCCGGGCATCTCGGCTATCTGCCCAACATGGTGACCGGACTTTCCACCGCCAATCTCGCGGTGGTTCTGGTTGACGTGCGTCACGGGCTGGTGGAGCAGACGCGGCGGCACTGCTTTCTGGCCTCCCTCTTTCGCATTTCGCACCTGGTTCTGTGCGTGAACAAGATGGACTTGGTGGACTTCGCCCAATCTGCATTCAGTGAAGTGCGCGAACAGTTCGAAGCATTCTCGCAGAAGGTCGCCATTCACGATGTGACCGTCATTCCGATGAGTGCCAAGCTGGGCGACAACGTGGTCGAGCGGTCGGCCACCATGCCCTGGTATCCGGGACCGCCGCTGCTGCGCCACCTGGAAAACGTCCACATCGCCAGCGACATCAACCAGGTGGACTGTCGTTTGCCCGTGCAGATCTCGCTGGGCCCGCGCACCTGGGCGGGCCGCCTGGCAAGTGGGCATCTGTGCGTGGGCGATGAGGTGGCGCTGCTGCCCGGGGGCGCCCGCGCGGCCGTGGCGGGCCTGACCGTAGCCTGCCGGGCGGTGGCCGAGGCGCGCGCGCCCTTGTCGGTGGCTGTCGAGCTCGACCACGACGTCGACATCCGGCGCGGGGACCTGCTGGTGCGCGTGCACAACCGTCCCGACCTGCGCGACGATGTGGACGCCATGGTTTGCTGGTTCGGCGCCGAGCCGCTGGTCGCGGGCCGCAATTTGCGCCTGCTGCACGGGCCAAGACAGACGCGCGCCACAGTCAGCCGGCTCGACTATCGCTTTGACATGCAAACCCTCAGTCGCGAGATCAACCCGCCCGCGCTTTGTCTCAACGACATCGGCCGCATCCAGCTTAGAGCCGACCAGCCCCTTTGCCCGGACCGCTATCAGGACAACCGCGCCACCGGCAGCTTCGTGTTGGTCGACGAGGCGAACAACCGCACAGTGGCGGCCTGCATGGTGAGATAGCACAACAATCTCACACAGCCGCAAGAACGCGCCTGATGGATCGCTCTGACCTATTCATTCGGGCCTCCCTGCATCTTTCCACCAGCGACTCGCCAACTTGAAGCTAAATCCGCACTGGCACGGTTTGTTCGTGGACGGAGTGTATGTGAAACAGGCCGACGGCCAACCGGTCTTCCACCCCCTGCCACGCCTTTGTACCGAGGAAGTCGGCGACCTGATGCAAGTCGTACGGGCTCGCATCCTGTCCCATCTCGCCCGGCGCGGGGTCATCGAGGCCGGCGAAGACCTGACCGTGCTCGATGACGGCTTTGCAGAGCGAGAGCCGGCGCTCGCTCAACTGGCCGCCGCCTCCGTCGCCGGTCTGGCCATCCCTGCGGGACCTAGGGCCTGCACGCCCAACCCCTGCCCCACGCGGCTTCGCCGCGCCCGTCGCCCGCCGGCCCCGAGCTGCGCCGCCGCCCCGACCCCGTGGCTCTGCGCGGCCATCCCGGCGTCGAGATCACCGCGCCCCTGTCAAGAAGCCAGAGAACATCGTCCGCTTCCTGAAGCACCTGGGCGAGCCCACCGAGCCACCACCCCTGGCCCCCGCACGTGCTCCCCCGTACTGGCAGGCCAGCGAGCTGCGCCACAGACCCCAGGCGCAGACCGAACTGTTCGACGCGTAGGCCGCCGCGCAAGCCGGCCTAAAGTCCGCATCGGGCAGGTAGGCACC
>PMCR01000414.1 GCA_003155465.1 Myxococcales bacterium | reverse complement strand
GACGGCAATGGCATCGGCGTGCCCGCCGCCCCCTCAGTGGCGGATCTGGACGGCGACGGCACGCTGGAAATCGTGCTCCTCACCTTCGACCATGGTGTGGACGTGTTCAACGTGCCCGGCTCAGGCACAAAGTGTCTGCCCTGGCCCACCGGCCGCGGAAATCTCCTGCGCAACGGCCAAGGGCCGGCCTACGTGCCTTGAGCGCGGATGTTGGCTGGCTACTTGCGCCAAAGATCAACTGCCGATGGGGGCTCAACCCGCGCCTTGGTCTATACTTGCCGGACGATGCCCAATATCCCCATTCAGAAACTGACGATCAAGAACTGCGGCTGCATCAAGAGTGCCGAGGTCAACCTCACCCGGCTGCACGCCCTGATCGGTCCCAACGACAGCGGCAAGAGCACGATTCTGCGCGCCCTGCGTACGGCGACCCAGTTCGCGACAGGAGAATTCGCGAGGATCAAGAATGTCGTCGTGCAAGGATCAGGACCGCAAGGCTGGCAGGGGAACCAGGTCGCATCGGCGGATCTCAACCGGGTCACCAGTGTGGAGATTCTTCCGTTCGTACCACTCGTGGGGGAGAAATCTGGAGACGCTTTCATCGGGATTACTCTCGAGAATGCACTCGAATACCAGGTGGGGAACGGGGATGAATTGTGCGAACTCGCCTTCGACCACAGCGAGCGCCCACCTCTCCCGCTGCTGTCTAGGCGGCAGCCGCGCTCGCTCGACGGCAAGAGTCCACTGTGGACATCAGCGTACGCCATCCCGGACCCAGCACGTAGGCTCGCCCGGTTGAAGGAGCAGATTGCACCGGCGACCCTCGTGCGTTTCGATCCGGACGCGCTCCGCGCTGCCGCACCACTTCTCCTGGACGGTGAGGGGGTTCGTTTCGCCGACGAGCGGGGCGCGGGGCTGCCTGCGGTGTACGACGCTATTCGCAACAACGTCGAGGCATTCCAATCCATCGTGGAACGGGTTCGTGATCTCTTCCCGACCGTGAAAAACATCACTGTCTCGGTCCCGGCCGCGGGGATGAAGGCCGTGAAGGTCACACTCAAGGACGGCAAGGACATAGGTGCCCACGAGATGAGCGAAGGACTGCTCTATTTCCTAGGCTTCGCCGCGCTTCAGTACTGCGGACCTTCGCTCCTTCTCGTGGAAGAGCCGGAGAACGGCCTTCATCCCTCGCGGATCCGCGACGTGATGAATGTCCTCCGCAAGATCTCGGAGAGCACCCAGGTCGTCCTTGCGACCCACAGCCCCCTGGTCATCAACGAGATGAAGCCAAACGAGGTCACTGTTGTGACACGAGATGCGGCCGGGACTCACTGTATGCCAATCGGCAAGACCAAGGGCTTCGAGGATCGCATCAAGGTCTATGCCCTCGGCGAGCTCTGGCTGAGCTATGCCAATGGCAAGGATGAGGCACCGCTTCTGAATGGAGGCGCCCGCGAATGAGCGAGGTCCAAGTCTTCCTTGGTGGCGAGGGACGCAACGAATTGGGAAGCTGGGCGGGCGAGCCTGCCTACCAGCACGACGACGAGCCCGGAGTCATCAAGGCCCTTCTCCTGCGGACGCAGCCCGAGGGATAGAAGGTCATCGGTGCGCGCTCGTGGAAGACATGTCGCAAATACACCGATCACGGTCCGATTCCCGCGGATCTGCGGCGCAACATTCGCGGCGACCACGAAAAACGGGCTGTTCTCGGGTTGGTTCTAGACGCCAGTGAGCGCGGAGCCCATGCGGTGGCCTTTGTGCGCGATCAGGACGACGATCCCGAGCGAGCCGGAATCATTGGACGAGCCATCGATCTTGCCCGAAGCCATTGGCCCCACATTCGAGTCATCGGAGGTACTGCTGTCCCCGTCCTTGAAGCATGGATTCTGGCCTTGACGGGAGAAGCCGGCACGGAGTCGCTCGGGAAGAACAAGGCCCAGCGACTTCTCGCCGAGCGGAGCATCTCTACCACAGCAGAGATGGTCACCGAGGTACTGGCTACCCGTCCCATTCCCGAAGACGCCACCCATCTCCGTTCCTGGCTGGCTCAGGCCAAGCAAGCCCTTGCCTGAATACAGAACTGGGAAACAACCGGCGGCAGCTCTCTGTGCATGAATCTGGGGAGTGCTATGCTTGATGTATATCTACCGACGAGCTGCTGGCTGAGGTTCTCAGGTTGCCGCGCGATGAGCGAACGCGTGTGGCCGAAGAAGTCCTCACCAGCCTTGAGGAGCCGGAGGACGCGGTGGCCGCAGCGTGGGCACAGGAGCTTGTCCGGCGTTCCCGCGAAGTCTCGGAGGGCAGGGTTCAACCGGTCGACTGGGAAACGGCGCGCACCCAGATCCTGAACGAAATGCGGCAGCGTCGTGCAAGTCGATCTACACCCTGAAGCCCAGTCAGAACTGCGAGGCCTTCAGAGCAGAACGAGTGTCTGGCGCACACACACATGTAGCATGGAGAGACTTCGCGGGAGTCGCCCGAAAAGCGCTCCCGGACGGAGCGTGACCTAGGGTACTATTCGCTTATGTCATTGCTTCGCGCCTGCGGCTTGGCCACATCTTCGGTTGCCTCCGCGCAGCCTGGCTACTCACTCGCGTCGGCGCCGCTGGCGCCGCACAGGTTGTTGCTGGCGTTGCTTGCCTTGCCTGCGGTGATTGGCACGGCCCCGACGGCGGAGGCTGCGCCCCAGCCGGCGAAGAGCCCTGCCCAGGCAGGGGCCAGCGTGAAAGGCAAGCCCCCATGCTCGCGCGGCCCGGCCAAGGGCAAGTCAAAGGCCGAGGAGGAGGAGGCTGCGCTCGCTGCGGGCAAGGTCGCGGTCCTTGCCTTCGATGGGGAGGACACCTATTCCGTGCGTGATCATGTGATTCAGGCACTCACGGACAGGGGGATGAAGGTCGAAGGCGGGTTGCCCGCGGTGGACACCGACGAGCAGTACCGCGATATGGGCGCCCTGATGGACGTGGCCGTCTACGTCAACGGACGCATCAGGGAATTGCCCGCGGACCACGCCGTGGCCACCATCACAATTCGCAGCGGCGTGACGGGCGAAGAGATTACCACGGCCAAGTTCACGGGTTTCCGGCGCGGCCTGCCTTTCGACGTGGAAGAGAAACTCTGGGAACGCTTGGGCGCCGCCTTCACGCGCGCCTGCGTGGAGGCCACCAAGCCCCGCCCGCAGCACAACAAACCCATGGTCATCGAAGCGGGACATTACTGAGCTCTTCCAGATCGGCGATTTCCTTCTGACCGTGAATCGGGCCGCAAAGGCGGCAGTTGCGCAGCCAGTTCACTGTAGACCTGGCGCGAGACCTGGCGGCGCACGTGGGTCAGCTCGTGCCAAATCGCGGCCTCGTGCTGTTCGGCGCGNNACCCGGTGGGCCGGCAATTTGCCCAACATGCGGCCGGATGCCTGACCCGCCAGATCCCTGAATACGCCGGGACCGAAATGATCGTAATAGAAGATGGTATGCGCCGTCGACAGCGCCCCAGCCCAGGGATAGGTGCGCAGCAGCCAACTCGCGGCCAGCCGGTCCAGCGCCTGCTCCAGCCGGACGCGCTCTAGGCCACGCTTGCCCGGCTTTCGTTCGGCGAAGAACAGGGCTGTGCCCAATTCGTCGCCTTGCACGGTCCAGATCTCGCGCAGCCCAAAGCGCGCCGGATCCTGCGCCACGCGCGAGCCATGGGTAAGCTCGAACTGCCCCACAATGAAGGCCGCAATGTGCGGGGCGTGTCGTTCGAGAAAACCCAGGGTCGCCATGGCCTCGGCAAAGGTCTCCGTGGGAAAGTCGGTAAAACACATCAACTCGGCCGCGATGCCTGCCCGGGCCAGGTTGCGCACGGCTTTGGCCGCACCGGCCGGCGTGATTCCCTTGTCGATCAGGCGCAACACCCGCGGACTGGCCGATTCTACCCCCAGGCTGCACGCCACTGCGCCACCCCGGCGCAGCCCTTGACAGCGCTCGGGCGTCAGGTACGCCTCGGGCCGCAGGTCCGTGCCCCAGCGCAGATCCAGACCAGCCCGCGCCAGCGCATCGGCCAGCCGGCAAAGCATCGCGGGCGCCACCGAGTCCTGCGACAAGTAGAAATAGCGTGTGCCATGGCGAACCGACAGCGCACCCAAGTGCGCGACCACAGTGTCCACCGCGCGCTCGCGGTAACGAGCGGTGCCGGTCGCTGCCAGGCCGTAGTGGCAGAAGGTGCA
>PMCR01000402.1 GCA_003155465.1 Myxococcales bacterium | reverse complement strand
ACCGTGACCGTGGCCCCGAAGAACACCCGGTCGCTGCTCTTCCGCTCCTTGGGGTCCACGATGACGACATGGTCCAGCCGTTTGGAAAGGAAGCGCATGCGCGCGTCAATCTGGCGCAACTGGCGCTTGCGGTAGATGTACTCGGCGTTTTCTGAACGGTCGCCCTCGGCGGCAGCGTCAGCCAAGGCGCTGACCACCTCCGGCCGCTTGCTGGTGTGTAGGAATTCCAGCTCGTCGACCAGTTTCCGGTAGCCCGCCGGCGTGATGTAGTTCTTCTCCTGTGGCGAACTCGGCTCTTCCTCGGGCAGGTCGTCGGGATCGTGCACCATGGGAAACCAGGGTGGGCGGGGTTGCCGGGCTGGCGGCGACGGCGCGCCCAGCCCGCTGGCCTACTCGCCGCGCTTGCCGATGCGGTGGTCCAGCATGACCAGGCTGGAGCCCTTATCGCCCACCATCTTCAACTGATCCAGGATCAGGCTGGCGTTCTTCTCTTCCTCGACCTGCTCCTTGATAAACCACTGGAGCATTTCCATGGACGCGTAGTCGGTTTCCTTGGCGGCCAGGGCGTAAAGATTGTTGATGAGGCTGGTCACCTTCCGCTCGTGGGCAAGCGTGCGCTCGAACACGTCGGTGGCGGACTTGAAGTCGGACACAGGCTTCTCGATGGCGGACAGGGTCACCGTCTCGCCGCGGTCGACCACGTAGTCGAGCATCTTCATCGCATGGGTCTGCTCTTCGGCAAACTGGACGCGCATCCACTTGGCGAAGCCCGGCAGGCTTAGCCCTTCGAAGTACAGCGCCATCGAAAGGTAAAGATACGCCGATGAAAACTCGTATCTGATTTGCTCGCTGAATGCATCCTGCATGGTCTTGCTAAGCATCGCGTCGAACCCCCTTCTGTGAGTCTTGGATGCAGCAAGAGTCGCCGAGTTTCCAGAAGGATTCAACGGGAGAATGGTGGGAGCGCGCTTCGCGAAAGCCGATTCCATGGGGGTCTTGTGACGCCCATGGACGATTCTATGGAGGGGGCACCGTCTTGAGAACCGTTGGGTTCCCGCGGCCCTACTTCGACACGGGCGTGAAGGAGAGCGGAGACTTTACCTCCCGCCCTTCGATATTATCCGTCGTCACCATGTTGCAGTTTCTGCAATTCGGATGGGCTGGATTGCGGCGGGCGAGCTCCCATCGTAGCCGCGTGTAGCGTGTACTGTTCCAGATCTCCGCGAAGGACTGACCTTTCAGATTGCCCAACCCCGGTCCGGGCCACAAGTCGCAGGGATAGACGTCTGCATTCCAGCGGATGCGCACGATACGCCAGGGAGCATAGCAATCGAGCGTACCGGAGCCGGCTGGCTGGGAGGCTGAGGGCTTCGCAGCTCCAATTTCGAAGGCCGGAGGAAAGATGGTCCGAATGCCGTATTCGTCACACAGGGCCTGGCAGGCGCACACAACGGCGTCGCTTTCCGCGGGGGTATCGACAAGACTCTCCCCCTGCAGACCGGTCACTTCTACGCAGTAAATGTGCTGCGCCAGCAGCTGGTCCACGCTCCACTCCCGGCACAGTTCCACCATTTGCGGGAGCTCGCCGAGCGTCGAATGCATGAGGGTATAGTTGACCTTGAGCAGCGGTGGATCGTGACGGCCCGCACCGCGCGCCGCTTTCCACCGTCCAATTCGTCCGATTGCTTCGGTCAACTGCGGAAAACTGCCGTTGCGGCGGACGCGTTCGTAGGTGGTCTTAGTCGCTCCATCGATCGAAAGATAAATCTCCTGCACCCCGCTCTTCAGCAGAGCCACCGTCATTTCGTCATCCAGTAGAGCCCCGCTTGTCGTGATCTTGTATGCCGGCCCACGATGCTGACCGACGATCCGCAATACCTCCGGAAAATGACTGTGCAGCATGGGTTCGGCTTCGCAGGAAAGCGCGACCACACTGGCAAAGGGAAAGACCTGTTCGGCGATTCTGCTGAATAGGCCCAAATCCATTTCGCCCGCCTCCTCGCGGGACGTCCGCCGGTTGTGTCGCAGGGTGCACGGCAGGCACGCCAGGTTGCACTTGTTTGTCAGATCCATCCGCACCATGAGCGACCGCGGTCTTGGCATGCCCCGCACTGGGTACTGCTGACTCACCGGTGCCGCCAACGTTGTTTCGTCCACGATGGTCGCGCGAATGATCTCGGCCAGCGTCCCTTTCATCTGGTCAAGCGAGCAGTCGCGGCGCACGTGCTCAAGTCCCCGCTTTTGCAGCTCATGCCACAGCGACGGATTCCGATACAAGGAAACAATCTTGGCGGCAAACTCCTTGGCATCACCGCCGACCAGCAGGCCATCCCCGTCCGACAGCCCCAGTTGACCGGCGATGAGGGGGGTGACTACTGCGGGAAGTCCGTGCCCCCAGGCGTCATACAACTTTTGCGGGACACCTGCGGCGAAGCGAGTCGGAACAATGAAGACTCGCGCCTGCTCATAGTACGGCCGCAGGTCTTCCACATAACCCGTCACGGTGATGTCGGCAGAGGCCAGAGCCCGGATGGCGGGGAGATGATTCGTCCCCGCAATGGTCAATCGACAACGCAGCTCACGTTCCACCAGCGGGAACACCTCTTTGACGAAATAGGTGGCCGCGTCGTCATTCGGACTGCCGGGGGTGAGAAAGCCGCCCACAAACAGCAGATCTGCGCGCTGGTCGAAATCTCGTTCAGGCGCTTGCCCTGACACAGGATTGCCCCACACGTAGACCGGCCCAGCCCCCATCTGTTCAATTCGCCGCTTCTCGGTTTCCGACACCGCAATGATCGAGTCGGCCATCCGCATCAGACCCAGCTCTTCACTCACCAAGCGGGCCTGTGCACCCGGGTCGAGCGGCGTTCCGGCGAGCTGCAGTCTGAGGATTTCCCTTTCAGCGGAAATGCATTCGGCATCGTAGATCAGCCAAGCGTTCGGGAAAGCATCCTTCGCCCTCTGCGCAACACGGGCCGCGTTGTGAGAGCGACTGATCAACACCAGATCGTAAAATCCACGACGCTCTTCGAGGAACGCGTCGATCCGTGCATTGTCGCCTACGCACACTTCGACGCCCATGTTCTGAAAGTCCCGAGTCTCCGGTTCGCGAGCGGTCGGGTCCGACAACGGGAAGAAGGTGCAGACGTAGCCCAGCTCCGCCAGAAAGCGCAGCATCTGCTGCGCACGGGGATAGCCAGATCCGAAATGCGCGACGGGCACCATGTCGTCGAGAATGAGCACGCGCCGACCCCGACGGGTGTCGCGTGCCCGCAGCAGATTTCGTTCGCTCCGCAATACCTGCCGCTTCAGAAATGAGTCCCATTTCCGAACGAATAGTCGCTGGTTGACGCTCGCCCGGCTCGCGGCATCCTCGAAAGAGCTGCTGCCCCATTCGTGGTGGACCACTGCTGCCGCAGGCTGACAGACAACTCGAAAACCCAGGCTTTGAATACCCAGACAGAGGTCCGTGTCCTCGTAGTAGCTGGGAGCATAGCGTGGGTCAAATCCGCCCAACTGACTCAACAGACGCTTTTGCACGAGCAGGCAGGCTGCAGAGCAATAGTCAACGTCGCGCAGGTAGTTGAACCAGAACTCACTCGGGTCCGCGCCGCGCCCATAGCCTTCTACCGTGCCGTCGCTCCAGATGATGGATCCCGCTTCCTGCAACCGGCCGTCGGGATGAATGAGCTTCGCGCCGACCGCACCGATGCTAGGCTCGCGTTCCAACGTCTGCACCAAAGCGGAGAGCCACCCGGGAGTCACCTGAACGTCACTATTGAGGAAGAGAACATACTCACCCCTGCAGTGCCGAAGGCCAGAATTGCACGAGTGCAGGAAACCCAGATTCTCGCTATTCCTGAGCGACGTGATGCCCAGCGCTTTGGAAATAGTCCGCCGGGTTGGGTCGGAGGAAGCGTCATCGACCAGAACAACTTCATAGGGAATCTCGTGCGTGTGTTCCAGAATGGACTGGAGACAGGCGTAGGTCAGGCGCCATTGGTTGAAGACGGGAATCAGCACCGAGACCCGAGGGCTTTCCTCCCGGACAAAACCAAGAGTATTCAGTGCCGCAATCTCCGCCTCTTCGTCCTGTGGTGGTTGCTCCGGCGTCACGGGAAGCGGGGGTCTTGGCGCAGGACCCGGGGCTGACACACGCGGCGCCTTGTCGATCAGTCGGCGGTACAATTGTCCCCGTCGGGTATTCGCCGGGAGGTGCCGTTCCAGTACATCAACCCCTTTCCGGATGAAGCGCCACGTGTAGCCATTCTCGATGGCGAGCAAGCGCTGTGACTGTGCCTGCATCTGTGCCCGCAAGGCAGAACATTGCGTGCGAACCTGCGCGAGAGCAGCTTCCAGCGTCCGGATTTGACCATCCCTGCGGTCCAGGACCCTTTTCAAATCAGCCACCGCTTCTCCCTCGTCCCGGCGTACTGGGCAGTCCAGATTCGGCGTGTTGCCTTCATGCAGTGGTTTCATTGTTGTCTCCTGGGGCGCAAGAACGCCTCATCTTCCCTGCTCCGGCCCCCCGACTTGGAATTCCGGGTCCCAGTCCGCGACGGTTCTTTCCGCCGCTGCTAGGTCCTGGGGCGTGTCGATCTCGCGCCAATGGCCATCAATGAAGACTGGTGAAAGTCGTACACCCTGGTCGGCCAGTGCGTTGAGCGCATCGGTCAGATAGGCCTGACGCAGCGTCGGGGCTAAGCCAAAGGGCGCCTGCAAGCCCCCTGCCGCCAGAGCCCCATCCCATACCGCACACAGCGCTGCCGCGCCCGCGGCGGAGAAATGGGCCAGGCCGATGAACTCGCCCACCGCTTTCTCGCGCGCCACCGCGCCCTTGCCGACGCGCACGACCCGCCGTCCTTGTCCGTCGACCAGGGTCAGCTCGGCCTCGGAAACCGGGTGTAGGGTGCGGCCTTGATAGGCATCTGCCCAGCGCCGATCGATGACCAGTGACACCGGCGCCGGGTCGGCTGCGCGCGCGCACGCGGCCAGGCGCGCGACCACGTCCGGCGTGTACACGATGTCACAGTAGGAAAAGAAGAAACCGCCGAGCAGGCGATCAGCCGCGCACAACAGCGAGGCCAGGATGTTGTTGTGGGGCCAGTCGGGGTTGTCGACGTAACCAAGGGCTGCGCCACCCCCCTGGATGCGATCTCCCAGATAGCCGCGTACCACCACGATATCGGAGAGGCCCGCCAGCGCAAAGGCGCGCAGTTGCCAGTGCAGGATGGGCTGGCCCGCCACCCGGACCATGCACTTGGGAATGTCCTCAGTTTCCGTGCCCAGGCGTCGGCCGCGGCCAGCCGCTACGATGATGACTCTGCTGCTGTTCACGCGGCTCCCCTACCCAGCTTGCGCAAGACCGCAAGCATCGTACGGCCGGCATAGGCGGCGTTGATGGCCAGATACACGTGCAGGAA
Organism: Myxococcales bacterium; assembly: GCA_003155465.1. The sequence continues at coordinate 9,281 of PMCR01000402.1, read as the reverse complement.
GAGATCCAGGCGATTGGCGGCGGCCACAAACACGAGATAGCTCGGGTAGTGAATGATCAATCGGCCCAGCGATTCCACTGCGGCAGCCGCCCTGGCCACGAACGAGCGAGGCGGGGTCGGGGCCGCAGTGGCTGTCGCGCCATCCAAACCATCTCCGTAGTCGCCGGCGGACTGCGGCCGGGGCGAGCCGCTGGCGCGCAGGTACTCGGGCCGGCGCACGAAAGTGGTCAGACTGATGGCCGAAGCCACGACCGCCAGTCCGGCCAGCGCCTCGACCAGCCATCGGTTTTGGCCATCCGCACGCCACAGGCGCGCGCCCGTGGCGGCCACCAGCAGGAAGGCCTTCAGCTCGTCCATCAGAAAATCCAGGTGCGCGCCCACCGGCGAGGAGGTTCCGCGCAGTCGAGCAAGCTGGCCGTCCAAGCAATCGAGCACATAGGACAGCTCGAGCACGGCGACCGCGATGAGCAGGCCGGTGTACCCAGGAAAGCCGACCAACAGAACCGCCGCCGCGACGAACAACGCCAGCGAGGTGAAGGTGATCTGGTTGGGGGTAACGCGAGTGTCTGCAAGCGGGACCAGCAAGACGGCAGCCAGCGGCCGCGCCACCAGACGATTCCACAGGATGTCCTTGGGCTTCTTCGTGCGCCGGTATGAATCGGCAATTTGTGAGAACAGGCTCACGGCAGCCTAGTAGAGCGCCCCCGCGCCGGTGCGCCAAGGGGAAACAGCTATGGCAGCGGCAGGCCGTAGTAGTAGGAGTAGGCCGCAACGATGGCCGCGCCCAGTGCGACACCGAGGAGCACGTGAACCACCAAGGACCAACTGCCGATCCCGCGCCCGGCGCGTCGCTTGCCCGGCCGAAATCGCGGGTCCTCGATATCGACCGCAAGATCGTCGGGCTGGCCCGCAGCGATTGGCGTGAGCCGCAGGTTTGGTGGTTCCCCCCGCTCCGGGGCCGGCGATATCGGTGTGGGAGTGGCCTGCGCCGCCCACGCCGCTGCGACTTGGGGCACAGGCTCCGGGGTTTCCACGAACGCGGCCGGATCCTGCATGTCCTCGGATAGCTCGACGCCAAAAGGTCGTTCGTTGACTTCGGGCAGGGACGCCGAGGGTCGCTCGCCCGAGATGTGATTGAGGGGCGACGGGGCTACCTCTGCGGCCGGCATCGAAGCCCCGCGGGTCGAGGGGGGCGATGGCGATGCAGAAGGCTTCAAGGCCGCCGGGGACGAAACCGCGCCGGTCGGCTGGCTTGCGGCTGCTGACACAGGTTGGACCGGAGGCGGCGTGGCCGGGGGAGGCGTTTTGAGCCGAACCGGCGCAGCGGGCACGTCGGCTGGAGGAGAAGCTAGCGAAGCAGGCGGTGGCGGATTTGCGGCCGCGCTTGCTGAATGACTTGCGGCCGCGGCTGCGGGCTCCGCCGCCGGAGCCGATGCCGGCTGCGCAGGAGGCCGCGCCGCAGCTGGCTTGGCCGCGGGCCACGGGACTGGAGCAAGCGGCGAAGCAGCGGCCGGTCCCGCAGGGCGGGCTATGGGCGCCCGGGCCGATGGCACCGGCGCTTGTGGCAGACGAGCTGTGTCTGGCGCACGCGCTATGGGTAGGCTCGCAGCGACAGCAGGGGGGGCGGGCATGACTTCGCGCGCCTTCGGAGCCGGCGCTGGATGAACTTGGGGCTGCTTGCCCACTCCCGTCTGGGCAGAGATACCAGCTGTCGACGAAGGATGGGCGGCCGGCATAGTCGGCGTAGCGTGCGCCACAACCGGTGCCTGCGCGGCGCGGGCCCCTGCTGCCGCGCCAGCCAACGATGCCAGTGGTGGGGCGCCCGCCCGAAGCGGTGCGGCGGCTGGGCCAGGTACAGGCCCAGCCGGGGCTGGCTTCAAACCTGCCGCTGGCGAGGCGAGCGCCTGCGCTGGCGCGGTGACCCGACTCTTGAATCCGGGCAGGGACGGGACCCGTGGCAACTTGGGGGCGCCTTCTCCCGTCGGCCGCACCGGCACTCCGGCGGGCCGCGGGGGTGCGCTCTTCTTGATCGCGGCAAGAGAAATGAGGGGGTCAGTCTCGCGGCGCGGGCGCTCGCCAGAGAGCGGCCGTGCTGGCGCGCCGTCACCCACCACCGCCGCCGAACCTGTGTTGCGCCTGGAGGGCGCGGGCACAGGTGGCGTCACCGGCAAAGGCAGGTCGATCTCGAAGAACCCCTCCTTCCAGGCCATGACCTCGGGGAGGCGTTCGGGAGCGTCACTGCCGCCTATCGTGGTTCCGACCAACTCGCCGCGCCGATAGCTGATTCGGGCTTGCTCCTCGCCGCGCCACACCTCGAGCGTGCAGGTCAGCACGTAGTCCTCGCAGTAGCGCATGATCTCGACGAGTGGGCGTTGGGCCAGACTCCCGTCGGCGGGGCCAGGCTTCGCCAGAGATCCGGTCTCGGGGTCAGGCAAACGGGTATCGATCACGAAGCGGGCACCGGCCACCCGCTGCAGGGCGGAGGCAGCTTCCTGGCCACGCTTGTTGCCGGCGAAGGCGTCGTTGAGGCCGCCGGCCAGGAGGTGCACCTCGCCTGCCAACGCACCCCCGGCGCCGGGTGCGAACACGCGGATGCGGGCCGGCAAGGCTGCTCCTGAGAGTACGCTCATGAGTTCACTAAGCGAGCCGCCTGCCCACTCGGTGACGCGTTCGCCTGATGGCCCGTTCATCCTTTTGACTCCACGCTAAGAATCGAACCCAGAGTCGGAGTCCTGCGTCGACGTGTCAGCGGGCACAGCCTCCAACTCAATGTCGGCTGAGGCATCCTCCGCGTTGGCGTCAGCCCCTGCTTGGCTGGGAAAGTCGGCGGCGTCAGGGATCTGGTAGTCGGACCCTGCGTCCGTGCCGAAGTTTTGATCGCGCCGGTGTGAGGTCGAGCAACCGCAAAGTGCAAGAAGCACACCCAGGAACGCAAGCCCGAGCACGACCGGCAGGCGCGGCATCATAGCTGGACGGTAGCAAGCGGCTTGAGCCGCCGCAAGGGTTGGTGATTTCGCTGGTGATTTAGCGCACGATGGTGGCTTCAAGCACGTGGTCCAGGTTGGGGAAGTCGCGCGCCAGGTAGGCGTTGCCTTCGGTCTGCATGCGGCCCTGGCTGGGACCCATGCCCTGGGGCGCGCCCTCTCCATAGCCGCCGAACAGGCCGTCCACGACGTCCATACCGCTTGCCACTTTGCCGAAGGGCGCAAAGCCCATCCCATCCAGTTGGAGGTTGTCTGCGTAGTTGATGAAGACCTGCGTGGTCCGCGTGTTTGGCCCCGCGGTGGCGAAGGAAATGAAGCCACGCTTGTTCGACTGCTTGACCGGATCGTCGGGAATGTTGGCGTTGCGCCAGACTGCGTTTACTTCGCCCTGACCGTGGATACCCCACTGCACCATGAAACCCTTGATGACGCGAAAGAAGCGAGCGTCGCTGAAGTAGCCGTTCTTGACCAGGTTGAAAAAGCGGTCGGCGCCCTGAGGGGCCCAGTCCCTCTGCACCTCGACCACGAAGTTGCCTTTCGATGTGGTGAACTGGGCGCGATACATCGCCGGTGCTTGTTCTTTGAACGCATCGACCTTGAGCAGCGACGGCTTCTCTGCCAGCGCGCTGGGCGCAGGCGTGGCAGCCACGGGCCGTGTGATCTGTGTGGGCGGCTCCCCGGCTGGCTTCTTGCAACCCAAGCTGGCCAGAGCAACCACGACGAACGTGCAGGAGACAAATGGCTTGGTCATGCGGCCGAGCATACCGCAGGGCGCGGATTTGTGAATCTGGAGAGATCTCCAGCTACTGCGGCTGGTTCAGCTTGACCGCGCGCGCGAAGACAATCTCGATGTCGCCACCAGCCGCGACCAGCCGAAAATCGGTGCCGCCCATGTCGCTCTGTTATTGATCGACCGCTGTGCTATCCCTCACTGTCTGCCTGGGAGTCGACCAGATCGAGAAGTTCCACGAGGTAGCATGATCCGACCAACATCGAGTTTCCGCATCACTGCCATTGCTTTGGGCTTGGGACTGTCCGCCTGCGCAGGGACGTCCTCTCCCAGCGCACCAGAGTCGACCGGCGGTGTGGCTAGCTCGGGCGGCACGCAGGGAGACTCCACCCCGGCCAACACCGGCGGGACCAGAGCGGCCAGCACGGGTGGAACCACAACGCCCGGCACGGGAGGAACCAGGGCGTCGAGCTCGGGAGGCTCGACCATGGTCCGTGACGCGAGACCAACCGTTGCTGCCTGCCCTGCCGCCGCCACCCCGGTGGCGACGCATGGCGCCCTGGCGGTGGACGGTCCGACTCTTGTCGATCAGTGCGGCGGCCCGGTTCAGCTCAAGGGCGTAAGCAGCATGTGGCTCAACTGGGAAAGCAAGGGATTTGCCGAGAGCAAGAGCGGACTGCAGTACATGCGCGACAACTGGAAGCTGTCGGTCATTCGCGCGGCCATGGGCATCGAATCCGGCGCGGGCAACCAGGGTGGCTATCTAACCGGCGCGGCCAACCAGGCCAGTATCCTGAGCAAGGTTAACACCATCGTTCAGAACGCCATCGACCTCGGCGTCTACGTGATCATCGACTGGCACACCCAGAATGCCGTGAACCAAAAGGCCGATGCCGTCTCCTTCTTCACCTCCATGGCGCAGAAATGGGGGAAGTATCCCAACGTCATTTTCGAACCCTTCAATGAGCCCCTCAACGTCACCTGGGCGCAGGTCAAGCCGTACCACCAGGCCGTGGTGCAGGCCATCCGTGGCCAGGGCTCGAACAACATCATCGTTCTCGGCACGACCACCTATTCCCAAGATGTCGACCTGGCCGCGGCGGATCCCGTGCCCGGCACCAACCTCATGTACACGCTGCACTTCTATGCCTGCACGCATGGGACGACGATTCGCAATCGCGCCGACAAGGCCATCGCCGCCGGCCTGCCCATCTTCATCACCGAATTCGGCGCGACGCCCGCGGACGGCGGTCTGGTCAGCAAGGGCGACAACTACATCTGCAAGAACGACACGAACTACTGGTTCGACTGGATCGCGAAGAACAGTCTCAGCGCCGTGGCCTGGAAGCTTGAGCAGTGCACGGATACGAGTTGCATCCTCGCCTCCTCGGCCCCGGTGGACGGGCCGTGGCCCGACAACCAACTTTCAACCGACGCCAACAGCGTCGAGATCCGCCCCACCCTCCTGCAAGGCGGCGGGCACGGACTCTTCATCGTGAGCTGGCTCCGTCAGTAGCGGTCGACCGTCCTGTGGCACAACCCCAGTTCGCGTTGGGCGGCAGAAAGCCCTTCTTCCAGTGAACGTTGTTTCTGTTCCGCGGCTTCCGCGCGGACGATCGCGTTGGCCAGCCGAGCCCGCGCGGCTTGCTGAGTGAGCCACCAGGCAGCGGTCTGTGGCCTGAGAGGACCGAAGCCAGGGGCCGTCGTGTGCGGGCGCTCGACAATGCCGCCCAGGACAGGATCCGTCATCCTTCGCAACGCCGCTGCCAGCGCCGCCAGATCGCGCGAACCCAGGCGCAGGCTTTCATAAGTCTGGTCCAGATCGTCGTCGCCAGCGGCCGGGGCATGGTTAAACTCAGGCCGGATGACTTCGGCGAGCGCCTTTCGCGCCCCCTGCGAAGCCAGGAACGACTCGATTCCCAGCGCGGGAGCCCAGGGCGCCAGCGCCCCCACCGGGTCCGTCAGGAATTCCTCGTAGAAGACCACCCCGGCCAGAAGGAATTCCACCGCGTCCAGTCCCCCGCGCACATGGCGCGCCCAGAGCCAGCGGCTGTATTCCTCATCCAGCCCGTTGCGCCGCCGAAGCGAGATCGCCACGGCGGAGGGGCGTCGCAGGCACAGCAGGACACGCGGCTCCGGCACCAGGCCCGCCCAGAAACCGAAGGTCAGGCAAAGCCGCGGATCCTTGAACACCGAGACGGCCTTCCCGACGAAATCACGTGCCAGGAACTCGCGGGCCTGGTTCCGGAGGTCGTCAAGGTCCGAGGTTTCCCAAGAATCCTGCGGCAGGCGGGGAGGCTCCGGCCAAGCGCTGTCCCGCCGCTCCAGCAGTGCATCGTTGATGCGCACCATGTCCTGGTGTTCGTAGAAGCCCAGCGGATTTTCCGGCGCGGAGGGGAGCAGGCGTTCCGCGGGGCCGGAGTAGCCGCCCAGCTGGTTCAGCAAACAGGTCAGCAGGGACGTACCGCTGCGGTGCATGCCGAGAACGATCCAGCTGCGGGCCGGTCCGAGCCCGGCGTCCGGGTTGCCGGCCGCCTTGACCGCGGGATCCGCGGGCTGAGGCGGGGTTGATGAAGCGCAGCGCTGGGAATGGTCCATGGGCATCCACGAGGTCCTGAGCAAGCAATCGGAAGCTATATTCTTCCACACTGGACACGCCGGCGATACGGCCGCACGCCAGGCCGGCAGAGGCAGCAGGCCTGTGTCCTGGTCGCACCTGCCGCATCTGTTTCGGGCGGTTGCCGCGCTCGCCACCGCGTGGACTCTCCGCTGCCGCGCCGGACGCTGAACGACAGGGCCATGCTCAACTGATCAAGACGATTTCGGCGAGGACGCTATGGGGTAGACTAGGCCCGGCGCTCGAAAGACGCCCTTCCGTGGGACGCATGCTGAGAACTTGCCTGATCCAATTTCGAGCCCTCGGCTGCCTTGCGACAGTGTCATCCGCATTGGTAGGTCCTGAAGCCATGACGACTGGGGCCAAAATTCCGTTCATGGGGTACAATCCGCCACCCTAGCCCGACAAGTGGCCCCGCACATGCCCAACCAATTCTTTTCGGTGGTGATCCCCACGCACGGACGGACGGCGGAACTCGCCAGCTGCCTGCAGGCGCTGTGCGGGCTCGACCCGCCGGATGGCGGGTTCGAGGTGATCGTGGTGGACGACGGCAGCGCCCAGGCGGTGGAGCCGGCGGTGGAGCCGTTCGCCGATCGTCTGGCGATCACGCTGCTGCGCCAAGAGCACAGGGGTCCCGCCGCCGCTCGCAACCGCGGGGCGCGCGCGGCGCGCGGCAGCCACGTCGCGTTCCTCGACTCAGATTGCGTTCCCGCACCCGGCTGGCTGGTCGCGCTGCAGGCAGCGCTGGCCGACCACGAGCAGGACGCGCTGGTCGGCGGCCGCACCATCGACGGGGCGCCCGAAAACCGCTACTCCGCCGCCAGCCACCAGATCCTGGAGGCGGTGGACGCTTTCTACAATCCGTCCTCAAGCGAAGCCCGCTTCTTCCCCGCCACCAACCTCGCCGTGCCGACCCGGCTGTTCCTGTCGGAGGGCGGTTTCCGCGAGGACTTCGTCACTTCGGAAGACCGCGAGCTGTGCCACCGCTGGCTGAGCCTGGGCCACCCCATCGCCGCCGCGCCGGTGGCGCTGGTGCAGCACCGCCACCCCATCGACCTCAAGATGTTCCTGCGCCGTCACTTCGGCTATGGCCGGGGCGCGTATCGCTTTCACCGGCTGTGCGCCCAGCGCGAGCAACATCGCTTGCGCCTGGCCCCGCCTGGGTTCTACCTCGCCCTGCTCCGGCACCCGGTGGCGCACGGGCTCGGACTACGCGCGCTGAACATGGAGGCGTTGGTCGTGCTCTCGCAGTTGGCCAGCGCTGCGGGCTTCGCCTGGCAGGCGGTCGCACCGAAGATCGGGAAGCCGGAGAGGCCGTCGGAATGTCGGGGCAAGGCGTAGCCGGACGCTGCGGAACCAAGTTCTTCCAGCTCAGCCGCACGTGCGATTCTGCACCACCGTGCGAAGCCGCCCACCGCCAAGGGCCACGTCGCCAGGGGCGATGCGCGCGCTCCTCTGCCTTCCCCTGGTCATTTTTTCGCAGATTGAGCGCCACGAGACTCGATGTGCGAGGTGCGTTTCTTGCTTGTGACCCGGCGTTGTGCACGCAGACCCGAACTCCCGCGATGGGGAACGGAGCCCGAGACTGGGCGACGAGTGGCGCGATTGGGATGGCCATGCCACACCCGACGCCGCGGCACCAAAGCGTCTATTCTTCGCCCTCATCGTCGGGGTTCTCGTGGTCACGGTGGCGGCGAGTCTTCTGTCGTGGTACTTGGTGGCGCCGCGCCTTGCCGAGTGGCATGCAGCGGCACCCACGGTGCTGCTCGTCCTCCTGGCGTTCCTGCTCACGGCGCTAGGCGTAGCGCTTGCGCTCGTGGCCCTCATGCTCCTCACAGGCTGGCCGCGCAGCACGCGCGCGTCGTCACTCGCTCGTCGAATCCTTGCCATGGTCGAACGCCGCGTCTTCTGGCTGGGCCGCATTTTGTCGATCAACAAGGATCGACTCGCGCACGCCTTCATCCGTACCAACAATGCCCTTGTGCGGCTGGCCCCGCAGGGCATCGCGCCGCAGCGGGCGCTCATTCTCCTGCCGCGCTGCCTCCGCAAGGAACAGATCGATCAAGCGCGAACCCTGGCTAGCACGCGCGGCGTCGAGGTGGCCCTCGTTGCCGGGGGCGAGCAGGCGCGCCAGCGCATCCGGGAGAGGCGACCGAGCGTCGTCATTGGCGTAGCCTGCGAACGCGATCTTCTGAGCGGCATCCGCGATGTTCGTCACAAGCTCTCGATCTTGGGCATCGCGAACACGCGCCCGAACGGGCCCTGCCTCGATACCCAGATCGATCTGACCGAGCTGGAAGCGGCGCTCGATCTCTGCGTGCGTCCATCTGCCGCCCCCAACCTGCTACAGTCGGGGGTTGGGACGTGATAAGCCAGAAACCTAGAATATGAAGAACGTGATGAAGCCGCACCGGGACGTCGGCATCGTCGGCTATGGCGCCTACGTGCCACGCTATCGCCTGCCAGGGACCGAGATCAGCCGCATGTGGGAAGGCGAGCATGGGTGCACGCCGCCCATCAAAGAAAAGGCGGTGCCCGGTCTCGACGAGGATGTGGCAACGATGTCACTTGAGGCCGCGCGCAATGCGCTCAAGCGCGCCGCGATAGATCCGTCGCGCATCCGCGCGGTGTGGGTCGGCAGCGAGAGTCACCCCTACGCCGTCAAACCGACCAGCACGATCGTGGCGGAAGCGATCGGCGCCGTGCCACATACCCTGGCTGCCGATTGGCAGTTCGCGTGCAAGGCGGGCACCGAGGCGATGCAAGCCGCCCTGGGCTTCGTCGGCTCGGGGATGGCGGACTACGCTTTGGCGCTTGGCATGGACACGGCGCAAGGCCGGCCGCGGGACGCCCTCGAGTACACGGCCGGCGCAGGCGGCGCCGCGTTTCTGGTCGGGCCGGCCGAGGAATCGCTCGCGGTGCTGGAGGGCTCGACCTCGTATGTGACCGA
>PMCR01000183.1 GCA_003155465.1 Myxococcales bacterium | reverse complement strand
GGCCGCCTGCTCGATCTCATGCAGCAGGGACATGTGCGGCTGGACGCGGTCGAGGTCTTGGTGCTCGACGAGGGCGATCGCATGCTGGACATGGGTTTCATCCAGCCCATCCGCCGCATCGTGGCCGCGGTTCCGCGGCAGCGCCAGACCATGCTGTTCTCCGCCACCCTGCCGCCCGACATCGTGTCCCTGGCCGGCGGGATGCTACGCAATCCCGTCACGGTGTCAGTCACGCCCACGGCCAGCACGGCCGAAAAGGTCAGCCAGTGGGTGCTGCACGTGCAATCGAACAACAAGCGCAACTTACTGTCGGAGGTCCTGCGCGATCGGGCCATGGCCCGCGTGCTGGTCTTCACCCGCACCAAGCACGGCGCCAACCGTGTCGCCGAGCACCTGAACCGGGACCGGGTGTGCACGGCCGAGGCCATCCACGGCAACAAGAGCCAGTCGGCGCGTGAGCGTGCCCTGGCCGGCTTCAAGAAGGGCAGCGTGCGCGTGCTGGTGGCCACCGACATCGCGTCGCGCGGGATCGACGTGGACGGAATCACCCACGTCATCAACTTCGAGTTGCCCAACGAGCCCGAGAACTACGTTCACCGGATCGGCCGCACGGGCCGCGCCGGCGCCGCCGGAATCGCGCTGTCTTTCTGCGACCCCAGCGAGCGCACCTTCCTGCGCGACATCGAACGGCTGACCCGCGCCCGCCTGCGTGTGGTGGAGAGCCACCCCTACAGCCCGCAGCGCTCGCCCGGCGCCATCGCGTAACGAGCAACTAGTCGCTACGGCTTGTCGGGAGATTCCTGGCCAGCGCAGATCGGCCAGCGTGAGCGGTAGCGGTAGCGTGAGCGACCAGCGTATAGCGGTTCGCGTGGGCGGTCAGCGTGGGCGGTAGCGGTAGCGTGAGCGACCNNGCGGCCAGCGTGGGCGGCTGGCGTGGGCGTGAGCGACCCGCGGCCCGCGGCACCCACACGCTCACGCCCTCGCCCTACGCCTTTCGCCTCCCGCGCACCCCACACGAACACGCTCACGCCCTCGCCCACGCGACCCGCTAGCCGCACCCCGGTCCGCCCAGCGGCCCGCAGTCTCCCCACAGGCTCTATCTACCCCGCGGCGATTTCAGGCTCCTGTTCGCCCGCGTCCGCTTCACGCGGCGGCGGCGGCGCCGGCGGCGCCGGCGCGGCCGCGGGCACTCGCGCCAGGGTCTGTTCCAGGCTTTCCAGATTCGGCGGTTTCGCGAGATGCTGATCGAACCCGGCCTCCAGCGCCCGTTGCACGTCTTCGGGCAAAGCGTACCCGCTCAGAGCCACAAGATAGACGCCCCGCCGAGCGGCGTCGGCGCGGAAGGCGCGTGCGACATGGAAGCCGTCCATGCCGGGAAGCCCGATGTCGCAGAAGACGACCTCGGGACTGAATTTGCGGGCTTTGGCGATTCCTGCCGGCCCGTTGTATGCGACTTCAACCTCATGCCCGCCAAATTCGAGCGCCTCGCGCAGGCTCTCGGCCGCGTCGATGTTGTCCTCGATAATGAGCACGCGCCGGCGGCCGCCCGTGGCCAGAGTGCGAGAGCGCACCGGCCCATCAGCCGTAACTTCCTCCAGCGCGAGCGGCAGGCGCACTAGGAACTCCGCCCCTTGGCCCAGCCCGGCGCTGTGCGCGGTGATAGTGCCACCGTGGAACTCGACCAGCCCCTTCACCAGCGCCAAGCCTAGGCCCAAGCCTCCCTTGCTGCGGTCGAGCGTCGTATCAGCCTGCGCGAATAGCTGGAACAGACGCGCCAGCATCTCCTCGGCTATGCCGACCCCTGTGTCCACAACACGAACCACCGCCTGCTTGGCCTCGCTGTCCGTGGACACGGATACGCGGGTAAGGCCGCCCGAACCGGTGAACTTGGCGGCGTTCTGCAGAAGGTTGCCAACCACCTGGGCTAGCCGGTGCCAGTCTCCGTTGACGAACACCGGCGTGGGGGCTGGACAAAACTCGATGCGCACCTGGTTCTTCTCGAACTCTAGGCCATGGTCATCGATCGTACGCCGCACCAGTTCGTTGAGCTCCAGTCGTCGCCGCTGCAGCGTGAGCTTGTTGCGCGAGATCCTCGTCCCATCCAGCAGATCGTCAACCAGGCGCGAGAGCTGCCCAACTTGTCGGGCGATCACCGCCAGGGCGCGACGCGCCTGTTCGCCGCCGGGAGCCGCGTGGTCGAGGATGTAGAGGCTGTTGGTTATGGGCGCGAGCGGATTGCGCAGCTCATGCGAAAGCATGGCCAGGAACTGGTTCTTGTTGCGATCCGCTTCGCGCAGCACCTCCGCGGCCTCGTGGGCGCGCTTCTCGCCTTCTAGTGCCATCTTCTCGGCAAGCTTGCGCTCCGTCACGTCGCTGAAGACCACGGCGAAGCGACCGGGATCCGCACGCCAGGCGTGCACTTCGTATTCCTTGTCCAGCGCCGCCACCCGATTCTCGATTCGTTCGGCCAGGCCGCTTTGCACCACCCGGCCGAAAGCCTCGATCCAGCGGGACTCGATTCCAGGGATGACATCCCTGACCGTTCGTCCCCAAACCTTGTCGACGGGAAGACCGGTCAGTCGGGCAAAGGCTGAATTGACTGCCAGGTAGCGAAAGTCGACGGGCCGCCCCGCCTGGTCATTGATCATTTCACAAAGCGCGAAGCCTTCGTCCATCGACTGGAAAAGGTTCCTGAAGCGTTGCCCGCTCTGCCGCAGGGCCTCCTCTGCGCGCTTGTGCTCGGCAATCGTCCAGGCGACGTCGGCCAGGTGTGAAACGATCTGCACATCGCTGTCGTTGTAGTCAGAAGGCTTGTTGCCAACCCCGGCGATGGCCACGATGAGATCCGAACGCATGATGGGCACCACCAGCTCGCGCGTGATGGGGGCATGTCCCGCGGGCAGCCCCTTGCGATGCGGGAGCGAAGCATAGTCGTTGTGGATGACCGGCTGGCGCTGGTGTACGCAATCCACCCAGACACCAGCCTGGTCAATCGGGTAGTGGCTGCCCTGCCCCTTGGCCGTGCAGAACTCCTTGCCGGTTCGCGTGGACCAGGCCGCCAACGAAAGCGTATCCTGGTCAGGCTCGACGAAATGGTAGAAACCAATCGGGCTGTCGGTCAGCGTCCCGATCATGTCCAGCGTCTTCTGCAGCAGCTCTGCCAGAGAGTGCTCGGCTGCATACTCGAGCAGCGACGTGCGAAAGCGAAGTGTCTCCTCCATGCGCCGGCGCTCGGTAATGTCGACCAATACCACCCGGCACTCACGACCGCGCTCATCCGATGCCACTGCCTCGACGCGCACCCAAATCGGTGCGCCTCTTTCCGACGAAAGTGCCACGTCACAGACTTGTTTGGCCTGGCTCTTGAAGACCTTCTCAAGCATGACATCGAAGGTGTGGCGACACTCAGGGGAGACCAGCAGGCCAAGGCGCGTCCCGATCAATCGAGCGCGCTCCAGTCCCAGCAGGCGTGCCCCGGTGAGATTCACCTTCCGAATCGCCCCGTCGCTGTCGATGGCCAGGTAGCCCATGGGCGCGAAGTCGTAGAGATCGGCGTGAAGCTTCGCCGCCACCTCCACTTCGGCCCGCGACTCCTGTAGCTCTTCGTTCTGCAACTCCAGCTCGATCTGGTGAACCTGCAGCTCATGGACCAGACGCTGCGAAGCCTCCGCCGTATCGTGACCGGCCGCCTCTGCCCCGCTCGATTTCGCCTTCAGCCGGTCTTCCGCCCGNNGCCGCGGCGTCGGCCGGGGTGCTCTCCCGCTTCCTCATTCTCCCGCCTCGGCCACTGGTTGCGTCCCACGCAGGCTCGCCTCCAGGGTCTTGGCGGCGGTAATGTCGAGAAAGGTGATCACCACGCCATCGATCCGGTTGTCGAGCGTGCGGTAGGGCATGGTGCGCACGGTGAACCAGCGCCCGTCGCAGGTCGCAATTGCCTTCTCCTTAAAAACCAGGCTGCGCAGCACCTCGCGCGCATCGTCGGCGAGCTCGGGGTAGACCAGGTCCGAGGCCAGGTCGGTGATGGGCCGGCCCTGGTCGCCCGGGATGAGCTTGATGATCTTGAGCACCTGCGGGGTAAAGCGCCGTACGTTGAGGGTATCGTCCAGAAACAAAGTCGCGATGTCGGTACTGTCGAGCAGGTTCTTCATGTCGTTGTTGACCCGCGACAGATCCTCGACTTTGGATTGCAGCTCCTGGTTGAGAGTCTGCAATTCCTCATTCATGGACTGCATCTCTTCCTTGGATGTGGTCAGTTCCTCGTTGGTGGACTGCAGCTCCTCATTGGCCGACTGCATCTCCTCGTTGGCTGAGCGCAGTTCCTCCTGGGAGGTCTGCATCTGCTCGCGGGTTGTCTGCAGCTCGTCGCGTGCCTGGCGCAGCTCCTGCTCCCTGCGGGCGAGCGCGACCGGGCTGGTGCCGGTTTGCCGGAGCTTGCCTGGCGGTTTGACCTCGGGGGCCGCGACGTCCGTGAACACCACCATGACCGCGCCCCGCAGCCCCTCCGGCTCCTGGATTGGCTCGATCACGACGTCCACAACCTGCGCCCCGCCTCCGGTTTCCACCTTGACGCCGGCGCGGGTGACCGCGCGTTTCTCCCGCACCGCCTTGGCGAAAGCCGCGCTGAGATCATAGCGCAGTCCCTCGCGGGCCATGGCATAGACGTTCCAGTTGGCTTTGCCTGCGGCTGGCTCCAGGTACTTGCCGAT
>PMCR01000010.1:453-4139 GCA_003155465.1 Myxococcales bacterium | reverse complement strand
GCAATCAGCGGCAGGTTGTACAGAGCGGCCTCGGCAAGGTCCGCCTTCAGCCAATTGGCGATTGCGTTGCCATTGCTCGACGGTGGATTGGCAGCGAGAATGCTCCCCTGAAGGTCGGTGAATATTCCGTCGACCGTGCTGGCGTTGCTGTCGTCATCGATATCGAAATAGGGAGCGACCGCCATCAGGTCGATGGCACCGGTCGACCCGAACGCCTTCTTGAGAAACTGGAACCCTTCATCGACCTCGGCCGGATTCGCCGCCTGCACGTTCATCGGGATCTGGGCCTGGCAACGGGCGCCGCTGGCGCAGCCGAAGACCGTCCGGAATATGTCGCTCTGACGCTTCTCGAGGATCATGATGAACTGGCCGGCCTTGCTGTACTTGTCCGAGTTGTTCCACGGCAGCGCGGAGTTCGCGAGAGCGGCCGCAGCGATGGCGCTCACCGGTGCCGTCACGCTGCAGACCTCTCCGTTGGTGATCTGGTCGGGCTTGCCAAACACCATGCAATAGGTGTCGAGGACCTGGTGGAAGCCCCAGTTCCAGATCTCGTTGCTGTACTCGACGTAGATCTTCGAGGTGTTGTTGATCGGGATCGTCGTCGCCGTCCCCGCGGGCGCGCTCGGGTCACAGGCCGTGTTGCTGGTGTCGCCTTGCTCGCCGTAGCGAAAGAGCCGCGCCAACCGGCAGACGTAGGCGTCGCTTGCCAGCGCCGGCACGTTGATCCAGACGTCCACGCCGGTTTCGTTGGCGAGCGCGATGATGTCCTCGTACGCCATCCCTTGCACGGTGTTGGCGCGGCTGCCGCCGTTCGGCCAACTGCGCTGCGACCAATTCTTCAACGTGTTGTTGTCGTTCGTGTTGAGCGCGTCCATGAACCGCAGTGTGGAAAACGGCTGCATCCTGGTGAGGAAGTCGTTCACAAACATGCTGCCGGATTTTGCGGCAGTGCTTGGGGCCATGACGTGGAAATTTGTGATCGGTGGAATGGCGTTGAAGGTAATCCACACAGGCGACGTCGCGGTCGCACGCTGCTGTACGAAGGCCATGGTCGCCTCATTGTGCTGGACACCGTTGTTGGTGGTTACGGTCACCTTGCCCAGGCTGGCGCCGGTCACTTTGACCGAACCTGTGCCGTCCCAGCTAAGTGCGTAGTCCCCGCTGGGGTAACTGGCGGTCACGGCTGTCGAGGCCGCTACCGTAGGGTTCCCGTTCACGTCGAGTGAAGCCGCTCCCGACCCGACGGCGTTGTCCCACGGCCCATCGTTGCCGGCGATCGCGAGCGCCATGTCGGCATAGATCGCNNATCGCGACGTTGTTGTAGTAGTTGAGGGCAGGGACGTTCATTCCCATGTTGAAGGTATTCGGCGGCGCCATGTGGCTGGCGTCGGTTGTGACTCCTGCTGCGTCGGTCCTGATTCCTGCTGCGTCGGTCCTGATTCCTGCTGCGTCGGTCCTGATTCCTGCGTCGGCGCTTCCATCCACCGTCGCGTTCGCGTCGTTGGACCGACCTCCGTCGGGGCTTTCTGCGCGACCAGCGTCACCTGTGCCAGTGCCGGTCCCCGTTCCGGTGCCGGTCCCGGTCGCGGTGACGGCGGCGTCAGCGCCAGCATCGTTGCCAGCGAAGATCGGCACGTCCGCCGTTCCCGCATCGCCATTCGCCTGCGCGGCATCGGCGGCGCCGTGCGGCTGGTCGCTCTGGCCGCAGGCCGGGGCGAGCGCGAGAAACGAGCCAAGGCCCGTCAACATTACGAATCTGCAACGGTCATTCGACATGGGCTTCCTTTTCGCATCGACAGTGAAGCAACCGGCACTTGGAATTGTACGCAAAGAAACTGGCGGCGGTGTTCCCTGGTTTCCGTTGTCGCACAGCGTCGTGCTTATGACCATCGACTTCGCGATTTCGCCTGCGAGAAGCGTGACCCCAGGACTCGCGCGGCACAGGCACGATTCCGCTACCCCTCGCGCGCACCGACGAAATGGGCATTCGATACCTCGACGAGACATTTGAGGGTGGAAAATACTGTGAGGCAACCAGTCCGGCGCGACTAGAAACGCGTTATGCTCGTGAGGTATGGCCGTGCGTGCCGTTCTTTGCTTCGCCTTGATGGTCGCCGCGTGCGGGCGGTCGGGCTTGGACGCAAGGCCGCCTGTCCGTTCGGGTTCGACGCCCGATGCGAGTGCGACCTCGGACTCAGGCAGGGACTACGGAGTGGTGGCGGATGCGGTCGCGAGCCGTTCGGATTCGACGCCCGATGCGACTACGACCTCGGACTCGGGCAAGGACTACGGCGTGGTGACGGATACGGTCGCGGACTCCAAGACCTACTCGGTGGGTGATTCAGCCTGCCAATGGACATTCGGGCCGCGCATCACGTATGCGGGCCAGGTCGGCGAGATCAGTCCGTCGATCGGAGTGGCCGACCTGAATCACGATGGCGTGACTGATTTGACGGTCCTGGCCGGCAACATCGGCGTGCTTCTCGGTCACGGAGACGGCACCTTCGCGCCCGAGGTCACGTACGCCGCTGGCCAGGGTACCTGGTCGCTCGCCCTCGCGGATTTCGACGGCGATGGGAACCTCGATGTCGCCGAGTCCAACCTCTACTACCAGACGCAGTCGATCAATATCTTGTTCGGCGATGGCCGGGGCGGCTTCGGTGCGCCGGTTTCCTATCCGGCTGAAGGGCCCGAGGGTATCGCGGCGGCGGATTTCGATGGCGACGGCCACCCGGATATCGCGTATTCGATAAGCGGTGGCTCGATGACCGTTGGCGTGAGGTACAACTCGGGCGACGGCACGTTCGGCGCGCCCGTGACATATCCCGCCGACAAGGCACCGTCCGCGGTCAACGCCGCCGATTTCAACGGCGATGGCCACATGGACTTCGTCGTCGAATGCTACGCCGCCCAGACGGTCGATGTGTTCATCAACCAGGGCGACGGCACCTTCGCGCCCGAGATTTCATACAATGCCGCAATCGACCCCGAGGCGATGACCGTCGGCGATGTCAATGGCGATGGCCATCCCGATATCGTCGTCGCCAATACCAACGGCAATTCGGTTGGGGTGTTGCTCAATCACGGCGACGGCACCTTCGCGGCCGAGGTCAAGTACGACACCGGCTATGTGAGCTTGAACCCTGGCTACCTGCCCTCGATGCCCCAAAGCGTTACAGTCGGCGACTTCAATGGCGATGGGGTGGCCGATCTAGGCGTGGGCAATTCGAACGACAACACCATCGGCGTGTTCTTGGGCCGCGGCGACGGCACCTTCGCGCCGCAGATCACGTTCTCCGAGGGGTACCAACCGTCGTCGGTCGTCGCGGGCGACTTCAATGGCGATGGTCTGGCTGATCTCGCCTTCGGCGCCCGTCTCACGTATGGCGGTCGCGATTTAGCGATCGTGGTGCTGTTGTCGCGGTGCCAGTAGCACCAGTCCGGGTACGGGGACGCGGCCGGGACGGAGTTGGCATGACATGAGTCATGGGACAAACAGGCAGCGCCAGCCCACGGCAAGAGCCAGCGTCTACAGTGCCGCCAGCGTGCCGTGACTCTGCTCCTCTCGATGCAACTAGACGTACCCAGATGCACCCAGAGTGCGGGGCGATTCTCCAACAACCAGCGGGACTTGACGGGGTCATGAGGAGGCGCGCCCCGAAGCTAGGAGCCTGTTGCGGATAGCC
>PMCR01000010.1:0-448 GCA_003155465.1 Myxococcales bacterium | reverse complement strand
CCCGCCACGCGACGCCTGGAGGCTATTCGCAACAGGCTCCTAGCCCGCGCGTTCTATCCCTCGATGAAGCTCTTCAACCGCAAGCCGCGCGACGAGTGGCGCAGCTTGAGCAGGGCCTTGGCTTCGATCTGGCGGATTCGCTCGCGCGTGACATCGAAGTCCTGGCCCACCTCTTCCAAGGTGTGCTCCGACTTCTCGCCGATGCCGAAGCGCATGCGCAGCACTTTTTCCTCGCGCGGCGTGAGCGTGGCCAGCACCTTTCGCGTCTGTTCCGCCAGGTTCATGGAGATCACAGCGTCGGACGCCGAGATGACGCTCTTGTCCGCGATGAAGTCGGAGAGGTGCGAATCCTCTTCGGTGCCGATGGGGGTCTCCAGCGAGATGGGCTGCTTGGCGATGTTGAGCACATTGCGAACCTTGTCGAGCGACAGCTCCATCTTCTCGGCGA
>PMCR01000100.1 GCA_003155465.1 Myxococcales bacterium | reverse complement strand
TCGGGAACTTCATTGGCCTTGCCCAAGCCCGCGCCCACATATCCGCGCTGGTCGCCGACTACCACCAGCGCAGAAAACGAGAACCGCCGGCCGCCCTTTACGACCTTGGCGACGCGGTTGATGAAGACGACGCTGTCGACCAGCTCGCCAACTTCTTCGTAGTTAATCGCCATTCTTGCTCCTAGATGAACCTGTCTCTCACTCTGCCCCTAGAACTTCAACCCCGCGTCGCGCGCACCGGAGGCGATCGACGAGACGCGACCGTGATAGCGGTAGCCGGCACGGTCGAAAACGACCTGCTTGATGCCCTTTTCCAAGCATTTCTTTGCCACCGAGGCACCCACCAGCTTGGCCCGATCCTTCTTCTTGCCCTTGGGCGGCTCGGCCGGCGGGTTCTTCTTGACCACCAAGTCGGACGCGGCCACGAGGGTCTTGCCCGCCATGTCGTCCACCACCTGCGCATAGATATGCTTGGCGCTGCGGTAGACCACCAAACGAGGCCGTTCCGGCGTTCCCGAAATCCGCTTGCGCAGCGAGCGCTGCCGGCGCGTGCGACTTTCGATCTTGCTCTTGCGTGCCATGAGTCCTCTTTTTCGCTCTTCGCTTGTAGGCGGTAGCCGCTGCTAACCTCAGCTTGCTGCGGCGCCAGTTGCGGCAGCCTTGCCAACCTTGCGCTTGATAACTTCTTCCACGTACTTGATGCCCTTGCCCTTGTAGGGCTCGGGGGGCCGCAGTTCGCGCAGCTTGGCCGCAATCTGGCCTAGAAGATCCTTGTCGACTGAGGTCAGACTCAGGCGGTTCTTCTCCACCTTCGCGCTGACGACCTTGGGCAGCTTGAACACGATCGGGTGCGCGTAGCCCAGCGCGAACGTCACCGTATCGCCTGCGACCTCGGCGCGATAGCCGACGCCGTTGATCTCCAACTCGCGCGTCCAGCCTTCGGTTACACCCTTGACCATGTTGGCGAGGTGCGCACGCACCAGACCGTGCCGCGCCCGATTGTCGAGCGAGTCATCCGCTCTCGACACCACCAGCTTGTCACCCGTCAGCTTGATGCTGATGCCGGCAGGGAGGTTCTTGGCCAACTCACCTTTCGGACCTTTGACCGAGAACTGGCCGGCCTTCTGACTGAGCGTCACGCCCTTGGGGAGTGGAACGGGTTTGCGACCGATGCGTGACATTTACCAGACCTCACAAAGCAATTCGCCCCCGACCCCGGCCTTGCGGGCCGCCCGATCGGTCATGAGGCCGTGGGAAGTGGACAGGATGGCGATTCCCAGCCCGGATCGGATCTTGGGAATCCGATCCTGTCCGACGTACACGCGCTGCCCGGGACGCGAGCGCCGACGCAGGCCGGTGATGGCGTTGGCCCCTGGCTGGGGCCAGCGCAAACGAACCACGATCTCGGCGTGCCCGTCGAAATTGTCGCGGACGTCAAAGCCGGCAATGTAGCCCTCGGCTTTGAGCAACTCGGCCAGGCGCACCTTGAGCTGCGACGAAGGAGACATGACGTCGCCTTGTCGCGCCATGATGGCGTTGCGAATCCGGGTGAGGAAATCAGCAATGGGATCGGTCATGGGCACCTACCAGCTCGACTTGATGACACCGGGAACATCGCCACGCAGGGCGAGCAGCCGGAAACAAATACGACACAGCTCGAATTTGCGGATGAAGGCACGCGAACGGCCGCACTGCTTGCAGCGATTGCGGTGCCGGACGGCAAACTTGGGGGTGGGGGGGAACATGTCGACGGTCTTCGCCATTTTTCGCTAGCTCCTAAACGGCATCCCGAGGTGGCGCAGCAGCGCGCGGCCTTGTTCGTCCGTGCGCGCGGTGGTGGTAATCGTGATGTTCATGCCCTTTGACTTCTCCACGCGTTCGAAGCTCGCCTCTGGGAAAATGTTTCCTTCGCGAATCCCGAGCGTGTA
Source organism: Myxococcales bacterium (assembly GCA_003155465.1). The sequence goes on along the minus strand of PMCR01000100.1, from coordinate 1,753 downwards.
GTTGCCCCGCCCATCAAACCCCTTGGGCGAAACGCCCTTGAAGTCGCGCACGCGGGGAAGCGCAAAGCTAACCAGGCGATCCAGAAACTCGTACATGCCGTCGCGACGCATGGTCACCATGGCGCCGACCTTCTGGTTGCCCTTGAGCTTGAATGCCGCGATGGCCTTCTTGGACTTGGTGACGATCGGCTTCTGGCCGGTGATAAGCGCCAAGTCATCGACGCCCGCATCCAAAATCTTGGGATTGGTGATGGCCTCGCCCAAGCCCATGTTGACTGTGATCTTGACCAGGCGGGGGGCCTGCATCACATTGGTCAGGCCCAACTCGGTCATCAGGCGCGGCCGCAGCTCGGTCTCGAAGAGTTTGCGCAGACGGGCCGGCTGACTTCGCTTGACGCGCCCAGCGGCAAGCTCACCCTTGGCGGGTCCGCCCGGGCCGCCCTTGCCCTTGCTTCCCTTGCCGGCCGCACGCGCAGCCTTCTTGGCCGCGGCTTCCGCTTCCTGCTCGGGGGTCAGCACGGGCTTGCCACCCTTGGGTGGCTTGTCCGCTTGGGCCTTCTCTGGTTTGTCGTTCTGCTCAGCCATAGTTTTCTTCCTTCTGCCCCTGGCGGCTATGCCGACTCAATCGCCGACCCGCACTTCACACACACGCGCCGCTTCTTCTGTCCCTCTTTGATGTCGTTACGGCAACGCCGGCCGGCCCCGCACTTCCCGCACCACAGCGCCACATTCGAGGCTTCGATAGAGCCTTCCTTTTCCAGAATGCCGCCGCGCGGATTGCGCTGGGTGGGCTTGGTGTGGCGTTTGATCATGTTGATCCGCTCGACCAACACGCGGCCCTTGACGGAAAGAATGCGCAGAACGCGACCACGCTTGCCCTTCTCCTTGCCGGCAATCACGACCACGTTGTCGCCCTTACGAACGTGCATCACAACACCTCCGGCGCCAAAGAGATGATCTTCATGAAACGCTTCGCGCGCAGCTCACGGGCGACCGGCCCAAAGATGCGCGTTCCGACCGGCTCGTTGTCCTTATCCACCAGGACCGCGGAGTTGGCGTCGAAGCGGATGTAGGAGCCATCCTGGCGCGACACCTCCTTCTTGGTCCGCACGATGACCGCCCGGGCCACTTCGCCCTTCTTCACCTTGGCGTTCGGAATGGCTTCCTTGATGGACACGATAATTATGTCGCCCAAGGAAGCGTACTTGCGTTTGGTGCCACCCAACACCCGGATGCACATAATCTTCTTGGCACCCGAGTTGTCGGCCACATCGAGAGTTGTCGTCGTCTGGACCATGATCTGAACCTGTCGTCCGTTTCTTGGCTGCGGGCCGGGCTACATTTCCTGGGGTCGATCCAGAAGCCGTTCCACCCGCCAGCGCTTCTCGCGCGAAAGCGGACGTGACTCCACGATCAGCACGCGATCTCCCACCCGGTATTCATTCTTCTCGTCGTGTGCCTTGTACGTCGCGCGCTTGGTCATGTACTTGCCGTACTTGGCGTGAGCCAGCCGGCGCTCGACCGTCACCACGCGCGTCTTGTTCATCTTGTCGCTGGTAACAACACCAACCAGCTTTCGCTTCCGCGATTTGGGCCGCTGGCTAGCGACGGCCTGGTCACTCTTTGCAGGGCTGGATGATTCGTTGGCCACAGCCTATTTCTCCTTCGCGGGGGTAGCCGGCGCAGCCGCCACAGCCGGCTTGCGTAGCCGCTCGGCCAGCACCGTGTTCACCCGCGCGATGTCCCGCCGGGT
>PMCR01000236.1 GCA_003155465.1 Myxococcales bacterium | reverse complement strand
CGTCGCCCCGGACACTGCCGTCCCACTACTGTCGCGCACCATTCCCGAGATGCCATGCGACGCTGGTGCCGCGGTCATGGTCAGGTCAATACCCGTCACATCCGCTCCGGAAAGCGTTACCGGCTGCTGGACGGACGCATAGTAACCAGACTTCGTGGCCTGGACGGACCAGGACCCGTCACTGAGATTGCTGAAGCTGTAGATCCCAGAGCTTCCCGTGGTCACCGTCCCGTTCGCTACCCCTCCTCCAGACCGGAGGGTCACCGTCGCCCCGGACACTGCACTGCCGCCGCTGTCGCTCACCGTCCCGGAGATTCCGTGGGGCGGCGCTGACAGAGTGATGGTGAGGTCGATGCCCGTTACATCGGCTCCGGATAGCGTCACCGATTGCTGGGAGGATGCACTGTAGCCGAACTTCGAGGCCTGGACGGACCAGGTTCCGTCGCTGAGATTGCTGAAGCTGTAGGTTCCAGAGCTTCCCGTGGTAGTCGTCCCGCTAGTTACCCCTCCTCCAGAGCGGAGGGTCACCGTTGCCCCGGGTACTGCCGTACCGCTGCTGTCGCGCACCGTCCCGGAGATACCGTGAAAAGCTCCCCCGGTTCCGCCAATTTCTCCGTTACCCCCACTCCCACCTATGCCACCAGTGCTGCCGCCGACGCCGCTTGAGCCACCGGCCGCGCTCGTGCCTCCACTGCCCCCGGGCCCGCCGCCGGAGCCCGGGCGGCCACCATTGCCGCCAACTCCGCCGCCCCCGGCCCCCCCTTGTCCCGCACTCCCCGTGCTGCCTCCAGTTCCACCAGCGCAGTAGTTCTGGTGGATAGTCGAGTTCGTGCTAGCACAATCGCACTGGTTCATGTCAGGGCTTGTGGCGTAGCCTTTGAACTTGATGCGGTCGTTACAGCTCGAAATGCTGGCGCAGTACCCGTCGTAGCACGTCTGGACGCCGACGCTGCAACCCGGGCTGAGCGTGCAGTCTTGAGATCCTCCACCGCAGCCAGAAACGGATCCCTGCGAACACTTCCAGAGCTGAGAGCAGCTACCGACGTCGACGCATTGTCCGCTCCCTTGGTCGCGAGCCTTGTCTTGGTTGCCACCATAGCACACCACATCCATGTAGCAGATGCCGGAGGCCGGACCAGCGTCTGCCAGGGCGCCGAGAGCTCCCCCATCCCGCATCCCTACCTCTTGTGGCATCCTCGCGTCCGCAGTATCCCGTATCCCTGCCTCTTGTGGCGCCTTCGAGTCGGCTCCAGCATCGGGAACACTGGCGGCCGACCCAGGTAGCAGACAAATCTCCGGAATCAATGGCGCACTGGCCAGGTTCAGGGTCTTGCTGGCGCTCACCCGAACGAGACCGAGCACGTCGAACGACGCCCCGAAGATCACATCGAGACTTGCGTTCGTATCCAAGCACACGTTTGTCAGGTTGTTTGTGCTCAGCTCAGCGTCAACTCCCAAGCTGGGTGTAACGAACGGCCCCGCGAGGCCGAAGAGCTTGGTACTAAATTGTGGTCTGAGAGAGAGAGAGAACGACCCTGTGGCGTCCAACCCGTCGACCGTGAGAGTTGGCGGTTTGAGGGTGTTTGTTAGACTCGGATTCAGAATAGGTGTCGTCGTTCCCTGGTAATAGTCCACCCCTGCCTCCACACTGAGGTCTGTCGTAAGGGATGACGCAATCGACGCTCCGGCTCCTGCGCTGAATTCCAATGTTGCGTGAATCGTCGGCTCGCCCATGGGCACAATTACGAAAGGCCCGAGCGGAATCGCGGCAAAGGGAAACTTGCCGAGCGGGAAGTCATGATCGAACGAAATCGACTCGCCTACGGAAACGCCAACCTCGAATTCGTTGACTAGTTCCTTTCTTACTTTGATTACAAGCTTGAAACGGTTTAGGGAAGGGGGGATCCACGTGGCGTCGAACACGAAGTCTGTCACTTCTACAGTTACTGACAGTCTGGGCTTCTTTATGAGCGCTTTGCCGCTTGGAAGTCTGATGTCGGGAAATGTGAGAGTCACCTTGACACCTGTATCCCCGCTTCCGGAGCCACCGGCCGGCTGCTCTAGCATTCTGGGAAGCGGGGAGGGTAGCCAGGGATTAGCGTTTCCCTGGAGTAGCGCTGCCGGGCCGATTGGCGTCTCCTCAAACGAGACTCCCTCACAACCCTCAAGGCACGTCGTGTGGCCCGTGCCGATCACGTTCCGGGCGCCAAAGAATCCCTCGCGGACCGCGTCCGGGAACACATGTACCTGCTCGGTAGTGGCGGATATGCTGCCGCCAGTGGAGGTGACGCTGAGAGCTCGCAAAAGATAACCGTCCCCCGATGTTCCCCACAGGATGGTGCCGGGCTCAATGTCCGGGGCGCCGGTCGAAAACGTCAGCGTGATCACGCCAGAACCAACCACAGCGCTCAAGAAGCCTGGTAGGGCCTCCGGGAAGACGACGTTGTCCTGAAACTGCAGCCAGTTCGCGTAGACAGTTGTCGAGACGGTTGGAGAATTGCCTTTGTCGTCAGTCACCGTAAGAGTCGGTTCGTAAGCCCCCCTGGCGACGTAGACGTAGGGCAGTTGAATCGTGGGCGGACAGGGATCGAATACCTGGACATGCTCACCCGGCACGTTGACGTCCAAGGTGCACCTCATGGGACGGCCGCTGGGGTGGACTACGCTCCAGAAGAGGCTGGTCGAGAACGGCGCGTCGCCCCATGCTGGAGACGCATCGAATTGGAGAATCTGGGGCCGGTCTTTCGTGCATTTCGACTGGAAGCAAAGCAAGCTCTGCTCGCAATCCGCCTTGGTACTACAAGTATCGCCTTCAAGGCCGGATCGAGGGGGCGTGGTGGGTGAGCCTCCACCGCACGCCGAGGCCAGGAGCAATGGCAGGACGCTGAAGCCTGCTACGCGGGCTGCTTGAAGAAGAGAAGCACACATGGTTGCACAGCTCCTTTCGGTCATCCTAGACGTCCACAAACTCCATCTGGGCTCCACGAGATGCGGCAGTTGCGCATACACCGCATTCAAACCGCTGGCACCCCGTTGATCAATGATTCTCGTCCGACGGGTACTTCTTCCTAAAGTGATGAGTTTCCTGATTCCGCATGGATCGCCCACTTCGCAACACATCAACCGACACTCAACTCAAGCCACGAGGACATGATACACCTTCCCCTCCCGTACGATTGCGCCCACCGCAACGTTGCCTTTGCCGTGCAGGGTTTCGCCGCAGCCGGGTGGGGTGTTGCGGACCACGGGGATGGAGGCAAGTTCCGAGATGGCGGTTCGCACGGTGGTCGTCGCATCCCTTGGCGGCGGTGATTCGTCGTAGACCTCGGCCAAGATTCCGCGCGCGATCTTTCTCCAGCTCCGGCGGAACAGATCGGGCGATCCCAGGATGTCGATGCTGACCAGCTTCTCGCCATGCACGACAGCCACTCCGGTCTGGCCAGGCGAGGGCTCGGGAATGCGGTCCTCGATGACGGCCACCCGCCGCTTTGCCGCATCCGAAAATGCCGACGTCGGGGACTGGGTCGAAGTGCGGCCAAGGTAGCCGTCCACGTCCGCCCAGACCGCGCCTTGGTCGGAGTCGTAGCGAAGGCTGCTGACCATGGAAACCGAGGTTCGGTCCAACTTCGAGCTGCGGGCGCGGCTGGTGAGGGTTCTTTCCGACGAACCGAAGGCGGCGGACTTGTACTGCCAGCGTCCGCGCTCCACGCAGCTTACCGGGATATCGACCGTCGAATCCGGCGCCACCAGGAAGCTGGCGTTGAAGACGCGGTTCTGCTTTGCCCCCACGACCTCTTCGCCGTCGAGCAGAAGCAGGAGGCGCGGTCCATGGTTGCTCACGCTGAGCAGATTCACCGTGCCGTGGTCGCTAACCTCAGTCACGGTGGTGTGGCCGCGGGCGATGCTCTCTTCGAGCAGGTCGGCCTCAAGACCATCAGCCTCCGAGTAGAGCGGCACCAGCGTGACTGGCCCAATTGGAATGGGCGCCCCTGTGCGAATGCGGGCGGCCAGGTCGCCGAGCTCGCTTGCTGGGGCTAGTTTGATGGCGTTCATGACCGACCTCCTTTCGTGCGTCTAAACCAATTGCAAACTGGATGCCACTGGAATGCTGGCCCTCGTAGAGCAAGACGCCGCTCCCGGCGTTTCACCGTGGAGCCGTATCGACGGGTGAAACGCCAAACCATCCGGAAACCTGGAGTCCTCGCAACTACTCGATGTCAGCGGCACGCTCGGGATCGAACGCGAACGGCTTGTCCCCCGCCGTTATCTTTATCCTCTTGTAGAAATCGACCTTTGAAATGCCCCCAGTGTCGTGATGGTAGGCTTCCCACGCGGCCCTGGAGATCTCGAATACAAGGGTTGGCGGGATGTCGTGAGGCGCGATGTCGAGGGTGATCCTTATGATGTTGATGTTCTTGAACCGCTTCGCCTTGTCGGAGAAGAGTGCGCGCACCAACGGCCTGACCGCGGCGTCGAAACCATACTGAACGGCAACATCCGGTGCCCAGAACCCGCGCAGACTGGCGTTGTCGAAGGCCACGGTGAGTTCAACCATGGTTCCCGTAACCACAGGCGGGTCCTGGTAGGTCGTCAGGTGGCATTTCGAATCTATGGTGGCACGGACGACCGAATCAACAGTGGCGGTCTGATCGGCAGGAGATCGCGGCTTGCCGGATGCTGCTGCCGAATGACTGGCAACCATGACGGCCACGACCGCGACAGACGTTAACAGTTGTCTCAACGCAAATCCTTGCGGCATGACCGATATCCTCCTCTCGAACGCAGTCCGGGGCTGTCGCATGACACATCCATCGTACGACGACATCGACGTCTGGCCAACTGCAAGCCGGATACCGTTGCGAACCAAGCCAGCCCGTCGTGCGTTTCAGCGTGGAACTGCATCGACGGATGAAGCACCCGCGATTTGATATAGTCTGCAGCAAGCCATGCGTGGGAAGATCCTGCTTGTCGATGACCAGCCCGAACGGCTGCAATGGTTCTGCGGGCAGATCGACGAGATGGGCGCTCGCTCGCCCGGCCTGGACATCACGTCGAAGGATGTGGTTTACGCCCAGTCGGGACCGGAGGCGCTGGCCCTGCTGGCCGACCTGAATGACGAGATCCGGGTGGCGGTGGTGGATCTCAGCTTCGATCGCCTGCCCGCGGACAAGACTCTGCTGGGCCCCGACGCCAGCCGCGAGGGCATCCACATCGCCCGGCGGATCCGCGACGTGGCGCCGACGCTGTCGGTGTTCATCTTCACCATGACTGGCGACGAGGTCGAGCCGCTCGACGCCCGTACTCATGTGATTCCGTTCGACCGCGTAGTGCGGCTCGATATCGTCAGCGTCGTGCTCCAGTTGCTCAAGGAGACGCAGTCGGCGGACACGCGCAGTGCGCGCCCGGAAGACATGGCACCCAGCCTGCGGCGCGCACCGGGCATGGAGTACTTCACACGCCTGGCGCGTGGCGGCAAGCCAGTGCTGTTGCTCGGCGAGACCGGCGTTGGCAAGTCCACGCTGGCCGAGTGGCTGCACCGGGCGAGCGGGAGCACGGGGCCCTTCGTGCCCTTCGATTGCGGGGGCCGGGCCGGCGATCCGAACGTCCTGCGCTCGATTCTGTTCGGCCAAATGAAGGGGTTCATCGGTCTTCGGGAGGAGCGCGTGGGCGCGGTGGAAAAGGCCAACGGTGGGACGCTGTTCCTGGACGAGATCGCTGAGCTGCCCGAGGATCTGCAGGGGATGCTGTTGCTGGTCCTGCGCACCGGTCGTTTCTCGCGGCTGGGAGAGGAACCCAAGGAGCGCACGACGTCGTTCCGGCTGGTCAGCGCCACGGACCAGCCGATCAAGAGCCTGCGGCCGGCCCTGCTCGGCCGCCTGGGAATCGCGTACACCCTGCCCCCACTGAGGGAACGGCCCGAGGACATCAGGTGGTTCGTCAATCGATTCCTGGCCAACATCAACGAGGATCGCGCCAAGAACGATCAAGACCGTCTGTGGGTCGAGGAGCCCGTCTTCCGAGTGCTGGAATCGCACGACTGGCCCTACAACGCGGGCGAATTGCACAGCGCCCTGGACTTCGCAGCGATGATGGCCGACGGCGGCGTGATCCGGGTGAAGAACCTGCCCGAGAAGATCGTGGCTGCGGCCGCACCGGGCAACACGGTGGAGAGCTTCGTGCCGGGTGTGACGTTCACCGTGCCGCTGGCACTAGGATGGGAAGCCATCGAGCGCCGCTACTTCCTGACCTGCTGGGATAGGGCGAAGGGAAATCACAGGACGGCGGCAAAGCTGGCCAAGGCACCAAACTCGACGGTGTGGCGGGGTGTTCTGCGCGCGGGCGTGGCGCTGCTCGCCCGCGTGTACCTGGAACACGACTCGCCGGAGGGTCTGGCCGCGAGTCTGGGGCTGTCCAAGGAAGGGCTCGCCCGTCTGGTGGACGAGGCCGAGAAATACCTGCTCAAGCAGAACCCGAAGCGGCTCGACCTTGCGGGCCGCGCGACCGAGCTGGAGATGGAACCGGACCGCCTGGCGCGGCTGATCGAAGCGGTTCGCGCGAAGCTGGGCCCCGATCTGGAACTCACACCCGAGCCCGAGCCACTCTAACATCGCGGCGATACTGCCATCCCATGCCGGGTGTCTGCCGTGACCAGGCGCCACCCGCGCATGGGACGCGGTTCCGCCCTGAAACGCCGCCAGCGGTCGATCTGCTTCCCGCCAACCCCGCCGGATCGTACCATTGCTCAAGGACGCGCTCTCGTTGCCGGCGCAATCACTGGCACGCGACTGGCATTGCTTAGCAAGCCGAATGGAAGCGATGGTGGCCAAATACCGGGCAACGCACAAAGCTGGAGCGACGCGGTCGCGGATGGCTGGCGGCGTTCTGCTGTGCCTTGTTCTGCTTGGCGCGCGCGATGCCAGCGCCCTTCCACCATCGCGGGAGACGGCGCCGCTCGTCCCCACGCCGCAGGACGCTGGCTTGCACGACAGCGTGCAGATCACGGGCAAATGGGACGGTGGATCCTGCTCGCTCGAAGGATGGGACCGCATCGTATACACCTACGGCACCGGTCCCGATGCCCACAGGGAAGTGCACAGATTCGGCGATCCCCTGGAGGGGGAAGACCGCACGATCGTGCTTCTGCACTGCGACCGGCGCCACACCGTGCTGGCGACGGCCCGCCACTACTACGGTTTTCCAGGGGCAGACGATCTGCGGGCGCGCGAGCGCGCTTCAGGCGGCGTGCAGGTGACCTTGCTCAGGTCGTCTCTGGATGTTCCGCAGAAGCTCGGGCCCCCCCTGGCTGGCGCGATCATCGGCCAGGGGCCGGTGACACTGCATAGCAGCGGCCGTCTGTACTACACGGCCAGTAGAGAACGCGGCCAGGCAGGACTGACCTGTGACCTGCAAGCCCATGTCGCCCGCGGCTCGGTCCTCGCCGTTGCGCGCGGAACGGTCGTGGTGGCGATCCCAGGCTCGAACGTTCTGATCGTTGCGCGCTTGCCATCGATCGCAGAACTGGACTGCGTGGCCGTGAGATTGAATCTCGGGGAGCTGTTGCAGGCGCCAGTGCAGGTGCGCCAGCGAGGCCGGGATCTCGAACTATGGTCGCACGGCGAGTGGCGTGAGATCGTCGTAAAGGAGTGGGGGCTCCCCCCGAGCGTGTCCATCGAGAGCCCTGAACGGGCCCGCTGCCGGGCACAGGGCGAGCGCTTCCTCGACCAAGCCCCAGCCAGCGCGGCGCCGGCGGGGTTCGAAGGGATCTGGCCTTGCGAGAACGCCGCGCTGGTCGAGACCTGCTGGGGAGCACGCGAGTGGGCCGTGGGCAGGCCGGACTCCGCGCGCACAGTCTGGCAGCGCGCAAGCGGTCTGGCCCCGGGCGCCGTGGCGCCGCTGGTAGTGCGATTCCTGCGTGCGGCCAACCGGATGGCTGACGCCGAATCCTTCGTGAAATGGTCGCTGCGCCAGCCGGCCCAGCGCTCGGCGGCGGCCGAGGCGCTCGGCCGTTACTTCGAATCGGAGGGCGCCTACGCGGAGGCAGCGCAAGTCTGGCTGTCCGCCGCGCGATACGAGCGGAACCGCGGCGAGCGGGCCGCATTCACTGCCCGGGCCGCCCGGCTGTGCCTCGTGGCGGGCGAGTACCCGGAAGCCATTACCCTCGCCGGGCGCGCGCTCCGCCTGCAATCCCATTCGCGGGATGCCGCCTGGACTCTTGCGATGTCGCGTCTACTTGCAGGCAATGCACCGGGTGCCGATGCCGTTCTTCGCGCCCTGACCAAGGCGTCGCCGGACTGGGCGCGAGGCCGCGCCGGCCAGGCCATGGTGTTCTCGGCGATGGACGACAGCCAGGCCGCGTGGGCCGAGCAGGCGGCCGCGACGTCCAGCGACGAGCGCGTGGCTTCCCCCGAGCACCTGATGGACGTTGACCCCGTGCCGGACTCGCTGCGGGCGCGCCTCGAGGAACTGCGGCCATAACCTGGCGCCCAGGTTGGCAGCCCTCTTGCTTCCGGGGAAGATCGATGGCGATCAGCTCACAGCCTTCACGATGGCCGAAAGCGGGCCGACTCGAGGGGTGTCACTTGAATGAGTGCCACTTCTGAGGGCCTTTGATGGTGTAGCCACGCACCACCCGCGATCGATCCCGGCGTAGGATGGTCCCATCAGCCCCGACCACCATGACATTGTTCGCATCCACCCCCCACACGCGCGTCAAGTCCTGCATGGTCACCTCCGAGGCGTAGGTCCACTCCGTGCCATCCCAGTGGAGGACAAGGCCGTGGCCGCCCACCGCCCAAATGTCGCGCGGGCCGCTCCCCCAGACGGACAGCAGGGTCAACCCACCCGAATACTCGCCGGACCAACGCTCCCCATCCCAGTGAAGTACTGTGCCACCGTACCCTACGGCCCAGGCATCGCGGGGCGTGCAGCTCCAAACACCGTACAGTTCCTCGGTGGTGCCACTGGTGGTCGCGGACCAGGCCTGGCCGTTCCAGTGAAGGATGGTGCCTTCCCGTCCCACAGCCCACACATCACGCGGGCCACTGCCCCAGACCGCATCCAAGAACTCCTCGGTCCCGCTCGGCGTCTGGGACCACGCGCTGCCATTCCAGTGCAGGATCGTGCCGCCGCTCCCGACGGCCCAGATGTCGTGTGGACCAGAGCCCCAGACTGGTCCGAGATCTGCCTTGGTGCCGCTCTCCACCGCCGACCATGCGGTGCCATTCCAATGGACAACTGCCCCTTCCATGCCAACGGCCCACACATCTTTCCGGCTGGTTCCCCACACGCCGAACAGCGGCTGCTCAGTGTTGCTGGAAACGAGTTCCCAGATGCCTCCGCTCCTTCGTAGCAGGCGGCCAGGCTCGTCACCGGAGGCCCACAGCTCGTCGGGGCTACTCCCCCATATGCCGAACAGGTGGCCGGTGTGGTATCGGGTGACTGTCACCCAATCGCTGCCGGTTGAATGGACAATGGCCCCACCAGGCCCGCCCACGGCCCAGATGTCACGTGAGCTGCTCCCCCGAATGGCCCAGAGCGAACTGGGGCGGTCGGCACGCTGGGCAGCCCACCTCTCACCGTCCCAGTGGAGGACGACCATCTTGCCCACAGCCCACACACTCTGCGGCCCGGTCCCCCACACGCCGCTCAAGAGAGCGCCGTTTGGGTTGGCCGCAGCAGCCCACGCCTTGCCGTTCCAGTGCAAGATCACCCCTTCTTCGCCGACGGCCCAGACGTCGGTTGGGCCGCTCCCCCAAACGCCTGTCAGATCCTTGCGGCTCGGGTTGACCGAACGCGACCACTGCTGTCCGTCCCAGTGAAGCAGGATGCCTCCAACTCCTACGGCCCACACGTCGGAGGGCCCGCTCCCCCACAAGCCCAAGAGAAATTCAGTCGTCTTGCTGTCGACAGCAGACCACATCGTGCCGTTCCAGTGCAGGATGGCGCCGCCCCAGCCCACAGCCCAGACGTTGTTGGGGCCGGTTCCCCACAAGGCGCGGATGTAGTCCGTGCTGCCCGGTGCTCTGAACTCCGACCAGCGTGCCCCGTTCCAGTGGAGCAATAGACCGCCACGGGCTCCCACCCAAATGTCATCCGCTTTGGCCCCCCAAATTGCGTACAGCGTGTCCCGCGTGGGAGAGTTGGCCGCGGACCACACCTTGCCGTCCCAGTGGACGATGGCGCCGCTCTCGCCTACGGCCCAGACATCGTCTCGCGAAGCGCCCCAGATAGCTTGCAGCGCGTTCCCCTGGGGCGAGGGGTTGTCCCAGCACCAGCCAAGTTTGTCACAACCTGCGGCTCCAATCGGCGTCGCGGATCTGCGGGTTCCACAAGACGCCGCCATTGCGACGGCTAGTAGCAACCTGCATAGGAGACTGGCTGTGGATCGCACCATTGAAGACACTCTGTTGATGGTTCAAGCAGCGACCGCCGGTCGCTGGATTATCCTAGCAGTTGGCCACCGACCGCAAGCAGTGGGTTTGTGTGTCGGCGGCAGGAAGCCACGGGCGCACAGGGAATACTTGTCCATGCGGACTAGTACCTGCAGGTGAGCTTGGGGGGCTGAAGCGAGCAGGTTCCGGCCGAACAACAAACGCTGCTTGAGCAGCTTTGCGAGCCCGTGCAGCCGATCTGGCAAATTCCAGCCGAGCAGGCCACGGCACCCTGGCAGGACTTCTGACCCGTGCAATTGGCGCTGCCCGTGCCCGCGTAGATACTCGTGGTGCCAGCACACGACCCGTTTCCCGAACAGGTCAACGCGCAGGAATCGCCCGAACAAACCAGGGCCGAGCCGCAGGCTCCGTCGCCGGCGCAGGTGATCTCAGTCTTGGCAGCGACGCTGTGCACGCCGCTGCCGCAGGCGCTACGCCCACCGCAAGCCACGGTGCACGAACGACCCGCGCAGCTGATCGAGCCCGCACATGACTTGGATTCAGCGCAGGTGATGTCGCAGCCGGTGGCCTTGCTGCAATCGATCCCGCCCGCGCAGCCATCTTGCCCGCATGTGATTCGGCAGGTGGTGGGCGACGGGCACGTCACCACGGATGCGCAGCTGCCGGCCGCGCTGCAATCAAATACACATGTGTCGTCAACGTACGTTCCGCCCTTTCCCGCGCACCGGTCTGCATCGGTTGGCTCGGATGCGGCGTCGGTGCCCGCGTCGCCGGTGATGCTCAGATCGCCGCCAGCATCCCCTGCCCCGCCGGTTTCCCCGCTGCTTTCGTCGCTCGCCGCATCGTCGGCCACGCCCGGGTCACCCCCGCTGCCGTCGCTCGCCGCTCCGTCGGCCCCACCCGGGTCGCCCCCGCTGCCGCCGCTCGCCGCTCCGTCGGCCCCACCCGGGTCACCCACGCTGCCGCCGCTCGCCGCTCCGTCGGCCCCACCCGGGTCGCCCCTGCTGCCGCCGCTCGCGTCGCCCAGGGATGTCGCTGACGCTCCGGCCTGTCCGCCAGCGCCACCATCCCGGTCATCCACCGGAACGCCACCGGCTGCCGCAATGGCGGCGGGTTCGCCGCCGACGCCCGAAGGCTGCGGCGTCGCCAGCCCCGAACGGTCAACCACACACGCAAGCCCGGCGCTCGCCAGAACGACTGCGAAAATCCAGAGACGCAGGCATGACGTCACGTAGTGACTTTACCCGAACGGGTCAGAAAGTGGGAAGCCTCCTCGATCGCCTCGCTCGCGCCGGACTGGCCGCGATGCCCGGCTGGCCGGCCGGACGCGGTGGGCAAAGCCGCACCAGAGAGCACGCGCCGGCACGCACCTTTTCGCGAGCCCGTCCGAAAACTAACGTATGCCCATCATCCCATTTCTTGCCTGCGTCATCACCACAGGGTTAGCCTGCCCAAATGTCCCACCTTCGTCAGTTTTCGGGTGGGCGTCCGCTTGGCCGCCAGCCGAGGCTCGCGCTGGCGGCCTGGCTGGCGCTGGCATGGCTGGCGGGATGCCGGGGCGCGGCTGCCCAGGGACCGAAGCTGACAGGGCGACTGCGGGTGGATTTCATGGACGTCGGACAGGGCGATGCCGCACTGGTCACGTCGCCGACTGGAAAGACGCTGCTCATCGACGGCGGCCTGGCGGAAGCCGGGGACACCGTGGTCGCGTTCCTCAATGCGCGCGGGATCGCGATACTGGACCTGGTGTTTCTCACCCACCGCCATGCGGATCACCTGGGTGGCCTGCTCGCGCCTATAGACAAGCATGGTACCCGCATGTTCCTGGACGCGCCCTATCCACACGAAATCCAGGAATATGGAAGACTGCTCGCCCTGCTCGACAAGCAGCACGTGCCGGTTCGTCAGGCGGAACGTGGGCGCACCATAGATCTGGGCGAGGGCGCGCGGATGACCCTGCTTGGCCCGCCCGAGCCGCCCATCACCAACGCACGATCGAACGTCAACGCCAACAGCGTGGTGTCACGGATCGATTTCGGCAAGCTAGGCATTCTGTTTGCGGCCGATGCCGAAGCCCAGACCGAGAGAAAACTTCTCGACGGGCAAGCCAACCTTCGCGCCGCAGTTCTGAAGGTGGCCCACCACGGCAGCCGCTATTCGTCGACGCCCAAGTTTCTCCAGGCGGTGCAGCCCCTGATCGCGGTGGTGAGTGTGGGCGCGGGCAACGAATACCACCATCCCGATGCGCAGACGCTGGGCCGCCTCGCGCGCATGGGCACGCGCGTGTTCCGCACCGACCTCGATGGACCGATAACCATCGAAAGCGACGGGAATCAGATCGAGGTGCTTGTGCACGGACGCAAGGAGGTTTTCAAGGTGCCATGACAGCCACGGAAAACATCGTGTTCATCGACGAAGTAGAGGACCGCGTGGCGCGGTTGGTCCTCGGCGAAGAGGTATTCCATCTGCCGCGCGGGCTGCTGCCGGCCGACGCGCGTGAGGGCCAGTGGCTGCGCATCTCGGTGGCGCTGGCGCCGGCTCCGCCCGACGACGCCGCGGCCCTGCGCAAGCGGTTGGGCGAGAGTGACCCAGGCGGGGACATCAAGCTGTGACGTGAAGGGCGAGGAGAGAGACCTGTGGTTCGCCAAGACGTCGTCCGCGACGTGTGTTTTGCGACGATGGCGATGATGGACAGTGGGGTTAGCCGCCATGCCTCGCCATCTTGGATAATCACCCGATGGGTTCCCTGTTCCTCAGCCTCCTTGGAGCGCTGCGTTCCGCCCTCCGCAGCCGCGCGGGGTAAACTGG
>PMCR01000235.1 GCA_003155465.1 Myxococcales bacterium | reverse complement strand
CGCCGTCCTCATTCAACGCGCAGATTTCTGAGCCGCTCGAACGTATCGTGCTCAAGGCGTTGGCCAAGGACGTGGAGGACCGCTACCAGAACGCTCTTGACCTGCACGATGACCTGCAGGCATTCCTGTATTCCGTCGGCCAGTTCTCGTCGCGCAAGGATCTGTCGGTTTGGATGAAGCGGACATTCCCAGCTGGTTTGGTGGTCGACGAGGTTCCCGAGATCGCTGCGTCCGAGGACCTTGAAGAGATCGAAGCCGTTGAAGCCGATACCGAGTCGTTGGGGCTGGCACATGGGGCCTCGCCTCGGGCGAAGGGCGACGAGGCGCTGGGCTGGGACGACGATGAACTGGAGACGGCGATTTTCGACAGACCACCCGGCTCGGATACGCCGGCCGCCGCCCTGGCCGAGGATGGTTTTCTATCCAACGAAGACAAGACCGTCGCGGCCGCGCCGTCTGCGGCCTCACTGGCCGACATGGCCGAAGCGTTCCCCGCGCCATCGACGTTTGCCGAGAAGGCTCCGACCCACAAAGAGGATCCGCCTGTTTCGCTTCGTCAGACCGTGATGGGAGTGGGCGGGACTCCGCCGGTCGGCGCTCTCCCCTTGCCCCAGCCAGGCCGACCGGCAGGGGGTTCTGGGGCCACGCCGGTCAGGTCCGCGTCGCCGCCGGGGCCATCCCACTTGCCACGACCAGCAGCGGCACCTTCGCCGGTTTCCCGTCCGACGCCGCAAACTCCTCCGCCGATGGGTCGGCCCCTGTTTGCCCCGCTGGGGGCGCCGTCTGCGCCCGAGGCGCCACGCCCGGCCCTGCGTCAGACCTTGCTGGGCGTGGGCGCACCCAACGCGCCCATCCCGGGTTCTCTCGCGCCTGCCGTGCCTGCACCGCCGTCGTTCTTCCCGGCACAGCCGCTGTCGGGGTTCGACCAAGGGCCGCCGGCCTTTCCCGGTGCTGGCATGCCCGGCCAGCTCTACGGCATGCCAGCGCCGCGCTTGTCGGGCGGGATGGACGCTGCGACGGCGGCCGCGGCCGCCTTGTCCTTGCGTCCGCCCTCGCGTATCAAGTACTACCTGCTCTTTTTCGCGTTCATGGCTCTCGGAGGCGGGGGTGCCTATCTGTACCTGACCCGGTCGGGGAAGATGCAGATAGGTGTCAAGCCTCAGGACGCGCGAGTGACCGTCGACGGGGTTGCTCTCCGCGAGGGCCCGCCTTACGTTATCGAGCGGCGGCCCGGCATCTACCACGTGGCCGTCGCGCGTGATGGGTACGTGTCGCGTGAGCAGGACGTGGAGGTTCGTACTGCGCAGGTGGAGCGTGTGGAGATCGAGCTGGAGGCATCGCCCGACACTGGGTTTGAATTGACCAGCCAGCCGCCCGGCGGTCTGGTCTGGCTGGACGGACGGGCCTTTGCTGTCGATGGGACCGGGAAACAGGCCATGACCAACTTCAGGGCGTCCCGCATTACGCCCGGCCGCCATGTTCTGGAGATCAAAGGGGATTCGCACTTCAAGGATTGGCGCCAGGAGATCTACCAGGAGCCAGGTCAGACGCTGAAGATCCAGGCCGCTCGCGAGACTGCGGGTGCTGGCGGGTCGGCATCAGGACGAACTGGAGGAGCGGCTGCGCTGCGACAGCCGAGCGCGCCTGCCCCTTCGCCGTCGGCGCAGACACCAGGTGGAAGCGCAATGGCCGACGGCCGAGAGAAGCCATCATCCGGCTCGCACCGTGCAGGCAGGGGCGGGAGAGGGGAGGGGGCCAGCGATGACGGCTCGGCCGGCCAGCGGGCCGGAGGAGGCGGAAAAGCGCGGGGCAAGGCGGCGAGCGACGAGGATGTCTTCGAAAAGGAGTCCAAGCTGGGGGCCGGGGGCGGAGCGGATTGCGTGGCGAGCATCGGTTCCAAGCCCTGGGCCGAGGTGTCCATCGACGGCAAGCCGACCGGCAAGAGCACTCCGCTCATGGACTACAGCCTTGCTTGCGGCAAGCACAGGATCACCTTCACCAACTCCGACCTGATGATCGAGCGCAATGAGATCATCATTCTCAAGCCGGGCCAGCGGTTCAAGAAGATCTTCCCACTGGTGGATATGGACTTCTAGGTCTGCCCCATGCCTGGTTCGGAAATATCCCCGTTGTCTGCGGAACTTCGTCCTGGCTCCCCGGAGGCGCTGGCGGCGGCATGGGCGGACTACTTTCATCGGATGGCCTTCGAGCGCCCTCGCCACCCGGCCGCTCGCGATTTTCTCGATGAGGACTTGCGCGCGACTTTGCGGCGTTGGATACCGGCCGACGCATCGGTCGTGGAGGTGGGCTCCCGCACCGGTGACCTGATTGCTGCCTTGCCCAACCCGGAACGAGTGGGGATTGTCCCCTCGACCGATTTGGCGGAGCAAGCTCAGCGTCGCCATCCGGAAGTGGCTTTCGAGGTGGGCAAGGTAGAGTGTCTGCCACCCGGTCAACAATTCGACGCGGTGATTTGCGATCGTCTGTGTCACTCGGTGACGGACGTGCGGGCCTGGCTGGAGAGTCTCCGCGATCGCTTGACTGAGCACGGGCTGATCTATCTGACGGCGTACAACTACCTTTGGGAGTTTGCCGCTCAGGCGGCAGAGGTGGTTGGTTGGAAAACGCCGGCTCCCACGTCGAACTGGCTGTCACACAGCGATTTTCACAACCTGTTCAACATCACCGGCCTGGAGATGGTTCGCTTCGAGGACCGCCTGTTGTTCCCTCTGCAGATGCCGGGCCTCTCCACCCTAGTCAACCGCTACCTGGCCAAATTGCCGCTGGTCGAGCGGTTTTCGCTCTATCGGCTCTATTCGTTGCGCCGGCGAGATAGCATCGCAACGCCCCGGCCGCATTCCGTGAGCGTGGTCGTGCCAACGCGCAACGAAGCGGGGAACGTGGCGGCCGCCATCGAGCGAACGCCGGTCATGGGTTCGTCCACCGAGCTGATTTTTGTTGAGGGCGGCTCCAGCGACGGAACCTGGGAGACGATAGAGAAAGCGATCAATGAGTATCGGGGCCCGCTCAAGTTGTCCGCCTACCAGCAGACCGGCAAGGGCAAGGGCGATGCCGTGCGGCTGGGCTTCGGCAAGGCAACCGGCGACGTGCTGATGATTCTCGACGCCGACCTGACCGTGCCGCCGGAAGAGCTACCGGTGTTCTACGACGTCATCGCGCGGGGGCTGGGGGATTTCGTGCAGGGGACGCGCCTGGTCTATCCCATGCAGCCGGGGGCGATGCGCTTCTTCAACCGCGTCGGCAATCACGCCTTCTCCCACCTGTTTACCTATCTGCTCCAGCAGCCCATCAAGGACACGCTGTGCGGGACCAAGGTGCTGAGGCGGCGCGACTACGAGCGGCTGGCGGCTGCGCGGCACGTATTCGGAGACTTCGATCCCTTCGGCGATTTCGATCTCATCTTCGGAGCCGCAAGACTGAACTTGAAGATCGTCGAGATTCCGGTTCGCTACCGCGAGCGTCTCTACGGCTCCACCAACATCTCGCGCTGGAAGCATGGCTGGCTGCTGCTCAAGATGTCGGCCGTGGCCGCCCGCAAGCTCAAGTATGTGTGAACGCGCGGCGGTGGAGTTGTCGCCCGAGGTCTGCGAGGGTGTGCTGGCGCGCTTTGAGGTGCTCCGGCAAGCCTGGCGAGCGAACGAGCCCCTGCGGGTGCTTTACGGGCGCTGGTACGCGCGCATGCGTAGGGCGTTGCCGGCGCGCGATCTGGGGCCTTGGATCGAAATCGGATCCGGACCTGGCTTTGCGCGGGAGTTCATCCCAGATCTGGAACTGAGCGACATCGTGAGGGCGCCCTGGCACGATCGCTGCGTGTCGGCCGACCATCTGCCGTTTACGGATGGATCAGTCGGCGCGTTGGTGATGTTCGACGTGCTCCACCACCTGGCGGCGCCCGCGAAGTTCTTCCAGGAAGCCATGCGCGTCTTGCGACCAGGTGGACGGATTGTGCTTTGCGAGCCGTACATCAGCCCAGTGTCTTCTGTCGTCTACCGACTCTTCCACCCGGAGCCGGTCAACATGCGTGTGCAGCCCCTAGCGCAGCATGGCGTTCTCGACAAGGACCCCTTTGCGTCCAACCAGGCCATCTCCACTTTGCTCTGCCGAAAAGGGGGACGGCGGGAGCTGGAGCAGCTTTCCCCCATGCTGAAGATAGTGCGCTTCGAGCGCATGGCTGGACTCAGCTACCCGGCCACCGGCGGTTTTTCGCGCCCACCCTTGCTGCCCCTCTGGCTCTGGCGCGTTCTGCTGGCGATCGAGGATCGCCTGCCGGCTGTGGTGTACCGCCTGATTGGGTTCCGCTTGCTGGCGGTGATTGAACGGACCTAGCGATTCGTCCAGGAGGTACACTCATAGAGCGAAAGCGACTGCGGCGCGAACATAGGCAGGCTGATGCGTCCGACGGACCGCAACTGGCGGCCGAGTGCTGTCGTGATTTGGGCTGGGGTGGTGACGTGGTGTTTTTCGATGTGCCCGAACCCGAGCATGCGAAAGCAGGCGGCCATGAAACGATTCACCATGGGGTAGCCCGCCACCAGGGTGCCGCCGGGGGCCAGGGCGCGCGCCAGACAGGTGGCTGCCGCTTCAGAGTCGGCAATGTGTTCCAGCACCGACAGGCACACCACCACGTCGAAGGCGCCAGCGGGGACGGCGTTGGGATCCAGGAGATCTGCCACCTCGAAGGTGGCACGGCACCCGGGTTCGACCAGGGATGGAAGCCCGCGAGCCAGCAGCAGATCCGTGCCGACATACTCGGGGAAGCCGGCGGTTAGGCTGGGAACCAGGATCCCGCTTCCGACGCCGATTTCGAGCACGCGCCGGCCACCGCTGGGGACGAGGCGGAGACCCATCCGCAGGCGATGTCGGTAGATATGGCCGACCACAGGCCGGTAGTAGTAGGGCAGGGGATCGAACTCGCTGTTGGGCACCAGCGCGCTTGAGGGGGGGACGCGGAATTTCATGGTACGGCCTGTTCGCGGTGGGTGGTGGGGATCGGTGTCGCCAAAGCGCCGTTCGACGTGATCTTGGGCCCGATAATGAGCGAGAACGCCTCGGGGAAGTCAGGATAGCGGTTATCGACCAGGAATTGAAACTCGCGCTGCCTCTCCGCGAGGTCTTCGGCAACATCGCGCCCCCGAAGCTGAGTGAGCTTGAGGCGGATCTGGGTGCGCGCTTCTTCGTTGGTGGCCACGGCGTAGGCCTGTTCGAGATGGCGAACGGCGAAATCCTGGCTTCCTTGCTTGGTCAGCATGCGGGCCACCAGGCTGGGGATGAAGTAAGGCACGCCTTCAAATAGCGCGGCTTGACGCAGAATTTCGACGCCCTGCTGACG
>PMCR01000061.1 GCA_003155465.1 Myxococcales bacterium | reverse complement strand
CGTCGGCGCGCCCGATCTCGGCTCCGGAATGCGCGTCCGCTGCCGGAATGCGTCGGCGCGTTCGGCACAGTCCTGCCTGTGTTGTTTCCAACTCTTCACTTTTCCACGAGAACAGTTTGCGATAATGTGACGGCTTCGTGGTGGCGGTGGCGGTCGCTCGGTAGTGCGGGGAACGGGTTGGGCGAGTCTGGTGTCCATCTACCTGGGAGCAAAACATGAGAAATCTCTCCGCTGCTGGCCGGTCGTGCGCGCGTTTCTCGTCGGAGCTGAGGGCGGCGGTCGCCGTCGCGGTGCTCGCCATGAGTGTGGCTGGGTGCTCGCAATAAGAGTCTCCAGGTGCCGCAGTCGAGAGCGCGCCCCCTGCGGCGCTCAACTCCAACCCGCAGATTACCAATTTCGGGGTGTACGCGCAGAACAGCGCCACACTGCGCGACAGGACGACCCTTACCGGCGGCGATATCGGGGTGCGTGTGGCGGGCACGGGGCCGTTCCTGGTTACCGGCTACGAGCTGGCTCTGGTAGCTGGCGTTCAAGTGGACACGACCCACAACACCATCGCGAATAGGGTGCTGTTGCAGGGTGCAAAGGTGGGGGACGTCCAGACCAAGACGCTCACGGTCCAGAATGGTGGGACGTACACCAAGCAATACGCATTCCCCACAACCATGCCGGCCTTGCCAGCCCTGGCGCCGGTCTTCGCGGGGACCACGGCCTTGACAGTGAACCCATCTTCCACGGTGGTGGTTTCGCCGGGCAGCTACGGGGCTGTCAGCATCGGCACCAAGGGCATCTTGCGCTTGAAGGGCGGCGTGTATCACATGGCATCGCTTCAGCTTGACGATGACGTGCGGATCGAGGCGATGGCGGCGGTGCAGGTACGGGTGGCGGGACGGGTGACGGGGCGCCTCAGCACGCTTGCCCGGGTCTGGATCGGGGCTGCGACTGGTGTGACCCTGACCGCGGCCGACCTACGCATTGAGGTGTCCGGGAAGAACGGCACCGGTGGTGGGCTGAGCGAGACACCGAAGGCGGCGGTGTTTGGCAACGATGCGACCATTTTGGGGGTGATGCTGGTTCCCAACGGGACGCTGCAGATGGGGCAGCGGAATACCGTGACCGGTGCCTTGGTGGGGAAAGATGTTTACGTGGACATGGATTCGAAGGTCACCTTTCAAAGTGGGTTGGCGGTGTTGAAGTGCGCGCAATTCTGCAACGATGGCAATCCGTGCACCAAAGACACCTGCACAGGGGAGGTTTGCAGCTATCCAGCGGCTGCGTCGGGGACGAGCTGCAGCGACGGGAATACCTGCAACGGTGCAGAGATCTGCGACGGCGCAGGCAAATGCAAAGCCGGGACCCCGGTTACTTGCACGGCGCTCGACCAGTGCCATACGGCCGGGGTGTGCGATCCGACGACCGGGGTGTGTTCGAACCCGGCAAAGGCAGACGGGACTTCATGCAACGACGCGAATGCGTGCACGGTGAGCGACATCTGCCGGGGCGGCATATGCAGCGGGACGACCTATAGCTGCGACGACGGACTGGCGTGCACGACGGACGCATGCAACGGCACTGGCGGCTGCACCCACACGGTCACGGCCGGGAACTGTGCCATCAACGGGGCTTGCTATGCGGCCGGCGCCACGAATCCGGCCAATACGTGTCAGCAATGCACACCTGCTACCAGCCAGACGGCCTGGAGTCTGAAGAGCAGCGGGACAGTCTGCCGCGCGGCAGCCGGCCCGTGTGACGTGGCCGAGGTCTGCAACGGGACGAGCCCGGCTTGCCCGCCGGACTCCTTTGTCCCTGCAGCGACGGTTTGCCGTGCCTCCGCCGGTCCTTGTGACTTGGCCGAAACCTGCACAGGCGCGAGCGCCGCTTGCCCGGCTGACGCTCTTGCTCCGCCAACGACGGTTTGCCGTGCCTCTGCCGGTCCTTGTGACTTGGCGGAAACCTGCACCGGCGCGAGCGCCGCTTGCCCGGCTAACGCTCTTGCGCCGCCAACGACGGTTTGCCGAGCCTCTGCCGGTCCTTGTGACTTGGCCGAAACCTGCACCGGTGCGAGCGCGGCCTGCCCGGCTGACGCTCTTGCCCCGGCAACGACCGTCTGCCGTGCTTCGGCTGGTCCGTGTGACTTGGCGGAAACCTGCACCGGCGCGAGCGCCGCTTGCCCGGCCAACGTTCTTGCCCCGGCGACGACCGTTTGTCGAGCCGCCGCCGGGCCGTGCGACTTGGCGGAGAACTGCACAGGCACCAGCGCGGCCTGCCCGGCTGACGGGTTCCTGCAAGCGTCGCTGGTCTGCCGTCCGTCAGCAGGCCCCTGTGATGCTGCGGAGATCTGTTCCGGCACGAGCGCAACCTGTCCTGCTGACGTGTTTCTTCCTGCGTCCACGGTCTGCCGGCCTGCGGTCGGCGCCTGCGACGTGCCAGAGAACTGTGACGGCGCCAGCCCCACATGCCCCGCGGACGCGAAGGCAGCCAACAACACCCCATGCGACGACGGAAACCCATGCACGAAGCAGGACAAGTGCCAGGACGGAGCTTGCATCGGCACCGCGGATCCGGTGTCCTCGGTCGCAACGCATGTCTCGATCAAAGTCGTTGGTTCACTTGATTCCTCAACGGGAACAGCGACCGATGGGGCGCAGACATTCCCCGGGCCCACGCAGTTCACCTTGCCTCTCATCATTCCCGTGACGGACGGCCTTTCCGGGACCGGTACCGCAATCCTCACTTTCCACTCAGCGACCACCTGCGTGGATGTGACCTGCACCTACCACGGGGCCTCGTCAGTCGCGCAGGCGGCGACGATCGAGGACAAGACACTGGGCCAGATGTACCTGCTGCAGTCTTGCTCTGATGGCAGCTTGCCCGACGCCGTCCTGGCGGTTACGAACATCGGCCTGCACGTGGTCTCTGGCGATACCGGCACGCCCAACGTCGAGATCCAGATCGTGCAGAGCTACCCGGATGACCAGGGCATCGTAGTCCTGCCCCCGCCGGCAGATCCCGGCCCGCTGGTGCCTATCGCGCAGCTCGGCGACGGCAGCAAGCTTCCGCCACCGGCCGAGGAGCCCCAAGATCCCGGGGGCGAACCCGTCACGCCTGTCGACCCCAATGAGCTGATAACCAGTCCCGAGGTGAACGGCAACTTTACCCCACAGGCCGATCCGGACCGGGTCTTCTTCGACCCCCTGGCACAGCAGTAGGAGACGGCAATGACAACCAGAACTCGCATCTTCACGACGATATTTGTCGCTGGCTTGCTGGCCGTCGGTGCGTCCAGCGCCCACGCGAACTCCGGAATCGCCAAGCAATACCCTCCCGCGGCCGACGCCGGTGCGCCCCCCGACGGCGGGGCGACAGCGGACGGCGGCGCCCCTCCGGGCGCGGATATCGAAACCATAGGGCAGATCTGGATGGCCCTGCAGCCCAACATCTACTACGCGATCGAGGTGGAGGAACCGGCGGTCACTGGTGTGCAGTATCCTGACGTGTTCCTGGACGTCTTTTCCCACCCGGACGGAGTATTCCTGGGAGAGGGCCGCCCAGGGTATAGGGAAGGCCCCGAATGGGTCAACGCGTATGTCAATGTGGTGGGTAGCTCGAGTTTGACTCGTGTGGTGGTGGTGGTTCGCGGCCGTCCTGGCACCCCATCGCAGACACAGGTGCCCATCACGGTCGCTGCTACCGACCCTGCCAAGGGCTACAGCGTGCAGAGGTCCAGCCTGGGGCATTTCGACATCGCCCCTGGACCGCGCATCGACGTGCCCGGCGGCTTGCCCGCGGGTTCGCACGTGACCACGGTGGAAGTTCCACCCGGCGAGGGTGGAACCGAGGACACTGTACTGCTGGTCCTGGACGATGACGTGCCCATCGCTTTCGATGACGACAGCGGGGTAGGGAGGATGTCGTGGCTCTGCACCAATCCCAAACCGTGTCCGGACGGCCATTGCACGATCCTGCCCGCCCGGCGCAGCAACCAGGCCGCCAGATTCGGGGGCACCCCGTTGCCTGCACCTCGGCGAGGCACGACTACCGTGGTCTGGGATATCGACATTCACTGGGGTCGGGACAGCGATCATGATGGTTTGGGCGACTCGTTGGAGAGCGCACTGCAAACCGACCCGAACAGCCCAGACACCGACGGTGACGGAATCCAAGACGGCTGGGAGGTCCTCGGCATCGCCGACTCTCCCATTTTCAAGTATCTCCCCGGCTACGTCAACCAGCGGAAGTTCCCGTACTACGGCGCTGATCCAAAGCAGCAGGACCTGTTCACCGAGATCGACTGGGCCGCGAACTGCCCGGATACGGACCCCCAGTGCAAGCCTGGGCACCCCCTCCCGCCTTTCCGCGACAAGGACGCCTTCCAGTACACGCCCACGATGGCCCGCGACTACGTACGGTGGTTTGGAACAGACTTGCGTGTCCATGCGGACATCGGCCCCAGCGCCTCGACTGACAACTACACCTTTGGCAACTGGGGTGGTGCCACGGTCCTGGCGGACGGCATCAGCGCCGAGGATGATTACTACGGGCACACGGCTTGCCAGGGTTTCTTGACTTGCTCCAGTCCCAGCAGTTGCAGCGGAACTCGATATTCATTTTTCCACCACGCCATCTCCGACGTGGTCGGCGCGGGCGGCGGGATCAACTGGGGCCTGTGTACGAAATTCAGCTTGGACCCCGGCATCTCAACACACGAAACGGGTCATTTCCTTGGGCTTGCTCACTGGGGCCGCAACGAAGGCGACGACGTCGACGTCAACTGCAAACCCCAGTACATCAGTACGATGAACTACGCCTATACGGCCCACCCGTACCTGGCCCCAGGGGGACACTCCCCGGCCTTCTCACACGGTAGGTTCCTGGCCAGCGACCTGGACCTTCTGCCCGACCTGGTGCTCAACACAACGAAGATGGATGAGATGGCAGGAATGGCGAGACTTGGTGTTCAGCCGGATTCGTGGGTCCTGGACCTCTTGGGAACGAGGTTCTTCTTCAAGATCGACGCGGACGCCAGCAGCGCCACGTACGGCGCGATCGATTGGGACAATGACGGAGTCTTTCATCCCGGGGGTACAGTAAAGGCGTTTGTTAACCGCATCTTTGATGACCGCACCGGTGTGAGAAAGAGCGCGGGCTGCGATCCGGAGATGACCGCCCGCGGCTACCATCCCCTGAGTGCCGGCACGACTGGGACTCTGATTCGTGGCGGAACTGGTATGAAGTGCTACGTTGGCCAAGAGAAGTCCCTCTACAGCGCCTCGTTCCCGTGCACGGACACGGGGGCAGACCCCTGCGAGCATGTGTATGGATGGCAGAAGGTGGGAGACGCCAGCGGACCCGTGGCAAACATGACGGCGGCGGGAGACATCGTTGTCTACGAGAACGCCAACGACCATCTTCTCTACTACCAGGGGCTCTCCCCAACAGGCGCAAAGGTCGGGGGCGCCTTGGGCGGGGGCATTGTTGCCGGACCGCCCACAGCCGTGGTGGAGCCAGACTACGGAACCTCTCACGATGGCAGGATCCGGGTATACGCCGGGGTCGCGGGGCCGCTGGGCCTCGCGACATTTCTCAGGATGTGGGAATACGACCCTGCTTCCGACAAATGGACCACCACAGCCGCCGTCCAGTACTGGGAAGGCACTACGGCTGCGGCCATCCAGATGGTACCAGGCACAGCCATTGGAGCGACCCGTGGCTACATCTTGGACAGTTCCGGTCTCTTCCCCCAACACGAGTTGCTTGTTGCAGCCATTCCCAGCATGGACATGACTGGCACGCATACCCTGGAATTGGCGGTGCTAAAAGAAGGGGTGAAGATGGTCAATGGCACCGTGACCGTCCCTTGTCCTGCGCCGGGCGGCTGCTCTTCGCCCTACAGCTTCCCAGCCTTGGTGACCGAATGGACGCGCCTGCCTATCGATATCTGGTCCTGGCACGGCAGCTATCGTTCGGCTGACATCGGCCGGGTGGGGCTCACTTTCCGACCGGAAGACCCGGGTGTCTCCAGCGCGCCGAACGCGGGCCGCTTCTACCTGACGTGGCAGACAAACACAGCGGACGCCCCGGCGTTCCCCTGGTTTAGCTTCACCCGGGGGAATTCTTGGCCGCTGGACCCCAAGAACCCCGGTGCCAAGCCCCCAACCGACCCGCGCGACACGAAGCATGGACTTGTCTTCTTGGGTGACAGTGTCTTCTACACCACCGTCAAGTGGCCAGCAGGCATCGTCCTGGCATACGCAGGCGGGGCCGTCCGTGGACTGACCACCAGTGGCGCAGGGAATGTCTACTTCCCGCACGCGGACGGCATTGCCGACATCGACCAGAGGGACTTCAACGACTCCGACTTCATTCAGAGGAATATCGCATGTCGACTTCAGCAGGACCAGCAGGTCTGTCCAAAAAAGAAATAGCCTTACTCATCGTCGCCCTAGCCAGCGGCGCTTGCAGCAAGTCCCGCGTCCCGCAGTCAGACAGCGGGATCGACAGCGGCTTGCCATCCAAGCTCGGCTTCTCGAAGTGCATCGAGGATTGGCCCACAGCCGGCGGAGCGCACCCGACGAAGCTTTCGCTCGCAGTCGATGCGCCCAAGTTGGCGTGGAGGCTGGATCTGCAGACCAACAGCAGCAGCAGTTTCGGACTCAGTGACGGTGGCCCAGTGTTGTCGAAGAACCGGGTGGTCGTGCAGGCTGGCGAATTGATCTATTTTCTGAACAAGGATGGAACCAAGTCAGAACAGGTGAAATACAACGCGATAGCGGCCTACCCGTCTGGATTGGCCGCTGACCTCGATGGGAACATCTACTACGTATGCGACGACGGTGTGTACTCGGTGGACGCGAACGGAGGACTGCGCTGGAATAGGGCGTTCGCGACGCACCCAGGGGCGGAGTTTAGCTACTACCACCCGGCGGTGCTTGGACCGGACGATGTGCTGTACGCCGTTACCTCGACAGACCAAGTATGCGCCCTTCGCACCAAGGATGGCGGCATCATCTGGTGCCAGTCGCCGCCGAGCGATACCAGAGTCACCTCTCAAGTCCTCGGCGGGGCAGGCAAGGGACTCTTCGTTTTGGTGGGGGACCAGAGAATCGATGTCTTGGACACCCGGACGGGAGAGAGCATCGGGACCCTGGTTGTTTCGATTGACGGCAAGATTGTGGCCTTCACAGCACAGTGGGGTGGGTGGGCGCTGGGCTGGACTTTCGGAATTGCCATCGGCGACGCCTTTGTTCTCGACACGTGCGGCAACCTGCGGTGGTCCAATTGGAGCAAAGACCCTAGCACTAGTGGTGGCGCGGGGATAATTGCCGCGGGAGAACTGCTCACGGCCGCAACAAGCACGAGAATTGGGAGTGCCTGGGTGACTACGTCGGGGCGACTCCTCAACGCTGACGGCTCCGTGGCCGCTAGCACGACACAGTTCGAGGGGCAGGCCATCGCCGCTGGAGCCGATGGCACTATCTACACCTACCGGTGCGAAGACGCGACGCCGGCAGTAAACCGCATTCTGGCCTACTCGCCAGACCTGAAGGAGCTGTGGCGGTTCGACCTGGGTGGGGAGTATTGTAGAACGATCATCGGCAACGTCTTGCTGGACGACGATGGGATGATGTACATGAAGCGCCAGAACGACAGCTACAGTACCGAGGTAATCGCGATCCAAACTCGTAGCCCCGGCCTGGCCGATTCATCGTGGCCATCCTGGCGCCACGACAACCGCGGCACCGCCTGGCTGGTTCCCGTCGCAGCGGGTTTCACCACATCGGAGGACGCTGACGTCTCGGGTGCCGCGGACGCCCCGGTCGAAAGCGTTGACAGCGACTGACACTGGCCCTGTCTCGTCGCACGCGCGGCAAATGGAAAGCTCGCATGTACGTTGAGGCATGGGCCCGCACCGTGGGCGTACGCGCAGTTTTGCTCGTTTTCGCACTGGCCAGCAGCACCTGCAGCAAGTCCCGCGTCCCGCAGTCAGACAGCGGGATCGACAGCGGCTTGCCATCCAAGCTCGGCTTCTCGAAGTGCATCGAGGACTGGCCGAGCGCAGGCGGGCCCCACCCCGTCAAGCCGTCGCTGGCAGTCGATGCACCCAAGTTGCTCTGGACGATGGACGACTTCAACGGGTCCCAGGCGACGGGTGGGGTGTTGGACAGCTCCGATGGCGGTCCTGTGCTGTCCAAGAACCGGCTGGCGCTGCAGGCTGGGCAGTTCATCTACTTTCTCAACAGGGATGGGACCAACCCGCAGGCCGCGAGGCTTACTCCGTTCGGCTCATATCCATCGGGCCTGGTGGCTGACCTTGACGGAAACATCTACTTCGTGGCTCAAGATGGTGTTGTCTCAGCCGACGCGAACGGGAACAAGCGCTGGCAGGGCGGGGATGGGGCGCAGGGGGGACTAGGGGAGTTCGGCTACTACGCCCCTCCAGTGCTCGGCCCGGACGGAGTGGTCTACGCCGTGACCTCCAACCAGCGCGTGTTCGCTCTTCGAACCCAGGATGGAAGCACCATCTGGTCCCAGGCAGCGCCGAGGGACAACGTCATAGCTTCACGTGTGATGGGTGGTGGCGGAATGGCACTTTTCCTTGCGATTGGCGACACGCGAACTGACGCGCTCAACACCAAAGATGGGACCACACTGGGCTCGTTTGTCGATCCTGCGGATGGTCGAAGTTTCGTTTGGGAATGGGGTGCCTGGTCGGAAGCATGGAATCTTGCCGTTTCCTACGGCAACATGGTGGTCTTCGATACTTGCGGCCTTACCAGGTGGTCTGGAACGCCCAAGGGAGGTGGGGGCGTGATTGCTGTGGGCGAACTTCTCGTCGTTGCCACCAGTACCCAAGTCGGAACGCTGCTGCTCTTTGATACGAATGGCAACACGGTTGCCGGTCCGGTCGCGGCTGAGGGCCGGCCCCTTGCTGCAGGCGCGGACGGCACGATCTACACAGTCGAGTGTAAGGCGAGCCAGCAGGTGGGCACGCCCGCCACCAACTGGATCCTGGCCTACTCGTCCGACCTGAAGGAGCTGTGGCGTTTCGATCTGGGCGGCGGTTCTTGCTTGGGTATGACTGGAAACGTAGTGCTCGACGACGATGGTGTGATGTATCTCATGCGCAGCTCGCCCAACATCTCGGGCACGCAGGTCATGGCGATCCAAACTCGCAGCCCCGGCCTGGCCGATTCATCGTGGCCATCCTGGCGCCACGACAACCGCGGCACCGCCTGGCTGGTTCCCGGTGCCGTAGGATCCACCACGCCTGCCGACGCCGCCGTCTCCAACGTTATCGACGTCCCGGTCGATAGCCGCGATAGCGACTGACCCCGGGCGTGCCGCACATCGAGCCGGAGAATCCTGCTTCGCGCCCGGGCGGGCGCCGGCTGCCAGCTGTCGGCTTGCCGGGGCGCTGGCGGCGTGTTACGTTGTCTTACGA
>PMCR01000343.1 GCA_003155465.1 Myxococcales bacterium | reverse complement strand
CCTGCGCGGATCAGGGCCGTGGCCGTACTGTGCCTTAGTACATGCGGTGTTACGTGTTTTTCAATGCCGGCGAGCTTCGCGTATTTGCCAACGAGGTCCTCGACGGCACGCGAACTCAAACGTCCGCCTCGGTCGCTTAAGAACAAGGCGGGATTGGTAGCGGCGTTCGGGTACTCTTTCCGTTGCCATAGCCACCGACGGAGCGCGATCGCCACATCGACGTTGAAGTATACGGGCAGAATCTTTCCACCCTTCCTGCGCACGGCGCGGAACACCTCGGCCTCGAAGTCGACCACTGTCAAATCCAAAGAAAGCAGTTCCGCCAGCCGCAAGCCGGTGTTCCAGAGGGTGACCAGGATCGCCGGGTCGCGCCGAAGGTAGAACTCGGCGGCGCTGCTCTCCACCACGCGCCGAAGTTTGGCGAATTCCTCGGCGGTCAGGAAGGTCGGGGCTCGCTCTGGCAGGCTCGCTGAGTGAATGCCGACCGTCGGGTCGCGGGCAAGTTGGTCCTCAGCTACCAGAAACCGTGTGAACGCTCGTATCGCTGCCAGCCTAGAATTTCGTGTCGCGGCCGATGCTTGCGCGCCTGCCACGCCACCCTCTCGGACGAACAAAACAACCAGAGCTTTGTCGACCTGGTTGGGGGTGACCGTGTCCTGGTGAAGCTCGCTACAGGCGAAACGGACAAATCTGCGAAGCAAGTCGGTGTAGCGGGCGATGGTGAGCGGGGACCGGTTTCGGTCGCGCAGGTGGGTGGCGAAGTCGCCGATGGCTTGGTCCATATCGCGTGCCTCCACGGTACCGACTAAGCCGGTTTCGGTCGAGCTACTCCGCGCACAAGGCGGCTTGTGCGCGGAGTGCGCGCGCGTTTTAGCACAGATGGATGTTTGGTGATCGCAAGTTCAAGAGAGGAGTTCATCATGTCCCCGACCCGCAGACCCCTGACCGTCTTTCCCCTAGTCCTGGCCCCCATCCTTGGCATCGGGTGTGGTCCAACCCTGTCGACCCAGGTGCGCACCGAGACCGCCTTGGCTCCCGGCAACACCGGCACGCTTTCCAAGGATGGCCTCACCATCGAAGTTCCCAACCTCAAGCAGATGCCCGAGGTGTTTCGCGTTGAGGTGGCGGCTTGCGACGTGGACGGAAAACCCGCCGTCGATGCGCTCTCCGGTGCGGTAGGAACGACTACCGTCACCGCCCTTCCTGCGACGGGTGAGCTCTACCAAATCAAGCTGACCAACCAGACCGACCACGTTGTGCGGCTCCAGGGCTCGGTCATTCGGCTTTTCGACCCGGCGGAAAACCAGATCGAACCCCAGAGCAAGGAAGAGGTCGTGGCAACCGCCACGCGCCCCAGCAGCCTCGCCCGGCAAGGCGCGTGTCCCGCGGCGGCCGCGAAGGTCACTGATGCGCTGACGACCGTGCGGTTCATCGGACCCAACACGGAACTGCTCCCCGGCACCACGACGACGGGCTACTTGTCGTTCTTGCCGGCGAATACACAGCTCCCCGGAACGTGGAAACTTTCGCTGTACGAAATTCCCGTGAAGGTCGATGCCGCCGGCACTGCCGTCGCCAAGACCCGGTTCGATTTCGTCTACCTTCGCAAGAAGATCCAGGACACGTATTCGCAGGAGCTCATGGGCGAGCGAAAGCTGGTCAACTCAAAGGAAGTTCCCTAGCAGCGGGTCGGTATCTGAACGGCCGCACTGGCAAGGAGTTCCGCCATCATGACCGCTCGTATTCGACGCCGGTCGCCTATCGCAGAGGCGGCCCCGAAGGTTGCTGTCGGCAAGGTGCTCGTTGGTACCTTTGTCGCTGCCTGCACTATTTGCCTGGGAATGGCCCGCCCAGCCCATGCCGTTCCGGTCTTTCGTGATGGGTTCGAGTCCGGGACCTCCAACTGGACCCTGACGGGAACTTGGAGGCTGATCTCTGACGCCCATACTGGCAGCTACAGCCTGACCGATAGTCCCAGTGGCAACTATGCCAACAACACGGACACCGCTGCGACGATGGTTTCGGATGTAGATCTTGCCGCGGCCACCTCCAGAGCACTCGTCTCGTTTTGGCTCAAAGGAACCCTCGCACAGGATTGGGACACATTCACCGTGGAGGCGAGCACCGACAGCGGCGCAACATGGACGGGGCTCTGGGGCGGTCTGCGAGGATCGAATTGGAATCAGGGGTACCAGTACCTATCCGTGCTCGGGACTATTGCCAAAGCGCGGTTTCGCTTGCATCTCGTGACTGATGCAAGCGGCACGGCCGACGGAGTTTACGTCGACGATTTTCTTGTCGACGACGGGCGGGAATACGCGATCATCACGAGCCCGAACGGTGGCGAGATTTGGGCCGGAGGTACCATCCACAACATCACCTGGGCGAACAATAGCGTGACAGAGCCGCCGGCCTCCTTCCGCTTGCTCTACTCCACCGACGGCGGAGCGACCTATCCCAACACGATCGCCACCGGCATCGCGGGCACGGCGAACTCGTATTCGTGGACGGTTCCTAGCATCAACAGCGCGACCGTTCGCGTTCGCATCGACGCGCTCGATGCGGCCGGAAGCATCCTTTTCGAGACGACCTCGGCCTGGACCGACACGAGCGACGCCAATTTCGCTATCGACTCGACTCTTCCCAACACCTTCGACCTCAGCTCACCGACCAACGGGGCGTGGTGCTCGCCGACGTGCACATTCGCGTGGGTTGGGGACACCAACTGCGGCAGCATCAGCCACGATCTCTACATCGACGGCGCCTTGCGGCGCTCGGTGCAAACCGGCTGTGGCTACGATGAATATACCCTCACAGCCGCCGAGGCATTGTCGCAGGGATTCCATACTTGGTACGTGGTAGCCAAGGATCCCGCGGGCAACACCCGCCAGTCGACTTCAACCTGGAGCGTGCAGGTCGACACCGTTCCTCCGACCGCGCCAACGCTCGTCGCGCCGGCCGAGAACGCCTGGGTGGGCACGGACACGCCAACCTTCTCCTGGACCGGAGCCACGGACAGTGGATCGGGCTTGGCCGGATTCGAAATATGGGTGAATGGCACGGCCCAAACAACAGGTCTTGGCCCCAGCGTCCTGTCGTCTCCTGCGCCGATCCCGCCGAAGTCCATCTTCTTAGACGGCTTTGATTCCTGCGCCGGCTGGACGATGGCTCCGATCCCGCCAAGCGCCTACAACTGGTCGTGCGACCTCCAGAGCGACATCAACAGCTACGCCCTGGACATCTACGCCCTCGCAACATCCGGAACCATCGGGAGCACCGCCACCTCGGGCGTGATTGATCTCTCGAACGTCGGGCATGCGCTTCTCGCTCTCCATGAGTCCATCTGCGGGGCGCAGACCTATCAGGTCTCTGCCTCCGATGGCAGCGCGGCCGGATTTCGCCTGGTTCGCGACACGCCCGCGACAAACTGCCGGCCGTGGCTCAAGACCAGCCTGCCGTTCGATGACTTCACCGGCGGCAGTTCCTCGGCGCTCAGATTCACCGGCGTAGCGACGCCGTTCAATGCCGTGTCCGTCGACTCGGTGGAGATTCAGGGCGTGACCGGCGGACCATATTCTTGGCAAGTGGTGGCCGTCGACGTTGCCGGAAATCGAACCCCCTCGGAGAGCCGCACCCTTCGATACGATTTGCCGCCGGTGCCGTTCGACGTAGTCGGTCCCTCCGGCTGGACGGTGACCGCGACACCGACCCTCTCATGGAACGCCACCACTGACGCCGGTTCGGGACTCGCCAAGTATCAAATTTGGATCGACGGGAGCCTCGCCATCGACAACATCGCCGCGACAGCCACCTCGGCGACGCCAACTGTGGCGCTTACGGACGGCACCCACACCTGGCAGGTATATGCGGTCGATGCCGCCGGTGCTTTCCGCCGGTCGCGCCAGAAACCGGCACTCAGTGTCGACACCATTGCGCCGGCCGCGTTCTCGCTGGCTTCTCCCGCCGACGGCAGCGTGAGCGTCTCGCCCACGCCTTCGCTCTGCTGGAACCAATCGAGCGATTCAGGGAGCGGCCTCGACCACTACCAGCTTGTGATCGACGGCGCGATGGTTCGCGACGGCATCTCCGACCCTGGCTACGGGCAAGTCTGCGCCACCCCGACCGCCGCCATCGCCGTGGGCGCGCACTCATGGTCGGCCAAGGCCATCGACCTGGCGGGAAACGTCCGGACTTCTACTGATACGTGGACCATCTACTTCGGCGTCGTGCCTGAGCCGAGCCGCGACGCTGGCGCTGACACTACCATTGATTCGCCCATCGATGCCGCGCCTGACGGCCCAACCGCTACGGCAACATCCACTTCCACAGCGACGAATACGCTCACGACAACCGGCACCACGACTGCCACGAACACTGGCTCGGCCACAGTCACCCACACCGCCACCGCGACAACCAGTACGGTCACGGCTACCGGCACGGCTGTCTCTCCTGAGCCGCAGCATGACGCCGCTCCGCCTATCACTGTCGCCGACGCCGCCACCTTGGATGTCATCCCGGATCTCCCGATTCGAGTCGACGCGATCGCGTCGCGCGACAGCGCCGTGGTGGATGCCATGCCTGGAGCCGCAGACATAGCGGTCATCACACCAGCATCCGATGCGTCCGGTTCTGTGGTTTCCGACGGCGGGGTTGTGTTCGCAGACGCCGCGACGGGCACCATGCGTGATGCCGAAGTGGTCGGACGAGACGGCGGCCAGACGCACTCGCAGGATGGTGCTGGAAACGACGGCGCGGTGACGAACGCCAAGCCGTCCAGTGGCTGTGGGTGCGTGGTCGGCGGAGGCAAGACAGAAACGGAACCAACTGGATTCTGGTCGTTGCTCGTCCTTGGTTTCCTGGCGCTGTGGCGAGGATTCCGGCCATGCCGCAGAAGGATTGACCAGAACTGAGGGAAGACAACGAGCGGGGCTGTACCATCCGCGAAGAGGCGGTTGGGACGGCCCCGCTCTCAGATTGCAACCCACGCCACTGACTTCCGCTATACTCGCGCCGAAATGCCAACCCCCGAAGTAGAAGTCATTGTCCGAGATTTCGTCGTTCGCTTCGTCGCCCTGGTCCAAGCGGGTGTCGCCCGCCGGCTCCAGAGCGTGATCGCGTCCGCCATGGCCAACCCTGCGACCCCGCCGTCGGCAAGATCGGCTCCGGCGACGACCAAGCAGCCGCCCGTCGCCAACACCGCGCGCCGCCCCGCCAAGGCCAACCCAAAGCTGGCCAGAGCCCGCAAGCTCCAGGGGCGGTACTTGGGCACCATGCGGCGACTCAAACCCGCGGAGCGCGCCCGCGTGAAGAAGGTGACGCACGAAAAGGGTGTGGCGGCTGGGCTGAAGCTGGCTCTATCGCTCAGGTAGACACGGAGCCCGCGGTATGACCCGCGCCGATCTGATCGAAAGCATCTCCCAGAAGAGGAAGATGCCCAAAGCTCAGGCCGAGTTGCTGGTGAACACCATCTTCGACTGCATGGAGCAGTCCATCCGTCGGAGCGAGAAGATCGAAATTCGTGGGTTCGGGACATTCCAGGTTCGGAGCTACAGGGCGTATAGGGGACGGAATCCTCGGACCGGCCGGATCGTAGAGGTCAAGCCGAAGCGCTTGCCCCACTTCAAGGCTAGCACCGCGCTCGCGGCGCGGATCGACCAGGAGCGCGGGAAGAGGCCGGAAGCGGCTGGTGTAGCCGCGTCGGAATCTCGTCTACACCAGTAGGCGAGCGATCTTGTGGGCGTCCGGCGGGCCTCCACGTTGGATCCGCGAAAAACGCCCTCCAAGCCTACTCGCGGGGTCGGCCGCTGGGGCGCTACGGAATCCGCCCGGCCTGAATGATCTGGCGAAGCCCCGATGTCGGTAGCTGCGGCCCGCGCCTCTCCTCCTCGAAGATGATCTGAGCCAGCGTCGCCGAAGTCAGGTCGCGCTGGGTGTCTTTGTCGATCACCCGGACCTCGTCGCCGTTGCGGATCAGCCCGGCGATCTGTTGCAGGGTGACATAGTGGCTTTCTTGAGTGTCATACAGCTTGCGGTTCGAGTAGCGTTTGATGGTTCGCATTTCGCTCCAAAGAATCTCACGCTCCCATTTCGGAATCCAGGCCCTGGTCACGGCGGCTTCGGCAAGGAAGAGAATTGTTGAAGGTACACTATGATCTCCGCTGCCCGAGCCACGCACGCCGTTCCCCTGGCCCGGTAGCCCATCGCGAATGACCAGGATGCAAGCATGCAGAAACCATGGACGACGTCATGGAGCGCGGCGATGTGTTCGAGCATGCCTGGTTATCGGCGGTGGCCAGACGGAGTTGCGCGCCCATGGAAAAGAAAGAGCAGGAACCATTTCGGTTCCTGCCCGTATTGAGGATGCGTTTCATTTGTCCCTGCCCAGCGCCTTCCTGAGCGCTTCGCGCTCGGGCGTGCCGAGCTGGGCTTTGATGAGCGGCACGGCCAGGTCTTCGTCATAGACGACGAGCCGGGTCGTGCGCTTGTTGCGGTAGATCCGCAACTCCCGCACGTCGCCGCGCGGGAGCTTGATGCTCTGGACGCGCGTCTTCATGACACCCGCCTTAGTGGCCGGCCGTCGGTCCACAGCTCGAAGACCGTGAGGAGCGGTGACGAGTTGTTGTCCCGGAGCTTGATCTCTGTGCGATACCAGTCGAGCACCTTGGCCAGCTTGCGCTGGACAGGCGCGCGATGAGCACCGCCCACACCTACCGAAACGATCGCCTCCTCCGCCGGATCGATGACCGTGGCCTCGAAATCGAGGACATCGGCACCGAACCCGCGCGGGTAGAGGAAGATCGCGCCATTGATGTGCAGGACCGCCACGGGACCCAGGCCGTGGACGAGCCCAATCTCCTCGCGGATCGTCACGCACTCGTTGCGCCAGTTGCGGAAAAGCGAATCCGGTGCAAGCCGGAGCGCCGAGTGCGCGGTCTCAAGCAGCGTTGGGCTGCCAGGCGGTGCCCGCCTGAGCGGTTCGTCGTCGACGATGTAGTCGAACGGCTCCCCCGGCGGCGAAACCGCGTAGGGATCGTGCCGGATCAAAGCGACACCGCCGGAGACATGACCCTGGCAGCCACATCGCCCGCAAACTCCTCCAGCATGAGGCGCCGCTCGGGTGAGAACCGTTGGGCGGCCCGCGTGAACGACTGGACGATGCCGAAGCGGTTCGGCTCGGGGTCCTCCTCGAAGGCGTCGTAGACGGCCTGGGACATGGCGTGCAGTTGTGGGTTGGTTTCGAGGAGCACCTCCAGGACGGCACCAGGATCGTCGACGGTGTCCTGCCGGGCACGACGCAGAACCGCCTCGGCCCTGCTCCACTTCTCGGGCAGGAGCTTGAATGCTTCTGCCACACGGCCATCGAGCGACTCGTCCTTGCGGCGGCGGTGGACCATGCGGAACAGTTGAGAGGCGGCAGCCACCATGCCGTTCGTGCAGACCAGTCGCCAAATCCAGGTAAGGATGGAAAGCGACCGGGCGCCCACTTCCGAGTTGGCAATGAGGAACCCATTCCGGTGACGGTCGGGTCCTCTGACGCCAAGGTCCACCTCAACGAGACTGACCACGGCGTACTGGCTGGACTGCGGCGTGAGATCGAGGCGGACGAACCGAAATTCCTCCACATGGCCGGGCAGAACGCGACGAAGCGTCTCGAAGACCGGCAGGTCATCAATGGGGGCGTACGTCGGGGAGACGAAGGCGCGGAGCACGGCATCGCCCGCGGCGGGTTCATCGGTTGCCTTGTTACGCGCCCGGATCTTCCAGGTACCGTTGCTGCGCTGGAAGCGGCGGTTGATCTCCCCGGCGCGGTCAGCGGGAGCCACGAGATCGCTGGCGAACCAACGGTCCCAGCGAATACCCAGGATATTGGCAAGCTGCTGTCGGCTCCAGGTCGTGAGACTGAGCTGGCCCAGCCCCGGCGCGTCGATGAATCCGTCGGTAGTCGCGCGCAGGCGCGAGAGCGGCAGCACCTGGTCAGGGAGAGCCAGGTCGGCCTGGCTGGTGACCTTGTCGAACACCTCGTCGAAGGTCTGCTCATTGGCGTGAGAATGGAAAAGAGCTGGCGGTGAAATGGACTGAGCGGCGTCTGCGAACATTGCAATTCTCCTCCCGGCACGAGGCCGGCTTCGTCGGAGCCCGAACCATTCGGGCGCCTACGAGCAGGCGGGAGAAGGACAGCGAGATGTCATCCTCGATGCAAAAGGTGGAGGCCCCGAAAACACGAGCGGTGATTCGCGTCGCCGGGGCCGTTCGAGGTTCTGTTGGTCCTACTGGACTGCGGCGGCGGCGTTTCAAGCGTCCCCCGCAGTTCGGACAGGTGGCATCCTCACTCTGCGTGTGCGGACCACAACATCAGTCACGCTGACCGTCGGCACGGTAATCCCCGCTGCCGTTTTCGTTGGCTGCCGTTCGCTTGTCCCAGTCGGGGCCGTTCATGATCTGAAACATAGAGGTGTCGACCCAAACCATCTTGAAGTGGTTTCGTTGCGATTCTGGTGCGCTGGTGTCCGCGTCTTCGGGAACGAGTTCGCGGGGAGCGGGCTCGACATCCCAGCCACGGGAACCAAGAACACGCTCTTCTTCTTCGCTGAGAATGCCTACGACGTAGGCCATGATTCACTTCCTTTCCTGCGCGTCAATCGCGTGTCGATCTTCAGCGCCCTTTCGAGATTCGAGACGAACACGCGTTCAGTGGTGATTTGTTTCGCCGGGCACAGTGGTTGTGGAAACTATCGGAGTGTGCGACCTGCTGAAGCTGCAAAGATGGATCATCCTGCTCCGGCCTTCGCCGACGTCGTCGGAACCCGAACCATTCCGGCGCCTATGGACAGGCGGGAGGAAGGAGCGGCCCAGGGACTCCAGCGAGGAATCCCTGGGCATTCTCGGTTTCACGCGGCCACGGCAGCAGGTGCGGCGACTGGATGATGTGGGTGATCGTCATGCTTGCGATTCGTGTTGGCTGACCCTCGCCACTTCCGGCAGTGGTCTGCGTACTCGCAGTCGCCGCAGAGGAACGACGGCGACGGCGGGAAGATGCCCGCCTCGATGCCCCGGTTGGCCTCGACGGCAAGGTAGACGAACCAGGCGTCGTCCTCCTTGGTGCGAACCGCCTCGTATGTCTCGACGCGCGGCTTACGCTGCTTGAGCAGCGCCGTGACCTTGAGGGTCGCATCGCGTTTGTGAAGCTGAGCGTACGCGTAGCGGTAGCTGGTCAGCTGGATGTGTCGGGCCAGCGTGCCCTGATCGTATGCCTTGGCCGCGGTCTTCAGCTCGACGATGGTGTCACCTTTGAGTATCAGGTCGAAGAACCCCTTGAGGTCGGGGCCAAGGATTTCACCGGTGGCCGGGTCGGCGAGAGGAATCTGAAAGCCGGACTCCACCGCCACCACACTGAGGTCTTGGTGACCTTCTACATAGAGGCGGACCAAGGCCTCGCCCATGAGACGAACCGAGTTGGCGTCGTCACCATCCTTGAACCGGATCTCGTCGACGAGTTGGGCGTACCAGTCCGAGACGAAGAGGCGCGCGATCTCGTCCGCCGTAGACTTCTGGCCCTCCATGAGTTTCTCGTGGAAGGTCTGGAGAGCCCCATGGACGGCCGAGCCAAACGCCAGGTTCGCCGACTTCCAAGGCACAACGACGCCCTCCACATAGCGGAAGGCGTACTTGCGCGGACACTGGAGATATAGCGAGATCCGGGACGCGCTCAGGTGCGGAACCGCGGTCCCCATCACGCTACTCCTGCGCTCGCGCCGTTGCCACCAGTGCCGTTGGGCTTGCCGTTCTTGAGCCGATCGATGGCCTCGCTCGCGGTTGAGCGAGACAGTGCCCTCAGATCGGACACCTTCAACTGGCCCAGGAGCCAGGCGTTGGCGTTCTCGGGCGCGATGCCGCGCTCGGTGGCCAGGCGGAAGAGCATCCGGCGCTGGGCATCGGTCATGGCCGCGAAGATCGGGCCAGAGGAGGGCGCCCCGCGGTTGTCGTTCGCCGGGTTAGTCGCCGAGGTTGGTGCGGCGGTTGCCGCTCGCGCCGCCGCCGGTGGTTGTTGGGGCTGGCTGGTTGGCTCGGCCAACAGCTCTTCCTCGACTAGATCGCCCAGCTCTTCGAGCGCCACGGTACCAACATCGATCGCGTCCCGAAGCGCCCTTGCTTTGGCTCTCGTCTCAGCCATCCGGATGATGTGCGCCGCGATCTTGCGGTTCACGTTGCCCGGGTTGGCGTCGCCGATCGCGGTGAACACGCCGCGGTTGGTGCGGACCACGGCCGTGACGATGGCCACCGTGCCGTTCTCTTTGGTGGGCACCTGGACGAGCTTCGTGACGATGGAGCGGAGCCCCTCGTCATGGGCCAGCGCCAGGATGCCGGCGTAGGTGACGACCTCTTTCTCGCCGATTTTCCGGCCTTCCTTGTCGTGAATGTCGATCTTGGTGGTAAGCGGTGCGTGACTGCCGTTTGCTCGCATTTGGAAAAGACCTGATCTTTCTCGCAGCCCCGAGCGCCATGCTCAGGGAAGCGGGACCGGCGCCGACCGAGGTGGTCAGCGACGAGCCCGCACGCCCCGCGATCTACGCGTCCTTCTGGTGGGGCGATGACGTCGGCGATACACCGAGCGCCTCGCTGATCTCCCGATCCACCTGCTTGGCTGGCCGCCCGTATCGTTCCGCGCTGATGCGCAGAAGTGTTTCCGGCTTTTCGCCCGCCACGGGTGCCGGTGGCAAGGTGCGTGCGATCATCGGCCGCGCCGCTTCGCCATTCCGCAAGAGACGCAATGCCAGATGGTGTCGGCGAAGTCGGACCAGATCGGCGGCGACCAGTTCGGGCGCGAATTCCGGCGAAATGGTTTCCGCGTCCTCGGCCGAAAGCGTGAAGGCGACGAGCGTACCGGCGTTTCCCAAGATCGCGGCGCGGACTTCGGGATCGAGCTGTGCTGCATGCTGATGCGCCAGCGCCGCGCACACACCGAACTTGCGGCCCTCGGCAAGAAGAGAAACAAACGAGCGAGTCAGGTACGAGTGGAACTCGTCGGCCACGACCAGGAATGGCGATCTTTCTGAGGCTGGCTTTCCGGCGCGGGCGTGAGCCGCGAGGTCCAGCCCAGTCATAACGAGCGCGCCGACGAAATGAGCGGCGTCGCGGCCGATTCCGGACAGATCGACAATCAGGATTCGCCTTTCATCCATGAGTTCGCGGAAATCCATCCGCGGTGCTGCCTGCCCCACGAGCCGGCGCACAACTGGCGAGGCGAGCGCGCCCAGCTTGTTAAGAACGGGGGCAGTCACCTCCGAGGCAAAGGACTTGCCAAGGGAGGGAAACTCCTTGATCCAGAAGATGCGCACCACCGGATCGGTGATTCGCGAAAGCGCGCGCGCCCGGTATGGGGCATCAATGAGGAAGCGCAGCAAACCGAGAAGGGTTGGGTTCGGATTCTCAAGGACGGCAAGCGCCGCATTTCTAAGCACATGCTCCGACCGCGGTCCGAAAAGCGTTGGCCCCCAGAGCGTGCGAAAAATCTCGATCACCCCGGAAGCGACCAGCGCGCGCGAGCCCCATGCCAAAGAGCCAAGAAGGTTCACGCCCACCGGACGGCCGGCATCGGCTGGTCGGAGAATGGCCACGCGATTCCAGTGACGTGAGGGTAGGTTTTCGAGAACGCGCCAGAAGAGGTCGCCGTGCGGGTCGATGAGCGCGCCGCCAAAGCCGGCATCGGCCGAGCGCAAGAGAAGATTTTCAAGGAATGTCGACTTGCCGGTCCCGGTCTTCCCAACGACGTAGACGGAACGAAGTAGATCAGCCGGGCGAATACCCACCTCCGCTCGCGGCGAACGCGGGTCGTG
The DNA here is from genome assembly GCA_003155465.1 of Myxococcales bacterium. Next base: position 13,489 of record PMCR01000343.1, on the reverse strand, counting down.
GGTGGCGATGGGGATAGTTCGCTGACTTGAGTGGTTCATAGGGGCTGATGCGCTTGTTCGCTTTCCCGCGCGCCCGCAACGCGGCCACCCCCACGGCGGGAGCACCGAAACGCCCAGGTGGGGATCGTTTCGCACGACCGGGCCAAGGTTGCGGCCCGGGCGCGGGGAAAGTGAGGGTGAGCCAATGGCCCCGTCCCTCACCCCAAGTGTCCGGAGATTCCACAAAAGTATGACTTTTGGTGCAGCCATCGACACATGGCCGATGAGTGCCGCACGCGCTGTGGTTGTCTCCGGGCAGCTGAGGTGAGCTCAGGTCCAAAGCGGCAGGCGTTCGACTTTGGCGGTCGACCAGATGGATGCCATGATTCCGTGCTTCGCGATTACATCCTCGGCGCCAAACCAGAACAAGCCACCGGCTTTTCTCTGGGTCGATTCCAAACAAGCATTGCGCAATCGCGCCGTTCGCCGCTCGTCGGGCGCCACCGTGAGAATGCGAACCGTATCCACGTCAAACCGTCGCGCGTGTCCGCCCTGGCGCCACCAGTCGAGATAGCCCGCATACTTGCGGCCAAGATACCCGACCGGCTCCGTACCGCGGTCAACCTCGACCAGGAGTCCCTCGATGCCGCGCGGTCCGTGACAGACGGCGAACCCATCAGCTTCGAGCGGCTGGCGGCAAAGCTGGCTGGTACTAGCCATCATCGTCACCGAGTCAGCGAGCCGGTCGCGGTCGTGTTCCCACGAAAGAAGAATGGCGCTTCCGTCCGCCTCGCACTTCATGCCGGCGAGAGACAGGGCGAACCCGTTGCGCGCGAGGGTATGGTCCAGAAACATTACCGAGCGCGAAGAGTTGGACCGCGTCGAGTGCGGCACTGTGCCCGGTTCCACGTCCATGACCCGGGCCAGCTCAAGTGCACCGGCGCGGGAGAGCGCAAGCACCTGGGTCGCGGCCCGGTCGGTCATTCGCCGTTGAAGCTGAAAGCGAAGGACGGAACCGACGGCTTCAGCTGCATCCACTTCGCCGTTGTCGATGCCGGCCAGGCCGAGATCCGACACGGCGAGAAACCGAAAGGCGGCGAGGAGCGCCAGCATGCGCGTCGGCGCGGGCAGGGCCAGAAGTCGAACGAGATCGGTTTTCGGAAATGATTTGGTCATGGAGGGCTTGGGTGAGAATTTGATCGGCGAGAGCCAAGGCGCGGCGTAGCAGGAGTTCGTGCTTCATGCCGGAGAACCGGCGCAGTTCTGCTTGGTCGGGAAGAACCGAGTCTTCAGCCGCCAAGTCCGGGAGAACGACTTCGGGACCGGCCCGGCGCAGCCACGGCCAGCGTTGGTTGGTGGCGACCGCAGTCGGATGCTCCCGGAGAAGCGCCAGCCGGACAGTGGCAACCGGCGCGACCATCGCCACGCGTATTTCCCACGGGTCCAGCACGACGAGGGCGGCGGTCTGTCGACGAGCCACGATGGCGGCTACGCGCGGCGTTCTCTTGGGTGGTGTTCGGTACATAAGTGTGGTCACGCTTTTGGATCGCAACGCCGCAGATGCGGCATGATGAGACTCGTGAAGTAGGCGGCGCGGGAGCGGCGGACATCTGCGGGCCGAAGGTCGAGCGCTTTCACCAGCGCGTCGCGAATCACCTCAGGGGGAAGTACTTCGGCAACCCGCCGGAAGAAGGCCATGCTCTTGAAGTCACCGAGCTTGTCTGCCAGATAGCTGGCCGTTCGCTCGGCCGCTTGTCCACGGGTCGATACTCCTTCCCTTCTCGACTCGCCATCCCAGCCGAACGAACGTTGACCAAGAACGCTTCCCATCCCGCTCCGTTCGGTCCCTTCTTCTTGTTGCCTGACCGCTTCTCCTTTCTCCGTCGCCCCACCGTTCCCCGTGACGGGACGACTGCGGGAGTACAGCACGGCCGCGAGGCGGATGACGATTCCCGGCGAGTCGAGAAGCTGCGCAAGTTCGGCACCGGTGAGCGCGCAGGTACGGCCGGCGCGCACGAGGGTAATCTCAAGATCTCCGAGTTTCGATAAAGTCGGGTTGGTCATAGGTTGTCGGGAAAGTGTCGTCTCGCGGACTCCGCGAGGGCGGCGTTGAACCGGCCCATGGCAAAGGCCTCATCTCTGGCAACGGCGGCGGCCGACAGTGGCGCGCGCTCGACAAGTTCGAGAAGCGCCAGGGCCACGGCCTCGAAAGCGTGGAGGCGATAGCGGCGCTGGATCGTCTGCTTGGGGCTTCGGAATTTCCTCAGCGCTGGGAAGAAGCTGTTCGCGACACAAGCAGAGAGGGCGTTGTCTTCGCAACCACGCTGGCAACCGAGCAACAAGCTACGTGCCTCGGAAACACGGCGCTCGATGGCACGCACACCGTAGCTGGCAGCTATGCGACAGGCGCCTTCGCGAAGACCGCGCGATCGCGCGTCGTCATGCCTGGGTATCCCCAGAACAAGAACCGCTGGCCGGTGTCGCTGGAAAGATTCGCACAGACGGCGATTGAAGGATTGCTCTCGTCCTGCATCAGTTGTCAGCGAGCCCAGTTTCCAGGTGGCGAAGCTACCGGGAGCCAGCCCCCAGCCGTCGAGAACGGCATGGCCAGAGAAGCACGGAGTCGGTACTACCGCGAGCACGCGCGCGGAGTTCTCCGGCGCGATTCGGGCGAACATGATGGATCGTCCACCCGAGCCCTTGACCGCCTGCGGCGCAGTGCCGTAATGTGCGAAAGCCGCCGCCAGAGGAGGGTGGGTGGCACAAAGTTAGGCCAGAACCGGCGGGCGAGCCGACAAGCACAGCCCGCCGATTCCGTGGACCAAAACAGTCCAAGACCATCATTCCACATGGCGGCGGCTAGGTAAGGGATACCAATTTATGCGGGAACGGGGGGTTATCCCCAGGGCAATTCAGGGTGTGAACGCAAATAGAGAGCCGCAATGGGCTCTCTTGCTGTATCTGGCTGTGGATAACTAACTCTTCAGCTTCGAGTTGGTATCACTTACCGCGCCGGCCGCATGTGGGACGATAGGGGTGGAGTAGAGCTGGTCAGTTCAGATCAGCCCGCCCCCTTTCCATGAACTCGCCATCTTGCTACAATGCAACATCGCCATTGGGGCCTGGCCTACTCGGCCATTCCCAGCGCGGCGCTGATCCTGAACAACCAGCTTCATTCAAACGAACTGATTCACGCAGTTCGGACCGGGCCGGCCGGCCGCCACTCGTCACCATCGAGGATGTCGCCGCCCGCCTCGCCATCTCGAAGACCGGCGTCTATCGCTTGGTCGCGCGCCACGCGATTCCCTTCCACCGGGTGGGCGGCCTCCTGCGCTTCGACGTCGACGAGATCGAAGCGCACCTCCGGGAGAACCGCGTGAGTTCATAAACAACCACACCACATATGAGTGCCAGAAAATTTAGAAATTCATGGTGGGTGGACTTTCAGTTCAATGGAATCCGATATCGTAAGCGCAGTCCGGTCAACACCGAACCCGATGCTCGCATGTACGAATCGCTGCTGCGCCAACGGCTGCTCCGTGGTGAGCCCGTGTTGTCGAAGCCAATCGCGGCGCCCACCCTGGCCGAGTTCGCCCAGGAATGGCTCGCTACCTACGTCCGAACGCGTACCAAACCATCAGTGCAGAACGGGTACAGGCAAGTGATGACTACCCACCTGTTGCCCACCTTCGGCAGCAAGCGTCTCGACGGNNGCAAGAACGGTGAACACCCACGTTGGCGTGCTCATGAAGTGCCTACGAACGGCGGTCGACTGGGAAAGAATCGCGGCCTGTCCCTCGGTGAAGCCGCTCAAGACGACGACTCCACCCTTTGATTTTCTGACTACCGATGAAGGCGAGAGACTGATCGCGGCCGCCGCTTCCGATCCGCACTACTACTCGATGGTGTTGGTGGCGCTCCGAACCGGCATGCGCCTCGGCGAACTCCTCGCCCTGGCATGGGAGGACATGAGCTTCGAAAACCGCACGATAACAGTCTGCCGCTCCATCACGAGAGGCATCGTGGGAACGCCCAAGAGCCACAAGATCCGGCACATCCCGATGACTGACGATGTGTTTGCCACGCTCTCGCAAATGCGAAAACCTTCGGGAAAAGTCTGGCCCGGGCGCGGCGGCACATTCCACGACTACAAGGCGGTCTATGCAGCACTCAATCGCGTGAGCGAGCGAGCCGGCGTGAGGCACATCGGCTGGCACGTTTTGCGCCATAGCTTCGCATCACAACTCGCCGCCGCCGGTGTTCCGGTCATGGCTATCAAGGACCTGCTGGGCCACTCGGACATCAACATGACCATGCGGTACTCGCACATGTCTCCGTCGGTTTTGCGTTCAGCCGTCGCAGTGCTCGGCCAGCCGGATCGCACCTCGTGGCCGCACGGCAACCTGTCGGCATCAGCTCCACTCGCTCCGTCGACGACAATCCTTTGCCAGCCGCAAGAATGAGGCAACGCCACACGCGAAAACCCTAGGAACAGAGCCAGCAATCGCGCGATCACGTTTCATGATTCTGTCCTACCAGGACGCCGGCTTCTCGCTCGGAGTAGACGGCTTCAAATCCGGTTGGGGCTATTTCGTAAACTGCCAGCAAGCACTGACAAATTGGCTCAACTGTGGCAAGGCATCGGATTCCATCTGTTGCCAACCATGGCCGCGGATCTTCAGGTTTCGCCACCGCTATGGCAACCTGCTGTCAACTGCTCGAACTGACGTCACCACCAACAAGAACACCGTCGACCATGCTGTCGGCGGTGTTCTTGAGCATATGCGACGCTGGGTCAAGGGGATGGGCAGCAATCGTTTGCTAGTATGCCCGGGTTCCGCTACAGCCTGTCGTGCTGTGGGCGGTTGCGACAGGCGAGTATCCGATCCACCAAGCGTCGCCACCAGAGCTTGCGGCGAGGGGACCCTACCACTTGCCCAGACAAATCCAATTTTGGGGAAACATTACTCTTCTCGCGCAGGTGGCGCACATCGAACGCCGGATCACCTCTCTCGTCATCGGGGTAATGCAAGCAGGTCCGACCAACAACCTCAGCCACGCAGTTACTGACGGTCACGGTCTTCCGATTCCCGTCATATTCTAGGTAAATGAACCCCTCCGTCCTTCTGCGCCACGGCGTTAAGAGCTCGACGACAATCCCCACGGCGATCGATGCAAGAATGCCGTTGGACCAGACGACCTGAGGTCGCCCGCCGGCTGCGCCGTATTTCTCGGCCTCACGCTCCAAGCGCTCCTCCGTGATGAAATTGCAGCACCTAAGGCAGGGCTCACCTGGGCTCGAGAGGATGACCTGTCCGCTGATCAGGAAATCGCCCTCGCGGCACTTCAGCACGTCCATCCCGATATCGACGTACGGGATCAGGTATCGTCGGGCGAAGCGTTCAAGTTCATCGCGGGCGCCGTAGGAGTCGACAGCGCCGACAATGACATCGCAGCCCTTCAGCTCGTCCAGTGCGGACTCCCACCGGGCTTGGATCGATTTGACATCGCCGTCGGTTTGGAGGCCCCGGATCAAGCGTTCAGCAATTTGGACCTTGGCCCGATGGGCCGCCACGTCGGCAAGGGTACCGCCGACCAGCCGATTCGTGTTGCCCAGATCGATCACATCCGGATCGACCAGGACGAAACCGCCAATGCCCAGATGTGCGAACTGCTGGACGAGGTGAGAACCGCCGCCTCCAAGACCGACCAGACCCACTTTTGTGTTTGCCAGCACCTGATCGCTGTTAGGTCCCAAGAAGCTTTGGCGCTCAAGACGTCTCACTGCATCCCCCATTTTCTGAGTGGGGCACCGACCTCAACGAAGTTGCTGATTCGCTCGGGGGCACGAGCGCCGGCCGTCCAGATAACGCCCGCTCCCGCGCAGTCACTGAGAACAAGTGCTCCATGAATATTCTGCGGAGCAACCTTCAAGAAGTCCGGGACGAACTTGGCGTGCTCCCGACGGTCGATGGAGCTGAAGGCCGGAACGCCGCGACCACCATGGCTATGTACATGAAAGACGGCATCTCTCTTCAAGAGCCCCAACTCCATGGCTTTTCGGATCGCCTCGGGTCCCATCATTGCGCCAACCGCGGTACTATCGAGGTAGTCCTCATCGGCCACCGGGTGGTAGTTCCGCGCGAGAATCAGCACCGAGCTGCCAGACCAAGCCAGGCCCGCCGAGATGAATCCAACGCGTTCTGATGCGAACAAATGCGGCCGGCGGAGATCTTTGCGGATTTGGCTTAGAAGGGCAGACGTGATTCTGAACTGTGTCCTCATTCCACGGCCTTCAGATGGTTGGCCAACATGCTGGGCCATGACTGGTTCGGCTGAACATCCTTCCACGATGGCGCCCACCATTGTTCTCCGCAAACTGCGTGTACGCTCCAATTAGCGCCGCGACCCAGCTGCTGCCGAAAGAATAGGCGCGTCACGTAACCGGAGTGTTGATGTGGGCATAGGAGCAAGTCCATAGTCGATACCTGGCCGCCGGACTTCACCTGGAACTCCGGCAGGAATATGAGGGGCTTGCCGCCTTCATAGCGCAGGGCTGCCCTGGGCCAGAGGAGGCATAGCCCGGCAAGCTCCTCTTCGCAGGTCACTACGATGACCCTCCCCCGGGCACCTGGGAAAAGAATCGCATGTCTGTCTTCACCCGGATCCTTTCACCGGGCTTCAGCGTGCGAAGGCCATCCTTCTCGGCGAGGTTGAGAAGGTAGCCCGGCTCGACGCCAAGGACGTCTATCAGCTGCTCTGTCGTGTAGACGCCGCGAGGAATCTCTTTCGGGTTGTTGGGGCCGTTGAGAAAGACCGTGACCATTCGTGACTCTGTCCGCAGGTGCTCGGCACCAGCAGAACTGAGCTGCACCGTGTCGCTGGCGGCGAGGATGCGCGGTTCTTCGTCCTCGCGCTCCTGGAACAATATATCCGCGTCCGACACGCGACCGAGTTCACGAAGTTCGGGCTCCGAGATGCCACTCCTTCCCCACTCGTACCCATGTTCGTTGATGGTGAACATGAAGACATCACCGGTACGAAAGACGTAGAAGCGAGGGCCGTCCTCGCCGTCAAGTCGGACCCTCTCGTCTAGGCTTATCAACCTGGAGCCGACCTTTGCCCTTTCGACGAGAACGTGCTCGTCGACGGGCTCGAAACCGGCTTCGGCCAGGATCTGTGATCCTATCGGCTCACGATCCGCAATCCGGACCGGTTTCCCGTTGACGAAGATCTCGTGGTGGTCGCTGCTTTGGCGGCCGTGTGCGTTTGTGGTCATGACGACATCCTTTCTTGGGCTTCTTTCGGCCGACCCAGCGAGCTTTCCCCCCAGGTCGTGATGCCCTTTTTCCGCCATTCTGGTCCAAATGTCAATGTAGCAAAATATATATTATGCCAATGTCAATGATACTGACAAAAGGTTTCCATGCGTGACAAAATGTCAAGATGATTGACTTCGGCACGTGGCTGCTGTATTCGTCACGGGAGCTGATGGAGCGCCTCTATCGAGAATTCGGGCACATTCTGAGGAAGCGTCGCCAGGCTGCGGACCTGACCCAAGACGATGTTGCCAGTCGCGTGGGGTTGGCACGGACATCCATCACCAACATCGAACGGGGCCGCCAGCATGTATCGTTGCACTTGGTCTATGAACTCGCAAACGCCATCGGCATCGCTCCCCACGAACTGCTGCCGGGCAAAGCTGTCCTGCTTCAGCAGGATGCTGAGCTGGAGAAGACCCTCGGCAAGGAGTCATTAGCTGAGGACGCGAAGGATTGGATCCGCCGCGTTGTCTCCAAAGCAGATCAGGGGCAGAAAGGGAACCCATGACGAGAGCAACAGACCCCAAGCACGCCGCACGGCTCCTGCTGAAGCGGGCGCACGTGAGCTCAGCGCCGGTAGACGTTGACGCGATCGCGTTAGTCTGCGGCGCGGCGGTTTCGTATGAACCATTTGACGATGATCTCTCGGGCGTCCTCATTAAGCGGAAGACCAAAATCGTGATCGGAGTGAATTCGGCACACTCCAGAACCCGCCAGCGATTCACGATCGCCCATGAGTTGGGTCATCTCAAACTGGAACATCAGGGGGAAGTGTTCGTCGATCAGACCATGAGGTCAAAGTCTGTCGTCATGAAGCGCGACCAGACATCGTCGCAGGCAACCGACGCAAGAGAGATCCAGGCTAACCGTTTCGCTGCAGAGCTCTTGATGCCAGACAACCTCGTGCTCGATGCGTTCTCTCGAGTCGTTGAAAAGAAAGCGAAGGTTGATTCGTCCGAGCTGATTGCAGCGCTTGCCAGTGACTTCGGGGTCAGTGCTCAGGCCATGGAATACCGTCTCACGAACCTTGGCATGCTCATGCCAAGATGAGAAGCGGCCAGTAACCCTGGGATGACGAGTGGGTGGCTTGGGCCTGGGCTTCGCCGTCTGATCCGGTTCGAGTCATGAGTTGTGGCGGACCATTCAAGACCTTGTCCGAACCAAAGGTGATAGTGGAGGCGAGGAGTAGACCTGCCCGGCGGGAACTACAGGTACGCCGCCACGATAACGGTGCCTTGCGCGACATCCAGGACGAAGTCTGTCGTCGCCGCAGACCACTCCGTGCGCACGGACGATCCCTCACTGGTCGCGACATGGTAGCCGGCAATGTCCGTCCACTCGATTCCTCCAGTGTCCAGCTTCCGCGGAAGCACCCGGAGGCGCTGGCTCGTTAGGTACTGAGCTGGCGCGGACAAGCGAGCAGGGATGTTGAAGACTGCTTTGCTGCTGGCTGCATCGGGCTGGGACCGCCGCGACCTCGCGGCCTCCGCCCACGCACGGATACGGCCTGGGTCCAGAATCGCGTTGAAATCAGGTTCATTCCCCTGGGCGTCATAGTATTCGTGCGCGGTGGTGCGAGCCTCGGCACGCGTGATTGATCCTCCCCTCGCCAGCAGAAACGCGGCGACCGGGTCGAGCGTGCCCCACGTGAGCAGCTCCTTGAGCCAGAACGCTATCCAGGGCAGGCCACTCTTCGACCACTCAGCGAGGGACAGCGCAACCGGCATAGAACCGTCGCGGATCCCGTCGAGCACGAGGGCCGTCACGCTGCCCATAGCCCAATTTGCCTTATAGGCGAAGTTGGCGGCAGCGTACTCGTGCCATGATCCAACTCGGTCGGGAGCTGGCGTCTTGCTGGCGCCGTCTGGGTCGAGCCACCACCGGAGGACGATCCGCCAGTCAACCATGGCCCGTCCCGCCTTCTTGCTTGGCGCAAAGCGCGGAACTGCTGACACCAATTCCAGGGTACCTTCAACAAACTGGAATCTCTCCTCGGCAGACCATGTCGCGTAGGTGGAGCCCCCTTTCAGGTGCGACACGATTGAAGGAATGCGTGCCAAAAGATCCCGCGCGGACAGTGGGGGCAGGCTCGTCTTGTAAATCCGCCGGCGTTCGCCGGGGTTGGGATAGAGATTCGGAATTGCCTTCCCACGCTGCAGGAAGACACGGGCAAGGAATGCCTCATCGGCCGCGGTAACCTTGGCGAGGCTCCTGCCCCAAATCCCGCGAAGCCCATCCTCGATTTCCGAGGGTTCCTGAGTGGTGGTGGACGATCGCAGTTGCTCCAGTTCTTCCATCCCAGCAAGGAGGATTGCGTCAAGCGTGTCAAGGCATACGATTGCGGGCGCTGGTTCTCCATTGGGGGGCATCATTACCGGCGTGGCTTCGAGCCAATTCATGAATTCCTGCTCGGTTGCGTCGCCGGTCAGCTTCTGCCACTCCGCCCGCAGTAGAAGGAGAAGCTCAGCCAGGGGGCTAGTGGCTTTGAGGGATGCGACATCAGCGTCAGTCCTTTGAATGCTATTGATCGCCTCCCAATATCCGTTGATGAGACGCCGGTCACTCCCGGCCGCTCGTGTCCTCGAAGAACCAGGGTTCGGAGGGACAAGTACCAGGGTGCGGCCTTCGGTGGCGAAACCGGGCCGACCGGCCCTGCCGACGAGGTTCATGAACTCCTGCGGTGACAATACTCCGTTCAGACGGTGTACGTCGGGAAGCAGGATGTACTCGACGGGCAGATTGACACCCTCCGAAAGGGTGGATGTCGCCATGACGACCCGCACGATCCCTTCCTCGATAACCTGCTTGAGGCGCCGCGCAAGCAATGCCGGCATTTTTCCATGGTGGACGACGATTCCGTGCTTGAGCAGGCGATATTCGGGGGAGGCTTCAGTGAAGTAATCTCTTGAGGTGCTGAGGCACTCGGTCCAGATACGAAGCGCCCGTTCGTCGATCGGTGGCGTGAAGAATGCAGGCAGCTTCGTGTCTCTCCAGTCTGCCTCAATCAGCGTGAGCAGACTTTTCGCGTACCCAGTGATGTTGCTCGTAATCGAGATCAACACAGAGTGTGAGCGCCCATTCGCGTCGGCTTGAGCGAGTTGGAACGCCGCCCATGCGAGATATGGACGCAGGCGAACGAGGGGGCCTTCATTGACGAAACTCGGCGCTGGCGGGTGTCGTGGGAAGGGGTTGGGGACGAAAGGCGTGTCGTGCGCACCCTCGAATGTGAGCCTCGCACGGTCGAGGAGGTCATACTGAATCCTGAATTCGCCGTTCGCGAGGCACTCAAGCCGCCCCACGAGTTGCCGCGTACTGCGGTGGTCAGAGCGCGCGGGCGTGGCATCCTGGCCCACAAGCCATTGCGCCAGACTGCCTTCGAGTCCGGCTGTGACCGCAGAAAGCGCGAGCAGGCGGTACCGGCATCCATCGAGTGCCCGGAGGAGCCGGATCGCGAGAATTTCCAACCTGAGCGCGCGGCTGTCGGCGGACATCAAGGAAGCGGTCTTGCCGTCAAATTGGACCGAATGAGCCTCATCGATGATCACGGATCGCACGCGCTTCATGAAGAGCGGACCAAGGAAGCGGAGGAGGGCCTCGGCCTTCTCGTAGGTGCATACAAGGATGGTCGGGGCTGTCGACGTCAGCCATGCATCGGTCGGCCCCCAGTCCGTACCGCCGTACAAGCCCGTCACCACGACTCGGTGGTCACCGATATCGGCGAGATCGTTCTCCAAACACCGCTCCACCTCGGCAGCGAGCGCCCGTGACGGAACAAGATAGAGGGCGAGAGCGCCATCATCATCTTCCCCGGAGGTCGCCCTACCTAACGGGCTGCTGACACGACCAAAGAGACTCCCGATAAGAGCCAGTTCCGCCACCGTGGTCTTGCCAGAACCCGTGGGCGTGCAGAGGACAAAGGATTCCCCGGCGAGCAGCCGCTGGATTCCGACCTCCTGTGATCTCCATGTCAGACTCCTGGCCTTCAAGAATGCCTTGCGGCCAAAATGTTCGTACGCGGTGGCGGCCACCTCGCCGTCTTTGGCGCCAAGGCTCCTAAGCCCTTGCCAAAGGCGCGTCTCCGAATACTGCCGGGCGACAAGCGCGCAAAGCTGCGCCACGATGCCCGAGTGCAGAACCTGGCTGTGTCGAGCAAGGGCGGCAATTGACTGGAGCTTTTCGACGGCGAGTGAGAGGCGATCCTCATCGCCCCACCGCATGGCAGCAGCAATCACCGCGAGCGAGCGAAGTGTCTCGGTAACGATGGCGTGGTCGATTCGATCTCCTGCCTCGCGCCCGGGGCGCGGGTTGAACACCAACTCACCGATTGCCCGATTAGCCTCGATCAGCAATTCTGGGAATTGCGCGCCCAGGAACAGACGGATGATCGTCGAGGTACCCGGGGCGGGCTCGGTCGTTATTATGAGGCCGCGAGCAAGCGCCGGGTACCCAGCGATCTGATAAGCAGCGGCCGCGAGGATGGCTGAAGGGAATTCGTCACCAACCGTCCCGCCTTTGGCCAACCACTCAAGAAGTTCACCCGCGCGTTTTACGGAACTTCGCCACTCACTGCCGGTACCACCCTCGCGTTCTGCGAGGGCCGCATCGAGCAACAACTGCGCTTCTTCCAGACGCGCGCGAGCGTCGGCGAGCCCGAAGGATTGTAGGCCTGGCCGGCCGAGTCCCAGGCGGACGTGTTGACTGTAAAGCTTCGCCTGTGCGGGGGTTAAACGGAGCGCCGCCAACCGCTCGCGCAACCCGCGCGCCAGTGCCATTGTTCTTGGGTCAGGAACAACCATAGATCAATGCGTGGTCCGATAGAGAGCTTTCACGAACGACATGGGATCATCAAGGTGGACTTCGACAACCTCAAGCGGCCGATTTCCCGCGTAGTCGGGTGACGGCTCCGAGAGGGAAAGCCACGCAACCCGTCCCCCGCGACCTGTGGGCTTGTCGCCGGTCGCATAGAAGAGCATGTCTGATCTGGACACTTTCCGGCTGGGGTCGAAGTAGAAACGACGGAGCCTATCGCGCCATTCCCTGGACTCATCGGTATCGTAGTCGTTGAGAATCTCGATAATCTCTCTCACTCCGGAGGGACAGCGTGCCGGTGTGCTGAGCTGTTCGTGTGCCTTCTTTGCCTTGGCTGCCTGGTGTTTGGAGAGGCATTTCGCCTCGCAGACAAGAATGCCACTCAAGTCCCCGTCCGCGGCAAGAAGAAAGGCCAGTACATCGTTTCCCGTTCGTCCAGGGATGATCGAATCGTCAGGGTCCAGCTGCGCGGGCGTCAATCCTTGGGTGAGCATATCTCGACGTTGTTCGAGCTTCTGAAACGCGACTTGATGGAACCGGAACAGGAAGGCCGGGATCCTCCACGGCTCATGGCCGTGCATGTCCTTGTGTTCCGCGATCAGGCCTGCCATCACTTCACCGAAGTACCCCATCAATGTCCGCTCGTGGAGATCCTGCGGATAGCCGGCGGCAGGATCAACCATCGGGCAGGTGAACGGCGAAAGTGTGGGCTCAAGAGCCTTCCGAAGTTTGAGCCGTCCATCCTCGTGTGCCTCCTGGACGCAGCTCGCGAGTTCGTCCCACACGCTTTCGCGACCAACCAGCTCCTCTTGGAGGAGACGATGGGTATACCGACCGTCAGGGGAGCGGGTCAAACTCTCCTTCAGCCAGGCGTTTAGGTTTTCGGGGCGGATTCGGCGGTGGCGGATCATAGGATAGGCGCAAGCCCCCAGAAAGGCGGGGGTCTCAATTTCAGAGTACGCGCTTGTTGTGAACGGTCAAGACGTGCTGGCGCTCGTAGCCGCCATTGTCTGCGGCAGCCCCGCCCTGAACTGGCGCTGTGTGAGGCCGGACTTGCGCGGTAGTTTAACGGGTACCCGGCGTCGCTCCAGATCGATCCGCGCGCAGTCGGGGATCGGCCGCCTCAGGCCCACTTCCAGGTCGCGCGTGTGGACCCGGGCCTCCAGGGCTGTGTCGTCCAGGGCTTCGCCCGTTGGCCAGTCCAGCCCAGCCTTCTTGGCCCGATCCACCACCAACCACACCCCGTCCAGACTTACATCGACGCTATTGGCTACGTCCCGGTACCCCAGCCCCAGCACCCATTTGTGTCGCAGGATTTCTCGTGTCTTTCGCATGGACAGTCTTTCCGTGGCCATTGGCTCTCCTCACGGAGGCCGGGT
>PMCR01000126.1 GCA_003155465.1 Myxococcales bacterium | reverse complement strand
TAGACGGGCGTACCGGCAACCAGCGGATTGAAGACGTACATCCATTCGCCGGTACCCTCCGAAACCAGCCAACTAGCAAAGTCGGCCACACCCAACCCAGCCAGGACGTCGCAGGCGTCTTGCTCGTCCAGCCCTGCGCCAAGTGCCGCCAGTTCCTGCCTGGCCTTGAGGGTGAACCGGACCCGTCTCTGCACGGCGAGCCGATGCACACGCTTGAGTAGCCTCGGGAGTCCAATCGCCACGCGCTTCACGCTCTATCACTATTTGGTGAATTATGCATATGGTGAATCAGCTTCGTCAAGTCAGAACGGCGCCAGCGAGACTCTGGTGGCACCACCCAAGCCCAACGATTTCCACCACCTACGACACGCCTACATTCACCTCTTCACCATGCCAATTTGCCGCACTTCTGAATAGGTGACTGGCACCACCCTCGCGCACCACCCTCGCGCTATGGTGGGTGGGAAGACGTGGCACCAAGCACAACGATTTCCGACACCTACGACACGCCTACATTCACCTCTTCACCATGGCCGTTTGCCGCAATTCTGGATATGTGCCTGGCACCACCGTAGCGCACCACCGTAGCGCACCACCTAGCGGCCGCACCACCGTAGCGGCTGCGGCGGGCTCTGGGCCTGCCACCCAAGCCCAACGATCTCCACAACCTACGACACGCCTACATTCACCTCTTCACCATGCCCATTTGCCGCACTTCTGAATAGGTGACTGGCACCATCCACGGGGGCAGCACCTCTGAATATGTCACTGGCACCACCCCCGCGGCGCACCACCCCCGCGGCCTCCTGGGGTGGTGGTGGATTGCGGGCTATGGGCAGGTGGGGTTGGTGATGCCGCGCAGGGCTCCGTCAGAGCCGATCCAACATCCCCTTCCCAGCCAGAACGAGCCGGCGACCGGGATGTTGTTCTCGGTCACGGAAGTGGTGGCCGTGTCGCTCCACTGCCAGAGCGAGCCGTCGGACTTTCGGACACGTAGGTTGCTGGCATCGACCTGCACGGCATCGGTGAACGCGGCGCCGTTCTTGGCCATGACCAGTCTGACCGGGGAGAGGTTGTTTCCCGTTGTCCCTTCGGGGCCAACTCCGGAGCCCCAGCACCAGACGGACTTCTTGTTGTCAATCGCGCAGGTTCTGGCATTGGAATTGGGACCGGCCGACAACACCAGTACAGGATCGGTGAGGCCGACGACTTTTGCTGGACTTGGGTAGCCAGTGCCGCCACCGCTGGCAGCACCTGTGCCCAACGCACCCGAGCTGTTGTATCCCCAACACCAAACCGAGCCGTCTAGCTTGAGAACGCAGGCGTAGCTGCCACCAACAGCCAGGTCGCTGGCATCCGCAAGGGGGGCACCCGCCGGCGCATCGAGTACCGGCACCGCGAACGATGAGCTCAACTTGTTCCCGGTCCCGAGTTCACCGTTCGCCCCAAAGCCCCAGCACCAAACTCCACCAGCAACCGAGAGCGCACAAACATGGCTGCTGCCGTGGGCGACCTTCTTGATCCCGGTCAGTGGCGTTCCCGAAGGGGCCGCGCCGGTCACGACCTGGACTAGCTTGGCGCTGCTAGCGAGGCTGGTGTTGCCAGCCCCGAGCTGGCCCTTGTCGTTGTATCCCTGGCACCAGACGGTTCCGTCAACGGCAACAACACATGCGTCACCGCTGTTGTAGCCAATCGCCAGGCTCGGTGCCTTCACCAGGGTGCTGCCGTCGGCGTTGGTAATGCTGAATCCACCGTGGAACGTGTCGTCGATCTTCCAGTAGAAGCCATCCTCGCAGCTCTTGACGCACCCACAGCGCAAACCAGCGCAGACGCCGCCGCCGTTGCAGGTGGCGCCGGCGCAGCAGGCATAGCCAAAATCACCGCAGGTGCACGTGCCGGTCTGGCACTTGAGCTGAACGTTGCAGGTGCTGCCGCCGCAGCAGGCCTGGTCTTGATCGCCACAGGCACAACGCTTGGCCGCTGTGCAGGTCAGGTTGGCGTTGCAAGGGGGGGTGTCATCGCAGCAGGCCTGGCCCGCGGCGTGGCCGCAGGCCTCGCACTGTCCGGCCACACAGGCCTGGCCCACGGTGCAGGGCGGGGTGCATACGTTCGAGGGGGACGTGTCTGGTTTCGCGCCGCCGGAGGTATCAGCGGCCATGCCGGAATCAGCGGGCGCATCGGCCGCGGCGTCGGGCTTGGCCAGCGAGACGTCGGCAGATGCAGCGTCGGACGTCGCCAACGGAACGTCGGGGGCCGCGGCGTCGGGCTGAGCCACGGGCAGGTCAGGGCTTGCGGCGCCCGCATCGGGACCGGCGGCCGCATCAGGCACAGCCGCCCCGTCGACCGCGCCGGCTCCGGCGTCGCTGCCCGGGTTCGCGACTTCTCTGTTCTCCAGGCAGACCGTGCCGTTGCAGGTCTGGCCGGCCACGCAGGAGGTGTCGTTGGTTGGGCTGCACGCGGTCCGGCAGGTGTTGTCGACGGTGCGGCAGACAAGCCCGGTAGGACAAGTCTGATTGGCGCCGCAAGCGGATTCCGCCTGCGTCTGGCAGACCGCCACGCCGTCCACGGTCACGCAGCGGCCGCCATTGTCGCAGTCGACGGATCTCACGCATGCCTTGCGGCAGCTCCCGAGCTTGCACAGAAGCGGCGAAGTGCAGTCGCTGTTCAGGGTGCACGTGCCGCCGAGGTCCAACTTCTTCTGGCTGCTGCTGCAGGCAGCAAGGGAACAGGCCAACCAGATCCAGGATGCAACACGCACTGTCTTCATCGCTTTCTCCTTCGCAACGCTTCTACTGGGACCGAGTCTCACCATCGCGGCGCAATGTCGTCAAATCGATTTCCTGGGCTTCGTCCAGCATGCGGTACAGGCGCTGGCGGCTGATGCCCAGGGACTGCGCCGCGCTTTTTACGTTGCCGCGGGCTGCGCGCAGGGCCGCGAGCGTTTCTGCCATGTCGGGGTCAGCAAGATCGGGGCCAGGGACCGGCGGCGCGGGCGCGGTTGATTCCGGCCGGGCAAAGCGTGGCGGCAGGTGCGCGGCCAACAGGGTGGACTCGTGACTGTGCAGCGCCCAAAGCTGGCGGGCCACGCGATCCAGCTCGCGCAGGTTGAACGGCCAGTCGTACAGGCACAGGGACTCGACCAGGGCCGCATCCACCACCGGCACCGGCCGGCCCTGGGCCTGACTCGACAGAAAACGCATGAAGAGAAAAGGCAGCTCCTCGATGCGCTGGCGCAGTGCTGGCAATTCGATGGTCAGGCCGTCGAGGCGCGCGTAAAGGTCGGCGCGAAACCGGCCGGCGGCCACGGCTTCTGACAGGGGCGCCTGGGTCGCGGCCACCAGGTGCACATCGATCTTTACTGGGTTCGACTCGCCCAGGGGAATCACCTCGCGCTGCTCAAGCGCGCGCAGCAGTTTGGCTTGCAGGCCGAGCGGCAGTTCAGCCACTTCGTCGAGAAACAGGGTGCCGCCGTCCGCGCTGCGCAGGTGGCCGGGATTGGCGCGATCCGCGCCGGTAAACGCGCCCTTGCGATAGCCGAACAGCTCACCCTCGGCCAGTTGCTCGGGCAGGGCCGCGCAATTGAGCGCCAGCAAGGGCCCGCTCCGGCCGCTCCACAGGTGCGCCGCCTGCGCCACGCCTTCCTTGCCAGTGCCGGTTTCGCCCTGGACAATCACCGGCAGATCCGCGGCGGCGGCCCGCTGCAGCGGCGCAAGGCACGGCGCCAGCACCGGGCCGGCCCAGTAGCCGGGCAGAAGCTCGCAGAAAAATGAATCCGGCAAGTCGGCCTCGGCCCCGAGCATGATGACCAGACCGACCCACTCGCCCACCCGTAGCAGTGTGCCTGGCCGCAACGGCGCTTGCGGCACGCGCGCACCGTTGACGTGCAGGCCGTTGCGACTGTCGAGGTCGCGAATCATGAAGACGGCGCCCTCGCGCACGATTTCGGCGTGGCGGCGCGAGGCCTGCTCGCCTTGCACCCGAATGTCACAGGCTTCATCGCGGCCAAGGGTGGTGGTGCCGCGCGGAATGGGCGACACGCGGCCGTCAAGCACGGGATAAAGCCAGCGCACACCCGGCGCGAGCGAACCGGATCCGGCCGCGCGGCTTGCTGGCCCAGGCACCGTGGTTTTCGCGCTGTGGCTCACGACGGCCCAGAATGCACCAGGCAGGCCGGAAGGACAACGGCGGGGGTAGCCGAGCCAGGCGAGGGTCCGGCTTGGGCGGGGCCTTCTGCACATGGACCCAACGGATTGCAAGCCGCGCGCCGGGGGAAAAGAGGCGCAAGTACGAGCGAGATGGCGGCCGCGGACATGTCCGGACACGGCCGCCCGTGTCCGCGGACACAGGAAATGTACTGTGTCTGTGTCCGGACACTCTGATTTCTGCACAGCCAACCGCGGTCCTTCGCCAGCCAAGGCTCGGAACGATGTTTGCAGAAGCCCCGCCCGAACAACCTTGACGCGCCCACGGTCACATTTTGTGGCACACTCAGCCACCGAACCAGTCACCGGAGGATGAAATGAATCGATCCAGTCTGCTCATACGTGCTTGCCTGGTCGCCATCACGGCTGCTGCGTGCAGCGGGAGTTCCAAGAAACTCGATCTGGGCGGCCAGTGCATCCAGAACAGCGACTGCAACAATCCGCTCGCGTGCAAGTTCGAGGCCTGCCACCAGCAGTGCGCCGAATCTCGCGATTGCCCCAAGGGTGAGCGCTGCGTGGCCGCGGAAGGCATCGGTGTCTGTCAGACCCAGGCGGAATCCGTTTGCGGCCCGAAGTGCGTCTCGCCGATGGTCTGCAGCACGGCCGACAACACTTGCCGAAGCGCGTGCACCAACAGCGCCGGCTGCCTGAGCAGCCAGATCTGCACGGACTCGTTCTGCGTGGACAAACCAGAACTAGCGGGGACCGATGGCGCGGTCGGTGCGGGCGTGGGTGCCGCGTGCACCACGACCAGCGACTGTGCCAGTTCGTTTTTGTGCAAGTTCGGAAGCTGCCACCAGGCGTGCACGGCATCCACTGAGTGCGCCGTTGCCGGTCGCTGCGTAACCGTGAGCGGCGTGGCTTTCTGCCAGCTGTCGGGGGAAGCGGCGTGCGGCGCTGGCGGAGCTTGCGCTGCGGGGCTCGCGTGCCGCCCGGTCGACAACACTTGCCGAAGCGCGTGCAGCAGCAGCGCCGGCTGCCTGACCGGCCAGACCTGCACGGACACAGTCTGCGTGGACAACACAGAAGTCGCGGGCAACGATGGCTCGGCCGGTGCGGGCGGCGGTGCTGATGCGGGATCTGCGGCTGACGGCATCGATGCGGCTGCCTCTGGCATCGACAGCCGCACGGACGTGACTGTGGACGGCCCGCCGGCTGCCGGGGCCTGCACGGGCAAGATCCCCAGCTACTTCGGTCAGGTTGCCACCAGCGACTTCAACCCCAACTACACATCCGGGGTCGGGCTGCTCACTGCCACGGAGTTCCTCACCTTCAATGCCTATGTTGGACCCGCCTCCACCGACGGCGGTGTTCCGGATGGCGGCACAGGCGTGGTCAATCGAATCGACGTGCAACACTTCGACCCGAGCACAGGCGCGAGCAAAGGCAACGCCGTACCCCTGCTGACGGCCGCTGGCGATGGCTCGGGGATCTACATCAATGGAGCTGCCATCGCGCCCACCGGCGAAATAGCCATCATCTACAGCGCCGCAACCGGCGGCAGCGCTTGGAACCAGTTTGGCGTGTATCTGGCGTTCCTCGACAAGGATCTAGCCTTGAAGCGGACCACTCAATTCGTGGCGTTGGCTTCTGACTCGTTCCACAATCAGTCGCACGTGCAGTGGCTCAATGGCAGCTTTGTGGCATCCTCCGTGGTTGGCAACAGCATCGTGACTATCAAAGTCGTGAAGTTCGGAGCTGACGGAGCCAATGCCGGGAGCACCAGCGCCATACCCACAGACGATCCATCCGGCCACGTGAATGCCTACAGCGTTGGTGAAGGCGAGGTTGCATTCTCCGGGGGCCAGTTCGCGGTTGCCTATTTGAACGTGGCCAATGAACTTCCCTACCTGAGCATTCTGGACACGCAGGGCACGGAGATTGGCAGCCCGCTGCCGCTTCCTTCGGCCGTGGCCAGGGCTGGCGGCGGTAGTTTTGCTTCCGTAGCAGGCACGTCGCAGGGTTTTGTGGCTGTCTATAACGGTACGTCCCCTTCCTCGAAGGTGGCATCATTGCTGGCAACCTTTGCATCGAATGCTGGTTCAAGCGACGCCGGAGTTTCTGGCTCGGGCGACGCTGGAGTGGCACCCATTGGCGCTACCTATTCCTTCCCCGGGGGTTATGCCTACGCAGGTCACTGGAGCGCAGGTGGCAGCAGTGACGGCACGGGGGCTGGCTTTGCCGTGCTCTACCCTGACGGCTCGGTCAGCTTCCTGTACTTTGGCGGAGACGGCTCGACGCACCTGAGCCCGCAAACGGTCCTGCAGCAAGCGGGCGCAGCCGCTGCGGCAGATGAAGCGCATATCACGAATTTCGCAGGCAACTTCGCTGTGTCTCTTTACAGCAGCGCCGAGCACTTGACTCGCATGGTAGCGTCCGGCTGCCGCCACTAGGAACCGCGGCGAGATTTCGTTGATAGGGGAGGGTTTGCAGTGGACCCGGCCGAACAGTATTGACGCGTTCACGATCCCATCTTGTGGCACAGTCAGCCACGTAGCCAGTCAACGGAGGACAAGATGAACCGATCGAGATTCCTTATCCGTACTTGCCTGGTCGCCATCGCGGCTGCTTCATGCAACAGCGACAAGAAGCTCGAACTGGGCGGCTCGTGCAGCCTGAACAGCGATTGCACCTCGCCACTGCTGTGCAAGTTCGGGAGCTGCCGCAAGGCCTGCATGACATCCGTTGACTGCGACAATGGCGGGCGTTGTGTGACCGCGGACGGCGTGGCTGTGTGTCAGGCGCAGACCGAATCCATTTGCGGCGCCAATGCGACGTGTTCTGTGGGGCTTGTGTGCCGCACAGTCGACAACACCTGCCGAAGCCCATGCACCAGCACCGGCGGCTGCCTGCTGGGCACCCAGACCTGCATTGGCGGCACCGTGTGCGTGGATACTACAGAACTGGCGGGCAACGACGCTTCGGCCGGCGCGGTCGACGGCTCGGCCGGTCCCGATGCCGGATCTGTAGGCGATGCACCTGCGGGGGACGCGCCATCGCAAGCCAATGACGGTCCGTCTGTGGTTGGCGGAGATGCCAGCCCTGGCGCCGACGCGCCTGCCACGGGCACCGACGCCCCTGCCACGGGCGGCCGCGACACCGCAGCCTCAACCGGCGACGGCGGAGTGCTGGTACCGCCCGATC
The DNA here is from genome assembly GCA_003155465.1 of Myxococcales bacterium. Next base: position 5,433 of record PMCR01000126.1, on the reverse strand, counting down.
TGCGGCCAACGATCTGGGACTCTTCTACCGGAACGGGATCGGATGCAACGATCTCCGTGACCGCCGTCGCCACGCCGATATCCGCCCGCGCCGGTGAGGAGATCACGCTGACCGTCTCGGGAGCCGGCCTGACCGGCCCCGACCACTTCACCCTGGGAGGCGTGGTCGTGGACAAGTTCCAGGTGAGCGGCGCCTCGGATGTCACGTTCACGGTCAAGCTGACCGTTCCCCATGGCATCACACCCGGGATCGTGGATCTCGGCTTCACCTGTGTAGGCGGACAGGCCGTGGCACCTGCAGTCCTTCAGGTCACGCCCATCGCGGTCAGCCTCACCGGAGCCGACGTGAATCGTGGCACGCCTGACAACCCCTTCCGCACCTTCACCAAGGCCGTGCAGACCGCAGGCGTGGGCGACACCATCCAGGTCGGCGAGGGTGAATTCAAGACCGGCGAAACCTGGCCCACGCTGTTTGACAAGCTTACCGTGCTAGGCGCAGGCCCCACCAAGACCACGTTCACTTGTGCGACGTCCCCCACCGTATCGTTCACCTTCGCCGGCGATGCAACCGTGAAGGGAATTGCGTTCGGGGGATTTCTTGTTGCCTACGGGTCAATCGTCGTCAGTCAACCCAGGACCACTGTGCTGCTGGAGAGTATCAGGAACACGGATGTATTGGCAGCGCACTCCGGGCTCCTCCAGATCAACAGCTCCGCGACGAGTGCCAAGGTCACCGTGGCTGGCAAAGACACGGTGCTTGGCACGGCGTCAACCTGGGATGCCATCAAACTGGACGCCCCCTATTCCTCGCTGGTTTTGCAGGACGGCACGTTCGCGGGAGGCAGCTATGGGGGTTACAGCGAACACAGTGTGGTTTGGATCACAGCAAGCACGGCTTCAGTCCGGGTTCAGGGGGCCACCTTGGGCGCTCCATCGAGCGCAGCCTATGTCCTCCACAACCCGTCGACCGGTCAGGAAATCGACATTGACGTTGAAAAGGCGACGATAAACGGGCTTATCCATCTAGATTCGAGCCTGGCCACCCTTGCAGTGGCGGACTCCTCGTTCGCGCTCGCAAGCGGCGCCACAGGCATCAGCTTCAGCGGCAAGACAGCCATCGTAACCAACACCAGCTTTGTGGGTGGCAAAGACCAGATCAGCGCGTCGGCCGGCCAGGTCACCGTCAGGACGAGCAAGTTCTCTACCTATGAATCGCACGGGATCAATGTCTCGGGCACGGCGCAACTGGACCTGGGAACCGCCACTGACTCTGGCGGCAACGAGTTTACCGGCTCCAAGGCCAGCGGCATCTATGGCCTTTACGACTCCCGCTTAGCCGTGGGCCCAACTATCACGGTCAGCGGCACCAGCTTCAACGGCGTCATCCCGCCGGCCGGCGTGGTCACCAAGTCCACCGTGCTGGCCGCCTGCGAGCCCGGCGCCTACTGCATCAACACCAACGGCAACTCGATCACATTCTTCTAATTCCGCCCGGGCGGCTAGAACCGACCGAGGATGCCGAATCCGCCGCCCTGGGGCTGGGTCCAGGCAAAGGGCTGAAGCTGCGGACTGGAGGCCAACGTGACGTGGTTCGCGTCGTCGGCGACCAGGCGCAGAATCACGCCGGTCAAAATCGCCGCCCCGCCCACGCCGGCCGTGCTCCAGCCGGCCCACTTCATGATCTTCGCATCGTGACTAAGGCCGTTGGCGTGGTCGTACCTGGCTTGGCAAGCCTCAGGGACCCCTGTAGGCAAGGCCTCGCCACCTGGAGGAACATCGCGACACGGACCCGAGGTGCGCTCTGCTTGCAACTGGGCCAAAGCGCTGTCGGCTGAGCTTTGATTGCTGTGAGCTTGCAGGATGAGATACGTGCCCACGCCCGCGACCACGGCGCCTGCGGCTATTGTGATCCAGGCGTTGCGGCGCTGGGCGGAAACGTGGTGGAGATAGGCGGTGCGGGTTTCCTCGGTGGGCTGCAGCTGGATACGCACGGTCTTGGACAAGCCCTTGTCCACGGTCAGCTCACGATCAAAGGGTAAGAAGCCGGCGCGCGTGACGCTGAGCCGGTGCGGGCCTGCGGGCAGGGTCAAATCCCCGCGGAAACGCGGAACACCGTCGATGGCGACGTTGGCGTCCGGCTGGTTGATGTCCAGCTCGATGTGGCCACCGACCAAGGCGGCCTCGACTGGATTCTCTGCTGTCTCGATTGTGATCTCGCCGGTGGATCCGTCGGCCAGGGTGATGTCGCCCGGGATCGCGCGGTAGCCGGGCCGGCGCAGGTTGATCTCGTGGCGTCCGGGTGGCAGCGACAGCGACGCGGGCAGGGGTGTGCGGCCCACCAGTTTTCCGTCAACCAACACGTCCGCGCCGGGCAAGGTGGTACGCACCACCAAGTGGGCCAGCGCGCCCTGCAAAGGCAGAAGCTCGATGGCGACGTCGGTCTGCTGACCGCCAGAGACGGACACTTCCTGGTGGACCGGCACCTGGCCGGGCGCCACCACGGCCAGCAGCCGAATCCCACTGGCCACCGGGATGGGTGCGGGCAGGGGCGTGCGGCCCACCACCAGATTGTCGATCTCGATCTGGGCCGGGACATTGGTGGTGACCAGCAGGCGGCCGATGCGGGCGCTTTGCTCGTCGCGCACGCGCCGGCCTCGCTCAAGCTGGGCGTCGGAAATGCCGGCCGGCTGGGCCAGGGCCTGGTCGAGCGCCTCCACCGCCTCCACCGGCCGCCCCATTTCGGCGTACACCAGGCCGACGTTCATCAGGATCGAACGCTCGCCTGACAGTTCGTAGGCGCGCTTGAATTCCGAGAGGGCGCCCGGGTTGTCACCCTCGTTGAACAGGCGCAGCCCACGGTCGAACCGGTCGGCCGCCTCCTTGCGTACGTCGCCGGCAACCGCGGCCTGCGCCACGGCAAGAACCAAGAAGCAAAGCAGAATCGCTGAGATTTTGCGCATTGTCTTGTTGCCAAGCAAACACCGGCGCGCCACCGCCGTCAAGCCGGCTACATTTTCTTGGCTGAGCGGACTTCGCTGCCGAACACAGACGACAGCGCCATTGTCTTTGACGACCGCCCGGCCAGGGCATCGTCCGCCGCATGCACCACGTCCGGATCATGGCTCTTGCGGAGCTGCCGCAGAACCTTGTGGGCCTTGGCCGATCCCAGTCGTCCGAGCGCCGAGATAGCAGTGATGAGCACGGCGGCGGGCGGGGTACGGCGGCCGAGCAGACGACCGAAAAGACCGATGGGCTTCGCCAGCCGACAGAGCGCATCGTCGGCGTCAACGCCGGCAAGTGCGTTGTTTTGCCGCTGGCTCACCACCACTTCGATGGCCGCGCGCACGACCGGTGGCGATGCCCCGCGGGCGTCGTGTGAGATGAGCCGAATGGCTTGCGGAATGATCTTGGCGCTGCCCAGGCCGGTGTTGGCACACAGAAGCAGGGCCCGGATGCGCACGCTCTCGTCGAGATCGGACAGCGCCTCGGCGACAAAGCTCTCGGACAGGTTGGCGTCGGCCTCGGCCAAGGCGGTCAGGGCATAGCGCCGCACCTTGGGCGCCGGGTGTTTGAGCTGCTTGATGAACACGGGGGCCGCGCCGGGCCCGGCGCCGTCCTTCACGCAGGCAAGCAGAAGGTAGGCTGCCTCTTCCTTCTCCACCCCCTTGTCGAGCGCGCGCAAAGCCGCCGCCACGCCGCGCGCCTTCATCTCGGTCAAGACCCACGCCCCGGCCTCGCGCAGCTTGGGCTCGCCTTGCGCCACCACCGCGGCTATCGAGTCGGCGGCCGTATCCTGGCCCTCTTCCAGCAACGCAACGATGCCGTGCCGGCCCGCGGGATCGTCGGGGAAGCCGCCCAGCATGGCCTCCATGGTGGGCTCGTCGTACACGCCGGGGATGGCCTTGGCATCAGCCGTGCGCAGGCGCATGAGGATGGCGTTGGCCTCAACAAAACGATAAACAGAAAGGGCGTAGCGCATCGCCTTCTGCAGCAGCCGCACCGGATTGATGTTGGCGCTGCCAGCGGGAGGCTCGGTGGACGGGCGCCTTTGCAAGGCATCGACCCAGGTCTCGGCCAGCACCCATTCCTGCAGTTCGGGCGGCAGGCGCATGATGGGCACCACTTCGCGCCGGCACATTTCGCGCAGCAGTTCGTCGGTCTTGCGCGCAGGCGGATCTTTCAACAGGCGCTCGGCGATCGCGCGCAGCACGGTAAGGGCAGGCTCGGCGGGAACCTGCGAGGCCTCGCCCGCGTCGCGCAGGATCAGCTTGGTGGTTCCCACCAGGGCCAGGGTGGGCAAGCCATGCGCGACGATTTCACGCGCGCGGAACGCCCCCAGCCCTGGCAGCGCCCCCAGTATCTTGTCGACAGCGGGTCCGGCCCACAGGATGGCGCGCAGAACATCGAACTTGCGGAAGAACGAGAAGGCCATGCCCGTGACCAGGCGTTCGCTCTGCTCTAGCAGCGTCGTCGGCTTGGCCTCCCCGCCCGCCAGCAGGTCGCGCACGTCGCGCCCCAGTCGGCCGAGGGCGGTACGCACCGTCCAGACGAGCTGCAGGTCGAGTGGCGACACGTCAATGTCGCGCACCAGGGTCACATGGGAAACCTTCTTGTCTAGCAGTGACTTGGCCAGGCGGCCGCCTTCGCGGCCCGGGTCGGGCTCGACCGGCGGGGCGGCCATGACTTCGACAAACGCGTTCCACTCGGTGTCGGTCAGCCCGCGGCCCAGGGCAAGCACGATGAGGGAGCGCCGTTGCATGAACTCCAGCAACTGCAACACAAAGGCGCCCCCAATCGAGGGCCCCACCAGACGACGCAGCTCAGTCCGCGCGGGTCCCGTGCCGTCCACATGGAGTTCAGGCGGGCCGCCAGCGACCGCCGGTGGCCCGACCACATAAGCGATTTCGGGCTGCGTCCGATGCAGGCGGGTCAGCTCTTTGAAGAGGCGCTGGCGCACGCGTGGGAAGTTGGGCTTGGCCGGGTCGAACTGCGCGACCCGGTGCAACGCCCGCACCAGGGTAATCGTGAACTCGACTACGTCATCTGCCAGGGTGTGCATGGCGCCCCTCTATTTGTAAGAGGCTGCGCTTCGCGGCGCAAGAAACCTGGGTAACTGCTACTTGATTGGCGTCGCGTCCTTGTTGTGGGCGAAGTACTCCTCTGTCAGGCGCTTGATGAGTGCCGGCCGGCGGTCGTACAGTCGCTTCAGCTTGCGCTCTCCGCGACGGGCAAGCGCGTAGTGGGTCAGCATAGGCAGCGCGATGGTGGAGTCGGTGTAGCAGACCACGGCGTCGGGAAGCTGGTTGGGATCGATCTTGCCCCAGCTCACCGCTTCCGACGGCGTGGCGCCGGACAGCCCGCCGGTGTCGGGCCGCGCATCGGTGAACTGCAGGAAGTAGTCGTGCCCCGCTTCCTTGATGCGCAGCACTTCCTG
>PMCR01000455.1 GCA_003155465.1 Myxococcales bacterium | reverse complement strand
GCCACCGGTAGCGCAGCGGTTACTTGCGACACGCGGCAGCCCCGGGGGTGATGCTGCGTGGAAGCGCGAAGCGCGCAAACAGGTCGCGCACCGTCTCGGGCTTGAAGTCGATCAGCACGCTTGCCGGACCGAGCGCAGAAGCGAACGAGAGCGAAAGCACGTCACCGCTGCGGCTGGGGCTTGCGCCTTGGCCCAACAGGTGAAACAGGGCCCAGTCGCCGTCCTCGCGCGGGCCGATGACTTCCACCTCGTCGGACTTGACGTACAGGCGCACGAGAGCGCGCCGGGATGGCCACAGGATCTCATCCCAGCGCTCCACCGCGTTTAGGCCCACGACCTTCTTGCCGCCGGTGTCGAGCACGATCTTCGAATACTGCGCCGACGGGCGAATGCGAACCTCGACCGGCAGGCCGAGCTTGCCCGGCTCTTTGGCGAAAAGCCGGCTCGACATGTCTTGCGCGCGCGACCAGAACTTGAGGAAATCGTCCTTGTATCTGACCGCGGCCCCTTCCTTCAGTCGGAAAATGGAGCCCGCGCGCTCGATGTCGGCCGACAGGGCTTCAGCAAAATACTGCCAAAGAATGCCGGTAGCTGGCTGGAAAAGCTTCTCCACATCAGCGACCCGCGCCTCGCCGGTCGCCTTGCTGGTGACAAAGGGGAACTTCCCCGCCAGAAGCTCGTCGAAAGCCACCACCACGGTTTCGCACCACTTGCGATTGGCCAGCTCGGCGCTCGCTCCCACGACCGCCGCCTCGGCCCCGCGCAGGGGCGGCATCAGGATTCGTTCCAGCAGGGCCTGCTCCCAGCCCCGGTCGTTGTAGCGCGCCATCAATCCGGACAAGCTGGTTCGCTGGGTCTTGAGGACCGCCTGGAAGGCCTTCGGCTCAGGCGCACCCTGCTCGCCCATTGCGGCCGCAATTTCCACCAGGATCTGGTTGTATTGATCGAACCCGGTCGGCTTCACCGCCCCGAAGCGCAGCAAGCCCTCGAATTCGGCCTCAACCTGTTTCGCACCGGGATCTTCGTTCTCCCGCAAATCGTCGCCGCGGCCGACGACCTTGTCCGCCGTGCCCTTGACCAGACCGATGGCCCTATCTGCCAGCGATTCGCTGCGAAGATTCAGATTCTCACCCAGGTTGCGCCAGATAAGATCGAAGGGCTTTTCGCTGGCGAGTTTCTTCAGCAGCGCGCGGGCCTGTTCCAAGGTGGCTGGCTCGCGCACGGCCAGGGTCAGAAGAAACGCCTTCCAGGCGCCGAGGTATTGGGCAAAATAGTCGGTCTTGATGCGGGCAATGGCCTNNTGCGGGCCGCTTCTGTCCTTCCTCGGCCTGGAAGAACAGGACCGCGCCTCCCAGCACGTCGACCGACTTGAGATCGCGCGGCATGGATGGGTCATTGATGATCTCGGCCAACGGATCGTCACCCGCCCCGAGCAGCATGGCGCGGGCGGCGCTCACGAACTTCCGATCCCGATCGGTGAGATCGGCGGGATCCTTGATTCCCGCGGCGTAGAAGTGCACCAGGCCCTCCACCACCCGCGGCGCACGCCCGGCTGCCACTCGGCCGGTCAGACTCTCCCAGCGAGCCGCCGCTTTCTGTCCGGCGCGCTTGGCCGCCTCGCCCCAGCTCGCGGTGCGCGGCGTGGGTTCGTCGGGTTGCTTGTTCTCGGTGAGCAGCAGGTGCAGGACCAGGGCGTCCATCAACTCCGGGGAGGCAAGCCCGCCGGAAAGCCCGGCCTTGGCCACGTCCGCGCGCAGGATCGGACGCACGACCAGGCGCTCGATGGTCGCGCGCAGGCTTTGGTTGACCGCCGAATCGGGAAAGAGAACTGAACCATCNNACCGATTCCAGGGTCTCGGCCGAGGGCAAGGAGGCCGTCTCCCGGCCCTGCCGGCCGGCCGCCAGCTTGTCGACGAATCGGCGCGCCTCGTGGATGAAATCCCGGCTCTTGCTGTACGATCGAATCGGCACGAAAAGGAAGCCCGCCGCTCCCGCCAGCGCGCAGGCGGTGAGAGCCAGGCGCCCAATCCGCTGTCGCACCAGCATCCGGGTGCTGCGGATGGCGACGTCTTTGTCGGCGAAGACCACCTCGGTGAACAGGTCGCGCAGAAAGTAGCTCTTGGGCTTGCTCACCGCCACGGCCGCGGCCCGCGCGGAAACGCCGAAGGCGTCGGCCATCGACTTCATGATTCGGTCGATGGGCCGGCCCTCCTGCGTGCCGCTGGTGAAATAGACCCCGCGCATGATGGGGGCGTCCTGGTACACGTTTTCTACGAAGAGATCGGTCACCAGATCGGTCAGGCTCTGCTGCAGGGTCGTGAACTGTTGCGGGAACTCGACCATTGCGAAACGAGCCTCCACCCGCCGCTCGTCGTGCACACGTTGGGCGGCCTTCTGCTCGACGACCTCGCACAGCTCGTCGAAATGCCCGCAGAACATCTCGATACGTTCGTCGGCCGTGGCTGCCAACGGCAGGGTGAAGCCCCAGATCTGGCCGCGCTCCTTGTCGCGCAGATCGCCGAACATCTCCACGAATCCCGCGACCAGATCGCACTTGGTGACCACCAGGTACACCGGCAGCACCATATCCAGGCGCCCCAGCACCTCGTCGATGCGTTCGCGCAGGGACTTGGCCAAGGCCGCAATCTCGTCTGCCTCGCCCTGCAGATCGGTCACGCTCACCGCGACCAAGATGCCGTTCACCGGTTTTCTGGGCCGAGTCTTGCGAAGCAGATCGAGAAACGCGAGCCACTCTTCTCGATCATCGTCTTGGGTGGCCCAGCGGCCGGCGGTGTCCAAGATGACGGCGTCGTTGGTCAGCCACCAGTCGCAATTGCGCGTCCCTCCCACACCCCGCACCCGCCCGCCTTTGGCGTGGGGGAACGGCAGGCCCGAGCTTCGTAGCGCGGTGGTCTTGCCCGCCCCGGGCGGCCCGATGATCACATACCAGGGCAGAGCGCTAAGAGCATGGCCGCCCCTTCGGGCCAGGCGCGAGGACTTGAGGCTGTCCAGGGCCTTGTGGAATTCGGCCTGCATGGCGGCGATCTCGGCCTGCTGATCGGGTCGGATGCCGGCCGACTGGCCGCCCAGGCCGTTTTCCAGCGCCGCGGACGCGCGCCGGGCCGCCCGCATGCGGACCAGGTCGAGGGCCGCCAGGCCAAGCCCCACCGCGCCGGTCACGCCGACCGCCACCCAAAGCAAGGGCGTGACCCCGCGAAACACCAGCGCGGCCGCCCAGATGAGCGCGACGAAGACCAGCCCGACGATGTACTTGAGCACGAAATGACCCCTACGGAGCTATTTCATCCACGCGGCTGGAAAGATCGCCGACCTGGTGATCGAATGAGATCCGCAGGCCCACGAAGACCGCCAGGGCCAGGGCACAGATCCCGAGCGACACCCACAAAAGCAGGTTGCGCCCGCCGCGGCGAACCAGCGGCTCGTCAGGCGCCTCGCCCGCCGGCGAGAGTGGGCCGGGCTCCGGTTGCTGCCGTTGCACCTGATTGCGCACCGTCTCGGCAATGTGCATGAGATCGACGTCGCCGCCGGGGAAACCGTACTTGCCCTGGAACCCGAACAACAAGCAAAGCTGGTATACGCGCAAGACCGCAAGCCGGCGCCCGTCGGCCAACAGGCTGTCGAGTCGGGTGAAGAACCCCTCGCCCGCGACATTTTCGTGGAAGTAGTGCAGTTGCAGCGGGTGATCCATCCAGTAGCCGCGCAGCGGCTCCGGGGCGCGCAGCGCGACCTCGTCGATGAGCGCGACCAGGGCGTACGCGATGTCGTGCGCATCCTTCTCGGGAACGCCGGCCTTGCGCGCCCGTTCCTTGAAAGCGTCCACGAAGCGGCGCAGCCGATCCTGTGCGGCCTCTGGCGAGACCACCGGCTCGTCGAGCGCACGCAAGCGCCCAATGGCACTGAAGCACTCGCTGGTCAAATCAGAAACCAGGTCCATCGC
>PMCR01000336.1 GCA_003155465.1 Myxococcales bacterium | reverse complement strand
GCTGCACGAAGCAGCCACGATGGCGACCAGACAAGTACTGATGAGCAAACTGGATCGATTCATCTTGTTCTCCAGGGACTGGTTGGGTGGCTGAGTGTGCCACAAAACGGAATCGAAAGCGCGTCAACGTTGTTCGGGCGGGTCTTTGGCAAGCATCGTTCCGACCTGTGGCTGGCGAAAAACCTGACCCGCGCACGCCGGCGCGGGACTCTCCATCTATCAGGAGGCTCATGGTCCACAACGACAAGCACTCGGGGCTCACCTGCGCCAGCGCAAGCGGTGATCAGGCTCCTCGCGACGCCGCGCCATCCGCGGGCGACTGTTCGAGCCAGGCTGCCCTGGCCGACTTGTATCAGAAGTACGCGCCGGCGATCTGCGCCCACTGTCTGCGCCTGTTGCAGTCGTCGGCGGCGGCTCGCGACGCGACCCAGGAGGCGTTCGTGCGTGTGCTGATGTGCGGAAGAATATTTCCCAACGACGACGATGGCCGTCGCTACCTGTACCGTGTGTCGACTAATGTCTGTCTTAATCAAATCTACAAGCTCAAGAACCACAGGCGCGCTGCCGCGTTTCTGCGGGCGTGGCCTTCGTTTGCGGGATCGACGGAAGGGAGGCATGCGGATCGCGAATTCGTGGCCGTCGTGCTGCACCGTTGTGGCGAGGCCGTGGCAACCGTGGCGGTCATGCACGGCGTGGATGGCATGTCGCAGGTCGAGATCGCCGAGACCTTGGGGATCACAAGGCGGACGGTGTTCAGCCGACTGCGCAAGGTAGCACAAATTGGCCGGGATTTGCTCGACGGCGACCGCCGCCCACGAAGAAGACATATCAACGATTTGCGACTTGCACTCAATCGAGCCTGACTTGAGATCACGGAAGACGCGGGGAACCTCAACGCCTCCGGAGTCGACATGGTACGAAACCAGGACCACCAGGGTCTCCGGCTTCTGCATCTGGGCGTCGGCCTTGCGCTGAGAGTCCATTTTCCGCATGATGGCAACCAAGCTGTGCCTCGTCCCATGGCTCACGTCCCTCATCCGCCGCAGGTTGATCCCGGTGACTCGGGCGACAGCGATGGGGCGTTGGTGTGTGCGGCGCGCGCGGGTGACCGCCGGGCCTGCCAGGCCATCTGGAAGAAGTACGCATCCCTGGTGCAACGACTGGTCAGGCGGTTCTTCGGTCCAGGACCCGACTATCCGGACGTCTGCCAGGAGGCATTCATGCGGGTCTTCAAGCGGCTCGATGAGCTGCGCGAGCCTGCCGCGCTGCCAGGTTTCATCATCGGAATCACCCTGGGCGTCGCGCGCAACCAGGCCAGACGCCGCCGCATCCGAGGCATTGTGGGTCTGACCTTGACCGATGAATGGCCGGCAGTCGCCGTGCCGGGCACAGAGGACGAGGCGCGGGAAGCGGTACGCGCATTGTACCGGCTGCTCGACAACCTCGGCGCCGAGGATCGATCGCTGTTCGTTGCCCGGTACGTCGAGAGGATGGAAATGACCGACGTGGCCGCCGCGCACCAGCTTAGTTTGTCCACCGTCAAACGACGCATAGCTCGACTCGCCCTGCGGGTCGACTCGCGTATGAAATCCGAGCCGGCCCTCGCGCAATACGTGGGTCTGCTGAGCCAGGGAGGAACGAGTTGACTAGACGAGAAGATTCGGTGAACGCGAGCGAGGCTCGCTGTCACCTGCTAGGCGATCTCGCGGCTGGCGCCGCAGGGGAGCAGCTACCCGATCCCCGGCAATGGACCGCGATCGAACGCGCCCTGACGGGAACGCCGGGCTTGGTGCGACGCCGCTGGCTGTTCCTGGCTATCCCGGCGCTGGTGGGACTGGCCGTTTGGATCGCCGTGGGCCGGATTTTGGGCGACAGGGTGCAGGACTGTTCCCTGGCCTCAGACAACCGCCTGTCCGCCTCGGAGGATCGTGGGTGCAATCTGGCGTCCGATGATGGCACGCGCCTCACCCTTGGGAGAGCCACGCGCGGCCAGTTGCGCGCGCTCGGGCAGACTGGTGCCGAGCTTGTTCTCCAGAACGGCGATGCGGATCTGTTCGTAGTCCATCGCCCGGGTGTCCGCTGGGAGGTGCTTGCCGGACCTTTCGCGGTTCGGGTGACTGGCACGCGTTTCCATGTCAAATGGGCGTCCGAGCAAGGCCATTTCAGCCTGGGGGTGAGCCAGGGAGAGGTCAGCGTGAGCGGAGGCCCGCTGCTCGACCGCCGCGTCCGCGCCGGAGAGACGGTTGAGGTGGACACGGCTGCGGGCGGCGCAAGTACGGCCGGACTCGACGCGAGCCCGCGGGCCAAGCCTGGGCAGCTGCAGACCGCTCCTGCCGAGATCGACCAGAAGACCGCTACAGAGACAGCCGCCGCACCAATTCCGACGGCCCGCAGCGAGCGCAAGCGAGGCACGTCGAGCAACAAGCCTGCGGCCCGCACGCCTCCACTCGTGGCCCAGACCGAGCCCTCCGCCCGAAGGGCCGAGCCCTCTGCTGCCAAGACCGAGCCACTGCTCGCCGTTCTTCAGCCGACACCTCGCACTTGGTCCGCGTCCTCGGCGGAGGACGACGTGTCTCCGCCAAGCCAAGGGCGGCTGACCATTGGCGCCGACGGAAGACTGGCCGAAGGCGCCGGCGGTCGCGTTCTGGCCTTTGGCGGCTCGGGGACCAGATTTTCGGTGCTCACAGGTAGCTTGCCTGAGCATTTCTACCTTGATCGCGGCGCGCTGTGCACGCGCGGGAAGATCTCCGAGCTAGCTTGCGCGGACGAAAAGCTCCCGACGATGAGGTGCAACTGGGCTAGCAACTGGGGTGTGGAGATTCAGTGGCAGCCGCGCAACGACGGCCAAGCCTGGGGCAGCCGCGCCGCCTCAAGTATCGCCATGGAGTACCGGGGCAGGCCAGGTTCCTATCGGCTCCTGGCCCATCGCGAGGACGATCCGGTCGAGAAGGTCTACTGCATTGAGAACTATCGATCGGGGCAGACAATTGCCCCGTCCGAGTTCAGGCTCAACTGCTGGAACCCTGGTGGGGCGGGGTTGTCCGACTTCACGAGAATCGACTCTTTCTCCCTACAGATCGCATCCCGAGAAACCTCGCGTAGGTTCAGCTTCTGCCTGTCGGCGGTCAGCCTGTTCTGAAGACACCTGCGTCCCGAGCGGCCTTTTCGGGCGATGGGCGCTTCGGCAGGTGGCCCGTCGTGTGTCCCGAATGCGGGGAAGCGAAATCTGGCCCGCGCACCGAAGCTCGGGACTCTCTTCCCGGCAGGAGGCGTAGGTCTCTGACCGGAACGCCACCCTGCGACTCGCCTTTGGGAAATACGTCCACCTTTGTGCACCGGAGATCCTCATGAGCAACCAGCGTCTTCTTGCCTTTCTTTCAGCCGTCCTTTCCTTCTCGGCCTGCGTCGGCCTGGGCGGCAGCGGTGCCGGCACGCCGGCGTCGGCCTCCGGCGGGGTCAGCCAAGCCCGGGCCGAGGCTTCGCGCCGCAATCCCTT
>PMCR01000203.1 GCA_003155465.1 Myxococcales bacterium | reverse complement strand
GACGCTTTCTGATGATCCCCATAGCCGGGCGCGCGGCGGGGATCTGGGATGGCAGCGCAAGGGTGGCACGACGCTGGGTTCTGAGGTTGAGGACAAGGTGTGGGCCGCCAAGGACGGCGAGTTGGTCGGACCGGTGAAGATCGCGGCTGGCCTGGCCTTGATTGTTCCCGAGTCCGCCCGCGAGGGCGACATTCCCTTCGAGCAGGCGCGTGTGGAGATCGCCGAGGCCGAGTTGCTCCAGGAGCGTTCGCAGGCACGCGCCAAGCTCGGGGCCGAGGCCGCCCTGGCCAAGGCCAAGGCAGAGCCGAGCAAGACCCTGAAGGATCTCTTCCCGGCCCCGACCGACGACGACAAGGGCAGCAAGAAGGACGTTCTTGCGGCGGAGGAGACCGGCCTGTATGCGCGCCACGGTTCCAAGGTGCAGGGCATTGGACCGGCGCCCACGGTGGCCAAGGCGGCCTTCGAGCTGTCGAGCGCGGCACCGCTCGGCGGGCCTTTCCAGGAACTGGGCAGCTTCATCGTGGTCAGGCTGAAGGAACATCAGAAGCCCGATATGGCCGAGTTCGACAAAGAAAAGCAGCACATGGCAGATGATGCTGTCCAGCAGAAGGGGCAGTCGGTTGTGATGGACTGGGCGCGGCGGCGTTGCCAGGAGGCGAGAGACGCGAAGAAGATCGACGTGAACGTGGATCTGTTGCGCTACGAGGGCGGGCCCGAGGGTGCTGTGGCCTATGAGCCCTGCTCGCCGCCGCGGTTCTGAAATGGGATGAGCGCCGCCCAGGGTCCGCGGGATGGGTGGAAGCGGCCTTCCGGCGAGGTCTCCTCACTGCAGTCGCGTCGGCCTCGCTGGGTCACCCTGCTTGCCGTATTCATGTTGCTGGATGGCGCTGGCCTGTTCTTTGGAGGCCTGACCGACCTGCGCCGGCTAGCGACGGGCCGATCGATGGTCGACGTCCGCATGGACGGACTGGCCGACGCTGACAAGGAAGTGCTCGTCCGGGGGCAGATCGCGCTGGACGAGGCCGTGGATCGGGCTCACCCGGTTGCAGCCTGGGTGAAGGCTGCCGCCCGTCTGACGCTGGCGCTGGCGTTTCTCTTCGCCGTGGCAGCGGTGTTTTCCGACGATCCTCGCGCCGGCCGTGCCAGTGTGTTTGCGGCTCGGGCCGGGATGGCTTTTCACCTGAGCAGCGGGGCTTTCTTGCTCGTGGTCGTGCGCAAGGGGGTGGGGGATGCCCTACCCGTGTTGCAGCAAGTGGCCGCCAAGGCCTATGCACGGATCGGGGACGCGCCACCCGCTGCAGCCGACCTCGACCAACTGGCCTCGACCCTCATGATTCAGATGCCCCTTCTGACCGCGGCCCTGGGCGTCCTGTTCAGCGTCGTGCTCCTTCTCACCTTCGGTGGACGCCGCGGCCGCCTGTTCTACAATGATGGTGTCAAGGCGCATCATGGCTGACACTGAAGGGGCATTCCGACTTACCTTTGTCGAGGGACGGGGCCTGCTGAGTCTGGCTGGTCGGGACATCGCTGCGTTTGGCCGGGTGGAGAAGTTGGAGCTGGAGATCCCCAACCTGCGTTTTCCATTCGATCTGTCGGGGGGAGTCACCCGGTTCAAGAATCATCGCCTCAAGCTGCGCGAGATGGCGGTGTCGTTCGAGGCCGATGATCTGGCTGGGTTCTTGCGGGACGCGCGCCTGGCGGACTACGGCCTTTTCGGCCCGGAAGTTGAGATCGATGATGGCCTGGTTCGCATCGGGGCGCGGGCCGTGCTTGGGGATCGGCAGGCCGGATTCACCGCCACTGGTGCGTTCACCATGGTGCAGCCGGGCCGCGCCCGCCTCTCTATGTTCGACGTGCGAGTGTACGGCTTTCTTCCCGTGCCACCGCCCTTGTTGGTGACCGCGCTTTTTACCGCCGTGGGCGCGGCGCCATCGCGCCAGCCTGACGAGGGCGTGGCCCCTCTCGTGCACCTCGAGGGCGCGACCGACTTGGAGATCGATGTGCGCGAGCTGGCCTTGCTTGCCCTTCTGCCCATGCATGGGTGGCGGATGCCCGAGCGCCGGCACTTGGACGGTACCGCCCTGCGCGCCGAGGCGGCCGCGCAACGCCTCACGGTTGCCTTTTTCCCGTCCGAGGACGCTCCCGAGCCAGCGGGCCTTGCGGTGGTGCCGGCTCGGCTGGCCGACCATGCTGCGACCATGAGCCGGCTGGCGGCGGCCGAGAGTGCCCTCCTGGCCGGGGACGTGTCGAGCGCGCTGCAGAGCTATCGACAGGCGGCACCCGTGGAGGCCGGGGATCGATCGGGAACCTCCCGTCTGCTGAATCTGCTCTCCTCGGCGGCCGAGTCCCTGCCTGAAGCCGAGACGACAGCTTCGGCCGCGCTGGAACGCTGGCCGGGACTGGCCAGCGCTCTTTCTGCCAAGGCCATCGCCGCGAGCGAGAGCGGTCGTCCAGCGCAGGCGGCCGAGCTGTTCGAAAGCTTGGCCGGGAGCAGCGACGGTTCGCGCATGGACCGCAGGTTTGCCTTGCTGGCGGCGGCGCGCCAGTGGGCATGGGCAGAGCAGACGGACCGCGCCGCCAGGGCGCTGGAGGAGGCGCTGGCCGACCGCCTCACGATTGGCCCCGCCGTTCGTGCCCTGGCCTTGCGTCTTGGGGCGGAAGGTCGCTGGGACGAGATTTTGCCGATGCTGGGGCGGCGGGCTCTCTCCGCCTCGCCCGGATCTCCGGATGACGTCGCCGCCACCATCGAGATGGCCGAGTTGGCTGCAGCCTCGGGCGAGCCGGACCTCTGCGCCAAGGCGGTGGACAGCCTCGATGGCCTGCTCTTGCGCGAGGATTGGCCCGATCCCGCGGTGCCACGGGCCGAGGCGGCGCGCCAGATGGCGGCTTTGTGCCTGGTGTTGGGGGACGAGGAGGCCGCCATCGAATGGTTGAACGAGTGTCTGCAGGGCGAAGCGCCGGGCCCGATCGCGCAGGCGGCCTGGCAACGCCTGATGGACGTCTACGCACAGCGAGGCGACGCTGCAGGGGCGGCGCAAACCCTGGCGGCCTGGGCAGCCGATGCACGTACCCCCGACTCGGCCGGACAGAGGGCGGCGCGCTTCTGTGAGGCGGCTCGTCTCGTACACGAGACGTCGCCGGAAGGCGATAAGGCGGTGAGCCTGCTGGAATCGGCGTTGCGCGCAGATCCAACCTGCGTGCCGGCCCTGGATGCCTTGGAGGCCATCGCGGGCGAGACGGGCGACTGGGCTGGGCTGGTTGAGGTGTTGCACCGGCGCCTGGCCGAGGTGAGGCCAGAAGAAGCCAAGGCGCTGCTGCAGCGTCTGGGCTCGGTGTTGGGGGAACGGCTGCAGGACGCAAAGGACGCGGCGGCCGCCTACCGGGTGCTGCTCGATCTCGATCTGGGCAATGAGGAGGCGCGTCTTGGCCTGGCCCGCATCCTCTGGCGGGCGGGGGAGTGGGAGGAGAGCCAGCGTGAGTATGGAGGCCTGCTGACCCATCAGTCGGGCACGACGGCCGTGGTTGGCGAGGCTTACCTGCGGATCGCACAGGCGGCGCAAGACGCGGGGCAGGCGTCGCAGGCGCAGACCGCCCTGGAGGCGGCCCTCTCAGTCGAGCCCGATGGCGCACCTCTAGACCTACTGGTCGACGGTCTGCAGGCGCTCGGCCAGGGAACCAAGTTGGCCGAGTGCCTGGTTCTGCGCGAGCAAGCCCTGGATGAGGGCCCGGCGCGCAACGCGGTCACCGCGGCGCTGGCCGAGGTGCTGGAGCAGATGGGCAAGCCCGATGAGGCGGAAGCGGCTTGCCGCCGGCTTCTCGAGCATGCCCCCGACGATGTGCGTGGCCTCGATCGTCTGGCTGCGATCTGTCGCCAGCAATCCCGCGGTGACGAGTTGGCGGGACTGCTTGAGCGCTTGTGGGCGGTGATCGAGGGTCAGGACGCGCCTGCCGGCGTCGACAGCGAGGCGATCGGGCTGGAGTGGGCCGGCCTGCTGTCTCAGAGGGACGATGGCCGCGTGCAAGCGGAGTCCGTCCTGCGGCGCTTGGCTGATCACGGCTCTCGCGCTGCCCTCGAGCCGCTCAGCGCGCTTCTGGCCAAGAATGGGGCGCTTGACGAGGCGGATGCCTTGTTGCTGGCACGGGTGGACAGCGAGACCGACGGAACGGCGGCAGGCGCCCTCCTGGTCGAGCGAGCCCGGCTGCACCTCGACCGCCCCCAGGGCGAAGGCCCGGCGCTAATGCTTTTGCAGTCGGTGGGGCGCGCGGTCTTGTCCGACGACGCGCTCGACCTGCGTGCGGACTTGGCGGAGAGGTCGGGTGACACCATCGACGCGATTGCCTGCTGGCAACGCCTGCGTGCCCTCCGCAAAGACGACCGCGCCGCGCGGGACGAGGTGGATCGACGGCTGGCGGCGGCGGTGATGCGGCCTACCGTGGCGACGGAGACGGAACGCGCCATGCTGGAGGAACTCCTCGACGCCAATCCCTCGGATGGGGCGCTGGCCGAGGCCCTGTTTGACGTGTACGGGCGGCTGCCCGAGGCCGAGCAGCGCAACCGGGCCTGGGCCGCCTTGTTGGAAAGAGTTCCCGGGCTGCCGCCTTCCTGCCATACGCGCTGGCATCTCGCCCAGGCAGAAGCCGCAGAGCGGAGTGGGAACACGGCCATGGCCGAGGTGGAGTTGGCGCGCGCGAGCGCTCTCGACAGTGGAGCACAGGCTCGCGCCGGCCAGCTCACGCTGCAGGCACGCCTCCAGGCCGGGCGGGGCCAACTCGACGAGGCCCGCGCTCTGCTTGATGAGGCGCTCGCGCTTTCGCCCGACCATGGCGGCGCCTTGGCGGCGCAGGCCGACCTAGCCTACCGTGCGCAGGACTGGGACCAGGCGCGCAAGGCCTATGCTCGCCTGGCGGCTGTGCCCGACGTGGCTGCGGTTGTCGCTCCTGACAAGCTGGCCCTGCGCCGTGCCGAGCTGGCAGAGATGTTCGGTGACCATGGGGACGCGGAGAGCGCCTACCAGGAACTGGCCCGTCTGGATCCGCACCACGCCGGCGCGCGCGAAGCGCTGGCTGGCTTTGCCCTCGCACGCAACGATCATGCCGGCGCAGCGGCAAGGCTGGAGGAGGTGCTCCATCTCCTGCCGCGGGATTCAGTGGAGCGATTGACCGACATACGGCACCGACTCGGCGAGACCCACCTCGCGCTCGGCAATCTTGCGGCCGCCCAGGAGAACCTGGAGATGGCGCTGGCCAGCGACGCCGACCGCGCGGGAGTTCTCGAATGCCTGGTGGAAACCTACCAGCGGCTTGGCCTGTATCGCGAGGCGGCCGCGAGCTGTGAGCGTTTGTCGCGCAAGCTCGACGATCCACACAAGAAGGCCGAGACGCTCTATCGCAGGGGAGAGATTCTGCGGGTTGCACTTGGCGACATGGACGGGGCCAACGACGCCTATCTGCGATCGTCGGACGTGGATCCCGGCTTCGCCCCCACGCTGGCGCGTCTGGTGACCTACTACTGGGAACGGGGAGACCTCGCCAACCTGGCCGAGGTGGGCAGTGGCCTGATTCGCGCGGCCTCGCGGCCGCTGCCGGGCGAGCCTGACCTTCCTTTCTTGGTGGCAGTGGCCGCCCTCCTGGCAAGCAAAGACGAGGAACTGGCCCGCAGCGCGCTTCACGAGGTGGTTTTCGATGTGGATCCGGTGGCCCGTCGTCTGGGCGAGCTGGTCCGCCGGGCGTGCAGGCCTGCCTCGTCGGGCACGGCTTCATCCGGCGGCAGCGAGAGTGGCATGCGCAGGCTGCCCGCCGAGCGCGGCCTCTTCGAGAAGCTGGACCTGGTCTTTGCGTCCATGCGCACGGCCACGCCGCTGCAATTCGAGGCGGACCTGTGCGCGGCCGCGCTTCGGGGTGTGCTGGGCGACCCCGCGGATGTCGGCCCGGCCTTGCTCGCCGCCTACTTGCAGCAGCGATGCGGCCGGCCCACCCTAGCGCGCGCGGCGCGGGATCTGGCGCTGTTTCTCGACCCGGATTTGGCGTGCCAGGGAAGCCTGGCGAGCCTGGGCGCCCAGAATTCCCCTGTCGCGGCTGCGTGGAGCCCGACGGTGGCCGAGCATCCCCTTTGCCGTGGGCCTTTGCGCCGCGTGCTGCGTGCGCTGGCGCCGGCTCTGGCTGAGGTGCCCCATGCTGGGGGTGCTCCGGTCGACGGGGCGCCACTGGAGGCCAAGGCCGAGGCCGTCTTCCAGGAGCTACGGGACCAACTGGGGGCGCCTGTCCCACGAGCCGTGGTGCGGGGCGAGGGGGCCGAGGTCACCTTTGCCGCCACACAGCCGCTGACGGTCATCATGGGAGCGCGGGTTGAGAGCCTGGATGTCGCCGAGTTGCGCTTTCTGGTCGGGCGCGCGCTCGAGCAGGCGCGCGCGGGGACGCTGGCCGTGGCGCGCCTGTCGATTGACAGCCTGCGTGGACTTCTGCGCGGGGTCATTCGCGCGGTGTCTCTGAGCGCGTCCGACGCGGAAGCAGGCGAGCAGGACAGCGAGAGCGTTCGGGCAGCCGACTGGGCGTCGCTGCTGTCTCAGCCCCAGATCGCCAGGCTCATGCCGGGAGGAAAGGCCCGCGCCGACTTGCTGGTCGATGCGGGCGAGGCGCTGACGCGACCCCCGGATCTGGAAGGCTACGTGCGTGGCTGTCGCTACACAGCCGACCGGGTGGGACTGCTCTGCTGCGGAAGCCCCTTGGTGGCGCTGCGAGCCCTGGCGGGCCAGCTCAAGCACGACGGAACCCCGCCGGCCGAAAAGGGCGCGAGACAGGAACGGGTCCGCAGCTCGACAGCGCTGCGGGAGATCATTGCCTTCATGTTGTCGGACGAATACGCGTCCCTGGTCGAGGACTGACATGATCGGCGTCTTCGACTCGGGCTTCGGCGGACTGACCGTTCTGTCGGCGCTGCTGAGGCGGCTGCCCGCGTACGACTACCTCTATCTCGGCGACAGCGCGCGGGCGCCCTATGGTCCGCGCAGCCTGGAGGTCGTGCACAGCTTCACCCGCGAGGCGGTGGAGTTTCTCTTTGATGCTGGTTGTCCATTAGTTGTGTTGGCCTGCAACACCGCTTCGGCGCAGGCCTTGCGCACCCTCCAGCAACGGCACCTCCCGGCGCACCGGCCCGACCGGCGCATTCTCGGTGTGGTGAGGCCGTCGGCCGAGGCTTTGGCCGGACTTCCCCCGGGCTCCCTCCCGGGAGTGACCGAGCCGGCACTCACCACGGGCACCGTGGCGGTCTTGGGCACGAGGGGCACGGTGGCGTCGGGATCGTATGCGCTGGAGTTGGCGAAACTGGCGCCCAGGCTGCGCCTGATTCAACAGGCGTGTCCGCTGTGGGTTTCCCTGGTCGAAGCGGGTGAGCTGTCGGGGCCCGGGACCGAATACTTTCTGCACAAGAACCTGGATCCGCTCTTCGCGGCGCCCGATCCGCCGAGCCGCGTGCTGCTCGGGTGCACGCACTACCCGTTGCTGTTGCCCGCGATTCGCACCATGGTGCCGCCTTCGGTGGAGATCATCGCGCAAGGTGGGTTGGTCGCTGATCGCTTGGTTGACTGGCTGCAGCGGCACCCCGAAATGGAGCGGCGGCTTTCGCGCAAAGGTACCCGGCGCTACGCCACCACCGACGATCCCGAGTGGTTCGCCCGGCAGGGAGAGGCCATTTTGTCGGCACCGATTGCGGTCGAGCGGGTGCGGCTCAAACCCTGGCAGTGATTGGTAGACCTCGAAGCGTTTCGTCGGGACGGGCTAGCCGGCTTCCAGGTCGAATTCCTGCAGATCGAACCAGAAGCCCATGTGTTTGACGCTGTCGATCTCGGCCCGAACAATGGCCCCATGCCCGTCTTCGATTTCTAGAAAGCGGGAAAACAGGACCTGGCCTTCGGCGGGCAGCTCGCGAACCATCTGCACGTAGAAGGCCGAGGCTTCGTCTTCAGCTGCCAAGGCCTGGCATAGCGACGACAGTTCGGCGTCGTGGCTCGCGGCTTCCTTGTGGACCCCTGCACGCGTGCGTCCCACCCCAGCCCGAATGCGCTCGGCCGAAGGCAGGACGGTACGCAGCTTTTCGGGCGACAAGCGGCCGTCATTTTGCCACTCGGCCAATCGGCTTTCCAAGTACGCGACGTGTCCGCGCTCTTCTTGCGCCAGAGTCGCGAAGACCTTCTTCGCGGTGGCGTCGCTGGCTTTCTTGGCCGCAGTTTCGTAGAGGGCGTGAACCTTCTTCTCGAATTCAAGTGCGGTCTTGATTGCCTCTTCGATGCTCATGGCTCCTCCTCTGAATTCCTACGCCAGGCGACCGGCCAGCCAGGCCAGGTTGTCGGCGAAGCGCTCGATGGTGGCCAGGGCCTCACTGTCATTGGCCACATCTCCCGCTTCGCGCGCCAGGGCCACGTTCCAGTACGACGAGCCCGGCACCACCATGTCGTTGATCATGAACCACATGAGCAGCTGGGCAAAGGTGAAGTTGTGGCCTGCCCGCCGAGCAATGGCAACCGGGCCGCCGATCTTGCGCGAAAAGAGATTGCCGTTGGCGCGCGACACGTACCCTGCGCGGTCCAGCAGCGCCATCGTCTCAGGCGTGGCAGAGCCAAAGTATACCGGGGATCCAACGACGATGATGTCGGCATGCTGCATTTTCTCAAACACCGGATGGAAGTCGTCGTCCTTCTGGTTGCAGGTCTTGTCGCGCAGGCGATTGCAGGTGGCGCACGCGCGGCAGCCCCTGATGGTCTTGTCCCGCAGCGACACCAACTCGCCGCCGACGCCGCGATCCTCCAGGCGATCGAGACAGCGCTGCAGCAGCGTCTCGGTGTTTCCTTGCTTGCGGGGGCTGCCGGAGATGGCGATGGCGTACATGCGCTGAATCTAGCGCGAGACCCAGCCGAAAGTGTAGGCCTTCGATGGTGGTGGCTGTGTCTGCAAACTTGCTTCGAAAAAATGCGGGTCGACGATCCTCCTACCTCATGTGCTCCACCAGACCGGCGATGTTCTGCTTCTTGACTTCGGCGGCGACCAGATCCGCAAGCCCCTCTGCGCCTGGGATGCTGGTGTGGGTTACGTCCGTCCCCCCCGCGTGGTATTTCGCCTTCACCGCAGTCACATCGAGACCAAGACCGTCATACCAGGCGGTCGAGAGGGCCGTGAGGTCGATGAAGGGCACGCCCTTGTCCTTCGCGGCTCCGGACGCCGACACGGCATGCAGGCTGGATTGATCACCGATTGGAATGCTGCCGACGCGAGCGGGAGGGGAAACCAGAATGGCGTTGACCTTCGCAGCCTGCGCGTCGGTTACATATTTCTCGAGGTTTGTCTGGACGGTGGTGTCGTCCACCTTCTTGTCGTTGTGACCGAATTGGATGAACACCCAGTCGCCCGCGGTCCATTGCGACTTGATGGCGCCCCACAACAGTGAACTTCCGTAGAACGACGAGGAGCTCTCGCCGCTATCGGCATAGTTGGCGACGCCGAAGGGAGCCATGACATGCTCCGGAAACATCTGGCCCCAGCCTCCAAAGCCAGAACCCGGTTGGTCACATGTTGTGGAGTCGCCGGCGATCCACACCATGGTGGGTTTGGTGGCCGCCGCGACCAAGGCATAGCCAATGGCGCTGACGGCTGGGGGAGTTGCGGTCGGGCCGGAGAAGTACATGTCCAGCCCCGGCGTGCCCGCGCTCACGGCCTGTGCCGGCTCGCTCTCCTTGGTTCGGACGTTGACCACAANNCGGTTTGCTTCACAACTCACATAGGTCTGGCTCGCAGCGGGACCACCCAGAGTTACAGTCACGGCATAGTTCCCGGCCGAGCCTCCAAAGTGACATGCGATACAGACTGGCCCAGGGCCGCCGCCGGGGCACTGGCCGGACGCGGTCGACGACTTGCACTTGGCGTAGTTGTCCGCGGTCGGCGTGGGATATCCCGCCGGGATGCTGCCCGGCGCGGGCGCCCCTGCTGCGCCAGCTGCACCTCCGCCGGTCGATCCGGCCGAGCCTGATGTCCCTGCTGCGGCTGTCCTGCCCGCCGATCCAGAGGCGCCTGCCGGTCCTGGCGCGCCTGCGGTGCCGCCCTTGTCGGCCGTGGTGCCCCCGGCCGAATCGCTTCCACCGACTGGGGAAGTACGGCCACCAACAGCGGAGCCGCCCGCGGCCGTGTTGCCGCCGGGCCCAACGCTGCCGCCCGCGGCCGTGTTGCCGGCCGCGGAGGTCGTCTCGGCAAGGGTTGTTCCGCCGGCTGCGGAGGTCGTCACCGGAACCGTTGTTCCGCCAGCAGGGGAGGTGGTGCCCCCTGTCTGCGTGCCAGCCGTCGGTTCCGCGCTAGCCGTCGTTCCGGCCCCACCTTGTGGCCCGGCCGCGGACGATTGCGTCCCTCCGGCGCCGCCCTGCGGTCCCTCGGAGTTGTTTCCCGAGCAGGCCATCAGACCGACGAGCGTCAACAATGGGAACAGTGAAAAGGATCGCATGGTGGGCATGATCATCCTCAACTGCTAGGGGTGGAACTTCCGGTGCGCAGCATTGGGCCTTGTCTGACACGTGGAGGTTGGGGGAGGGGGCGGCTGGATCGTATCGGCCGCGGGTCGTGATGAAGAATGCATAGGCGCTTCAAGCGTAAGGTGCCCGTCCGGCTCAGCGGAGGGTCAAAAATCGCACGATGACTGCCTGACGAAAACCAAGTAGCTTGCGCGTGGGGTTCTCACCTGGCAGTTTCTGGACGCAGTCGGACAAGAGAAACCTTCCGACCGCCCCTTTTGTACCTCGAGACTGCGAGTTCGAGGGGAAGCCGCTCGTCGCCGAGAAAGGAGACGCGCGACGCTAGCAATGCCATTTGGCACAGTTGGTACCAGAGCGCGCTGGGACGCCCCCTCACGGATCGGCAACCTGTCGCCGACGGACAGGCTGTCTACTTCGAGTTTGGCTGCACTTTCCAGGGTCCGTCGACCAACAATGAGGTCATCGCTTGCCAGCTGATCGCCCCGCGTATGGGGACGCCCCATCTCATGAGGGGCAAGGTGAGCGAACTGCTTGACTTCAATATCGCCAAAGAACGCTCAGCGGACTTGCTCAGAATGTGCGCAGGCATGGGGGAGGCACGGCCAGTGGACCTTGTCCTGTGCGGTCACGCCCATTTCAACGTCGAATGCCGGTTCCAGTGGTCGAGCAACGACGATTGTTCATTCTTCTTCGACTACTACACCTGCAATCCAGGGGTCTACTACAAGACGTCCCTTCTCGCCGTGCAAAGCTCGTCGTAGGTGCGAAATCAGATTCCGAAGAAAACGTTCTGTCGGGTCGCGCTCAGGACGCCATTCCACAGGGCGCCGTCGAGGTCGATCTTCTGACGTTCACCCGTCGCCAACTCGATGGGCACATGGGTGAAGTAGTTGTTCCAGTGGCCGACAACCATGCCGGTCATACCCGCGATGGCCGCGTGCACGGCGTTTTCGGCAAGGAGGTAGCAGAAGATTGCGTCGGCCGAGTTCGCGGCCACGCTGCGGATGTGATAGCTGGGGTCGAGGTACTTGATGGACACTTCCCTGCCCAGCTTCTTGAAATGCCGGCCCATCTCGTCCTTGAGGAACACCCCGATGTCGTGCTTGAGGACGTTGCCCGAGGCATCCTGCCTCGCCTCGGCCTCGGCGAACAGGGATTGCCCGGCGCCCTCGGCCACCACAATCACCGCGTGACGGGATTCGGCCAGCTTGCGCTCCACGGCCTGGCAGAGCCCATGCTCCCCCTCCAGGGAGAAACTGATCTCGGGCACCAGGCAGAAGTCGACCACCGAGTTGGCCAGGGTCACCGCTGCGGCGATGAAGCCCGAATCGCGTCCCATCAGTTTCACGATCCCGATGCCATTGTCGGCGCCTTCCGCCTCGTTGTGGGCGCAGGTGATGATCTCGTCGGCGGCCTGGACTGCGGTCTCGAAACCGAAAGTCTTTTCGATGAAACGCAGATCATTGTCGATGGTTTTCGGAATGCCGATGACGCTGATGGGACGCTTCCGGTGCGCGATCTCGTCGGTTATTGCCTTGGCCCCGCGCAGGGTTCCGTCGCCCCCGATGCAGAACAACAGGTTGATCTGCATCGCCTCTAGCGTATCGACCATGGCGCCCGCGGCTTGGTTCCCGCGCGAAGATCCCAGGATGGTTCCGCCGCTCTTGTGGATCTCGTCCACCAGCGCCGGCGTCAGGTCCATCGGGGCGTGGCCGTACTTGGCGACCAGGCCCTGATAGCCATACTTGAAGCCCTTGATCGCTGTGACGGTGTAGTCATGGAAAAGCACCGTCACTAGCCCCTTGATGACGTTGTTAAGCCCCGGGCACAGGCCCCCGCAGGTGACGATGCCGGCCCGCGTGTTCGCGGGGCGATGGAAGATCCTTGCGCGCGGTCCGGCTTTCTGGAAAGCCGGGAATACCTTGGCGCGCTGCTGGAGTGAACAGATGTTTCTTACCTGGCTGGCAAAGGTGATCTGTTCCTGATCGTCGACGAACCGGCGCCCCCGCAGGGGCGAAACCTCGGTACAGGACCCAAGGGATTGAACTTGGAAGCTGCATTGGTCGGGGTTTTTCAAGATGTCTTCGTAGATCATTCTCGCTCCAGTGACGGCTAGGGAATTGGCAATGAGCGGGGCGTCCAGGCCTGGGGGATGCGGGTCACCGCCCCTATCCACACCAGCAGGCCGACCGCGACTACGTAGAGCGTGCAGTACAGGATGGTCTTGCGGAAGATTTCGCGCTGGCGCGACTCGATGCCGACCGTGCTGCAGGCGACGGCGATGCTCTGGGGAGAGATCATCTTGCCGGCGGTGGCGCCGGCGGTGTTCGAGGCGGTGACCCACGCGGGATCAAAACCAGTCGAGACGGCGGTTTGCCTCTGCAACTCACCGAGCAGGATATTGGACGAGGTGTCGCTGCCGGTGACAAAGGTGCCGAGAGCGCCGAGCAGGGGAGCGATGACTGGGAACATGCTGCCCGAGACGTGGGCGATCTGAACCGCAACCGAGGAAATCATGCCTGAAACCGTCATGACCTTGGCCAGGATCAAAATAGACACGATGGTGACGCTGGTCCACTTGATGGTCTTGGCGGTCCTCCACAGCAGGCCGCCCAGGCGGGCGGGGCGCAGTCCCTGGATGAGGCCCCCGATCAATCCCGCCAGCAGCAGCAGGGTGCCGGGCGTGGTGGCAAAATCCAGTTTCACCGGATGGCCGGTGGCGGTCATGGTGGAGGAGAAGGGCGGCTTCTGCAGCACCGGGATCGAGATCAGGCGCGTCACCAGCACCAGCACCAGCAGGATGAGGAAGGGCAGGGTGGCGCGCAGAAGCGCCAGGGTGAACAAGCCTTTGCCCTGGCGCCGCTGTTGGATGACGAGAAACAGCACCAGGGAGAACAGAGACGCCACCACCGCGACCAGTTCAGGACCGGCGACGAAGGCGACCGCGACCTGGGTTGCGGAGAACACGACGCCAATCAGTAGGGCATCGCGCACGACCCACCCGTCGAGCGGCCGCGACCGATCTACCAGCTTGGCCAGGCCAACCGGCACCACCACGGCGAAGAGTGCGAGTTGTACGGCGATGTGGCGGGTCAGCGTGGACACGTCGAGGTGGGTGACATTGGCCAGAGCGATGACCGGGATTCCGAGGGCACCGAAGGCCACCGGCACCGAGTTGGCCACCAGCGCCACCGTGGCCGCGGCTACCGGGTTGCAGCCGAGGGAAATCAGCATGGCAGTCGGGATCGCCACGGCCGTGCCGAACCCGGCCACCGCTTCTAGGAATCCACCGAAGCAGAAGGCGATCAGCACGGCCTGGATGCGGATGTCGGGACAGGCCCGGCAGAGCATGTT
This sequence comes from Myxococcales bacterium, assembly GCA_003155465.1. The sequence continues at coordinate 14,421 of PMCR01000203.1, read as the reverse complement.
CCGGATCACGTCCATGGCCCCGGTTTCGGCGCTGACGAAGTAGACGAAGATGGCGGCGAAGATGACCCACAGGATGGGCAGGACCGCGGTGACGGCCCCCTCAGCCGCGGCATGGGTCAGGGCGGCGGTGGGCGCATGCCAGATGGCGCTGGCCAGAACCCAGGTGCCGAGCATGGTGGCGAAAGTGGCGAGATAGGCCGGGATGCGGGTGAATGCCAGCATTCCGAACAGCGCCAGAAAAGGGATGAGACCAACCAGTCCCCGCATGCAGGCTAACCCTTCCTCGCGCTGCCCGCGAGCTTGGCCTGGGCGGCAAAACGCTCGCGCGCCACGCATTGGCCTAGCTCGGCGCCGCGCTTGCCGGCCGCGAACTCGTCGATGCTGGCCAGGGTGGTGTCGGCGATGTTGGCAAGCGCCTCTCGTGTGAGAAAGGCCTGGTGGCTGGTCACCAAAACGTTGGTGAAGGTGAGCAGGCGCGCCAGTGTGTCGTCGGTGAGAATGTCGTCGGAGAAGTCCTCGAAGAAGTAGGCGCTCTCCTCCTCATATACATCCAGGCCGGCATAGCCGATCTTGCGCGCTTTCAGCCCATCTAGCAGAGCCGCGGTGTCGACCAGGGCGCCGCGGCTGGTGTTGATCAGCATGACCCCTGGCTTCATCTTGTCGATGGCGGCGGCGTTGACCATATGGTGGGTCGCGGGCAGAAGGGGCGCGTGCAGGGAGATGATATCGGAATCGGCGAACAACTGATCGAGGCCTACGTAGGTCACGTCGGCGCGATTCGTCAGGGCCGGGTTGGGCGCGACATCGTAGGCCAGGATATGGCAGCCGAAGCCGAGCAGGATGTTGGCCGCGCACACGCCGATTTGCCCGGTCCCCACCACCCCGATGGTGCGGCCATTCATGTTGAACCCCACCAGTCCATCGAGGGAGAAGTTGTTCTCGCGCACGCGGTTGCTGGCACGGTGGATCTTGCGGTTGAGCGCCAGCATGAGGGCCACCGCGTGCTCGGCCACCGCGTGGGGTGAGTAGGCCGGCACCCGCACCACCGAGACGCCACGCTCGATGGCCGCGTCGAGATCGACGTGGTTGAAGCCGGCGCACCGAAGCGCGACGAGACCCACGCCCATTTCGGCCAGCTCCTCGATGACCGGCCGATCCACCGTGTCGTTGACGAAGACGCAGACCGCGTTGCAACCCGCGGCCAGTGCAACCGTGCTCGACGACAGGCGTGCCTCGTGGAAGTGGATGGAAAAACGATTCGCGTTGCGTTCGCTGAAGATGCCGGCCATGTAGTGCTTGGAGTCGAAGAATCCGACCTTGAAGCGCTGGTCGTAGTCGCGCGCCATCAGCTTGGCCACCACCGAGGTCGAGCGGCGAAGGTTGCGGCTGACGTTGGCAAGCAGCACCCGGGCCAGCGAGGGCTGGGCGTCGACCACGGCCTGGAAATCGTCGAACGCCAGGACCAGCACCTGGCAGTCGGTGAGCGCTTTCAGCGTCACCGAGCGCTTCACCTTGCCGAGCAAGCTCATCTCGCCTGCCAGCGCGCCTGCACCGATGGTGGTGACCTGCATCGATCCGGCGCTGCCGGCCTGCTTGAGCACCGCCAGCTCGCCTGACTCGATGACGAACATGCGGTCGCCCACCTCACCCTCCCGGCACAGCACCTCACCCGCGGGTATGCGAATGCGCGACATCCGCCGCCCGAGCATATCCAGTGCGTCCGGCGCGAGGTTGCTGAGCAAGTCGACGGTCTGCAGGATCTTGATGGGGTCGAACTCGTCGCTCATGTCGTCTGTTTCTCCTTGCACGCAAGGCCGCGTCGCAGCCCCGCCTCTCCAAGGGGACAGGCGCGACACGACAGAGGGCAGATTACCACCACGCCATGCCGTGCCCAGTCTTCGGAATGCACGGGCTCGATATGGACCATGCAAGGCGCAAATGGCAGCGGCGAAGAAGCCTACGACATTGCCATCACCGGAACGATACATCCCCGCGAAGCTTGAGCAAGGACGGTGGCCGGCAAGGACCTTGCAGCGAGCACCTGGTTCGATGTGTCGTTCCCCAAGAGTTCGGTTGGGTTGTTGAGACTGACGCCAGGGTAGGGGTAGGGCGGATTTCACCACCGACCATGAATGGCTCTGGAATTGGTCAACTTGACCAACTTGGTCCTGGGTGCCATGCTCAAACACAGGGCCATGGCCAAGACGGTGAACCTGTACGAGGCGAAGACGCACCTTTCCGCGCTGGTGGACCGCGCTGCCGACGGGGAGGAGATTGTCATTGCCAAGGCCGGCAAACCGCGCGCGCGCCTGGTGCCCATTCCGAGCGCGCGGAAGCTGCGCCAGCCTGGGGGTGGCAAGGGCAAGGTATGGATCGCTGAGGACTTTGATGCGCCGCTGCCGCCCGATCTGCTGGCCGCGTTCAGTGGCCACTGACCATGCGCCTGCTCCTCGACACCCACGCGTTCCTGTGGTGGTGGCAGGGTAGCGCCAAGATGGACGCTCGGCTCAAGACTGCCATTGGCGAGGCGGACGTCGTGCTGGTAAGCGCGATCTCGGCCTGGGAAATCGCAATCAAGAGTGGACTCGGCAGGCTGCGTTTCACTGGCAGCGTGGCCGATGCGGTCGAAGCCTGTCGCTTCACCAAATTGGGTGTGGACTTCGAGCACGTCGAGGCCCTGGCGGGCTTGCCCCTGCACCACAAGGATCCCTTCGACCGCCTCTTGGTCGCGCAAGCCGCGGTCGAACGCGCAACCCTGGTCACGCACGACCGCGTGCTCGCGCCCTACGGCGTGCCGACGCTGTGGNNGTGGACGAGGCGCCCGGACGGCAAGGGTGACCGATCGAAGATTCGTGTCCTCGATCACGAATGGCCATCTGGAGCGCCGTTGACCCGCTTAACGCCTATGGGGAGGGGTTGGGTGTGGGGGGGCCGAAGGGCGAAGCGAGCTCTTCCAGAGTTCCCATCCTGCTCGGCCGCCCAAACGTGGCCGAGATTCTGACCGGAGGCACTAGGATGACAAGTCGAAGCCAAGGCGTTCGGCGAGGGTGCGCAGGGTTTTTGGGGGGGGGCGACGGCTGGCGCGGTAGAAGGACAGGTGTTCCCACAGCGCCTCCTGCGCACGGTGGGCATGCTCGCCGTCGGGCCGCAGGATCGCACGCGCGACCAGCTGGAGCGCCGTCTCCCAGGCTGCTCCGTCGGTCGAGTTGGGCCGCGAATTTTCGAGGAACTTGATCAAGGCGATGGCGAAGAGCCGCGCCAGCAAGGCAGCATCGTCGTCGGACAGCGGGCCCACCAGCTCGGCTATCTCCAGCAGCGCTTGGCACGCGGCCCGGGTGGTGGCCTGCTCGGCCAGGCGGGATAGGGCGCAAAGGCGCAGGGCCGAAGCGGCGTCAGGGTCGAGGTCAGCCAGGGTCAGTCGCTGGTCCCCAATCTTGCACTGGAAACTCGCCTTGCCGTCATGGTGGGCGGAGAAGGCAAGCTCAATGGTTTCGCCGGTCCGACGGTGCACCACCCTGGCCCGGCCGGCCAACGCCAGCTCGGCCGGGCCAGAGCGCGAGGGGGCGATCGTGATGTCGAAGCCAGGCACATCGCGCAGCGTGGCCGGCCCGGACATGAGGGAGGCAAAGGCTGCGCGCGCGACCGCGCGGGCCGGGGTGACGCGTGCCTGGCACGCCCGGCGGAAGACATCAGCGCCGGTGCCGAGGCGGGGCTGGTTGCTCTTGGCCTGCGCCAAGATGTCCAAGAACACGGCTTCAGGCGGCCGGCAGCCCAGAGCACGCCAGACATCCATGGCGTGGGCTGCGCGCCGCAAGCCGATCACACTCTCCGGACCTGCGATGTCGTCGAAAAACCAGGCGCAGCTCGCGTACATGAGAAGCAGAGATCGCTGCATCTCCATCAGCCCGATGGCGCGTTGGGCGGCGCGGGCCTGGCCGCGTTGGAGGGGACCTCGGCCCATGGACTGCAGGTGCTTGCGGCGCTCTACCGGTGGCGCATCCACGATCTCGCCGTAGGCATCGCGGGCCTGCCACGGATCCGCGAAAAGATCGTTTCCCGCCTCCGCGAAGAAATCGGCCGCCCGGTCGCGAAGCCGATCGAGCGCCTCGCGCAGAGGACCGCGCCAGGCCTGGCTCCAGCCCCGGCTGGCGTCCATGGCGCAGCCGCAGTCCCGGCGCCAGCGGCCCACGCCATGCGGGCAGCTCCACGCCGTTCCCTCGCCGTCGGGGCCAGGGTGCAGCCGGGCTTCCCAGGTGGGCGGCTGGTGTTGCAGAAACGTGGCCAGGTTGGTGACCACGATCCCCGCCGAGGTCGCCGCGACTTGCGTGGCGTAGGCCAGGGTCAGGTCCGCGAATTTCTTGTGGTGGCCGTAGAGCTCGCCGTCAGTGGCAGCCAGTACCAGGCGCTGGCCTGCGGCGCTGGAACGATCGGCCGACTTGCGCACGGCTGCCAGGAAAGTGGCGGCATCGCGACTGGCGCTGCCGAAGGCCAGGTCGCGCGAGACCGGACCGTCGAAGATGGCCAGCGCGATCGAGCGTCCCGAGCCGTCAGGATGCAGCCAGCGGTAGAGGCGCCCACTGTCCACGGTGTTCGCAGCAACCGAAACCCAGTCCTTGCCTGGTTGCCGAACCGCCGCGACTTGCTCGGGCGCCAGGATGGTGAAGCTGACTTGTGCGTCGATGAGCGCCTCGAGGGTGGGCGTGTCCACCGCGGTCTCGGGCAACCAGATACCCTCGGCGTCACGGCCGAAGCGGCGGCGGAAGTCGTGCAGGCCCCAGGCGATCTGGGTTTGCCGATCCCGCGGCGACAACAACGGCGTGATCGGGTGTGCCCAGACCTGAGCCAGGCCACCGCCACAGCCCAGGCGGTGGCGTTGGGTCGCATCGCCCTGACGGATGCGTCGCGCGGCGTGGGGATCGTGACGTTCGAGCCAGCGCGCCAGGGTGGGGCCGAAGTCGAAAGTGAGTCGATCGTAGTTGTTGACCAGGGTCTTGATCTTGTCCGCGCTTTGGAAAATGCGTGCGTAGGCGTTGGCGCGATAGCACTCGGCATGGATGCGCGCGTTCCAGTCGTGAAAGGGTGCGGCCCCGGGTTCGCGCGGTACTTCATCCGTCCAGGGGTTCTCGCGCGGCGGCTGGTAGAAATGGCCGTGAACGACAAGCGCTACGGGACGGGGTTTGGCCATGTCAGCTCGTCTAGAAATCGCGGGCGCGAGTCAGCCAAGTATCGTGCGCCTTCGCCACCACGGTGATTCCGCCCTCGCTCACGTGGTGGCGGACAGCATCGCGCGCCAGATCGTGGCCGATGTGGTCACCAGCCGCGACGCGAACGTTCTTGTCGACGATGGCGCGCTGGATGCGCGCGCCCGGGCCGACGAAGACATTGTCGAACAGGATGCTGTCACGCACCTCCGCGCCTTCATCGACCCACACGTTGCGGCCGAGCACGCAATCCTTGACGAAGCCGCCTGCGATCACGCACCCGCTGGACATGATGGACTGCACCAGCATGCCGCGCCTTCGTTCGTCGTCGAACACCAACTTGGACGGCGGGTCAGGGTAGTTCTGGCTGATGATGGGCCACTCCCAGTTGTACAGGTTGAATCGAGGCACGACGTTCTTCAGGTCCATGTTGGCTTCGAAGTACGCTTCGATGTTGCCGACGTCGCGCCAGTAGCCCTGTTCGCCCTCCACGGTCACACCCGGGATCACGTTGCGGGAAAAATCATAGCAGTACACGCGGCCGGTCTTGACCAGCGAAGGCAGGATGTCGCAGCCGAAGTCGTGGTGTGTGTCCAGCCGGCAGTCTGCCTCCAGCGCTTCGTGGAGGGCCAGGGGCGCGAAGATGTAGTTGCCCATTGAGGCGAGTGCCCGCGTGGGGTCGCCCGGGATGGTCGTGACATTGCTGAGTGGCTTCTCCTGAAACCCGGTCACCCGGCCGCTGGCATCGGTCTCGACGATACCGAAGCCGGAGGCATCGCTCACCGGGACGGGGATGCAGGCGATGGTGGCCACCGCATCCTTGCTGCGATGGAAATCCACCATCTGCCGGACGTTCATTTTGTAGACGTGGTCTGCGCCGAAGACCAGCACCATGTCAGGGCGAAAGATGTCGACCAGGTGGAAGTTTTGGTGGATGCAATCGGCGGTGCCCCGGTACCAACTTTCGCCCGTGCGCATCTGCGCGGGCACGATGGTCACGAAGTCGGCGTGCGTGCTGCGTGCGCCCCAGGTGCGCTGGACATGCTCGACCAGCGACTGCGCCTTGTACTGGGTGAGCACGTAGATCGCCCGCACCCCCGAATTGTGCATGTTTGACAGCACGAAGTCGACGATGCGGTAGCGTCCGCCGAAAGGAACCGCAGGTTTGGCACGGTCGCGGGTCAAGGGGAAAAGGCGCTCCCCTTTTCCGCCGGCCATGATGAAGGCTAGGAGGCGAGGCTGGTCCATGAGATGGGCGGACCCATTATATCTCCGAATTGGTCCCGCGCCTGGTTTGTGACAAACTGCCCCCCCAATGTCGCCTGAAGAGAAGCTGTACTCCCAACTGCACGAGCTCTCTATGAACATGTGGTGGGCGTGGAACCCCTCCGTCATCAAGCTGTTTCGCGATATCGATCCAGAGGGGTTTCGTGCGTCCAAGCACAACCCGCTGAAGGTGGTGAAGAGTCTGAGTCCGGAACAGGTGCACGCTCTGGCCCAGGACGCGGCCTTGCGCGCCCGCGCCGACCGGGTGCATCGCGAGTTCCACGCCTACGTGTCGCCCAACGCGCACACCTGGGCCCAGACCGAGGCTGCGCCTCTGCGCGTGCGGCCGGTGGCCTATCTGTCGGCTGAGTTCGGCATTCACGAGTCGCTGCCTATCTATAGCGGCGGTCTTGGCGTGTTGGCCGGCGACCACGTCAAGACGGCTTCTGACCTCGGTCTGGCCTTGGTGGCGGTGGGCCTTTTCTACCGTCAGTCCTATTTTCGCCAGCAAATCGATGCCGAGGGCCGGCAGCACGCCCAGTACGAGAGCGCGCCGGAAGAGTACCTGGCGGCTATACGCAAGCTGGACCGAGAGGGCAAGCCACTGGTCATCGAGGTGCCGCTCGGCCGCGAGCGCCTCTACGCCCAGGTCTGGCAGGTCAACGTGGGACGCAACCAGCTTCTGCTTCTCGACACGGACGTGGACGGAAACTCTGACGAGAACCGCAAGCTGGCCGCGCGTCTCTACTTCGGCGACCAGCGCGTACGCATCCGGCAGGAGTTGCTCTTGGGCGTGGGCGGTATCCGTGCCCTACGTGCCGCGGGCATCGACTGGAGCGGGCTTCACCTCAACGAGGGCCACAGCGCCTTCGCCACGCTCGAGTACGCGCGTCTGCGTATGGAGGAGACAGGCGCGGATTTCTGGAAGGTAGCCCAGGACGTGGCGCAGTCGACGGTTTTCACCACGCACACGCCGGTCGACGCGGGCCACGATCGCTTTCCACCCGAGCTGGTCGAGGAATACCTCGAACCGCTGCGCAGCTCGCTGCGCCTATCGAAGGAGGAGTTCCTGGGGCTGGGCCGGGTGCGGCCGCAGGATCCGCGCGAGGCCCTGTGCATGACCGTGCTGGCGTTCAAGATGTCGCGCTATGCGAACGGCGTGTCGTGTTTGCACGGCCGGGTGTCCAGGCGCGCCTGGCAGGCGCTGTGGCCGCACCACCGAGAAGACGAAGTGCCGGTGGGCCACATCACCAACGGTGTGCATGTGCGCACCTGGCTCGCTCCCGCCATGCAGGAGCTATACAACCGACACGTGGGGCCCGACTGGGGCGAGAACCTGCCGGACCCGAAGATGTGGGCTCGCATTGATGGTGTCTACGACGCCGAGCTATGGGAGACCCACCGGACGCTCAAGGCCACGCTGGTCAGCTTTGCCCGGCGTGAGGCCGAAGCCCAGCGCCGACGCAACAACCACAGCGAGGAACTCATCGAGGCTGCCAAGACGACGCTTGATGCCGACGCGCTCACCATCGGCTTTGCTCGCCGGTTTGCCACCTACAAGCGCGGGAATCTACTGTTCAGCGACATGGAGCGCCTGCGGCGTCTCTTGCTGGATCCGAAGCGGCCGGTGCAGCTGATTTTTGCCGGCAAGGCTCACCCCGATGACGAGCCCGGCAAGGAGCTTCTGCGCACTGTCTATCGGGCCAGCCTGCTTCCCGACCTGCGCTCGCGCATTGTCTTCGTCGAGGACTATGACATCAACGTGGCTCGCCATCTGGTGCAGGGGGTGGACGTGTGGCTCAATACCCCGCGTCGGCCGCAAGAGGCGAGCGGAACCAGCGGCCAGAAGGTGCTGCTCAACGGCGGCCTCAATCTCTCCATCCTCGACGGCTGGTGGGCCGAGGCCTACGACGGGCTGAACGGTTTTGCCATCGGCAACGGCGTATGCCATGTGTCGACCGCCGAGCAGGACGTGCGCGACTGCGAGTCGCTCTACCGCGTCCTCGAAACCGAAGTGGTCCCTCTCTACTACGATCAGGACGAGCAGGGCGTGCCCCATGGCTGGGTGGCGCGTATCAAGCGGGCCATACGCACTCTCGGCTGGCGCTTCAACACCGACCGCATGGTGCGGGACTACGTGCGCGAGTGCTATCTGCCGTCGGCCGGCGTGAATAGCTGCGCGATGCCGAGGTAGAGCACCGGAGGCCCCGAAGGGGGTGGCCGGGGCCGGCACCGGATTTGGCTCCGGCCACCGGAATTGGGCCGCGCCGCCTTCAGCGGGCGGTCACGCCGCCTTGGACGTCTGATGGACCGTATCTTGGTTCGTCCAGGCGTCGCGTTCGAGCTGGCGGCTGAGCTTCCGCAAGGCACTGAGTTCGATCTGGCGTACCCGCTCGCGGGTCAGCGCGAAGCGCGCCGCGATTTCCTCCAGGGTCATTCCGCCTTGCTCAGCTGCTTCCAGCGCGCAGGCCTCGCGCAGAATCGGTGCGCTGGTGTGGGCTGGTTTGGCCCCTCGGGTGTCGCGCGTCTCCGCCGTCAGATTGAAGCGGCAGATGGCGTAGGGGCAGGGGCCGGGCAACTTGCGGCACGCACCGTGCGTGCTCTCGAAGATGTTGAGACGGGAAGCGTCTGCCATGTCTGCTCTCTCGGTTAGGGGTGGCTCGCCGCGTGCATCCGTTCGCTGACATGTTCGTTCGGCACCCCAGCCCGAGAACTTGAGCCGTGGCCCGAAGGGATGGGCCCCAACGACCTAATTGCGGGGGGCGACCGCCGGCTTTGCCGGCTGCGCCCCATCCCGGAGAGGGGTTGGGAACCCTCCCAGGGTTCCCATATTAGATGCCGGCAGGGTCTGCTCTTGAACAGATTAGTTGGCGGCGACGCTGGGCGGCGTTTCAGGCAGCTGGACCCGGATATGCGCCCGGCGTGCAAATATGAACAGGGCCGCCAATCCGACGATGACGGCGTACCACAGGGTACACAGCCGCGTGACAAACGTGGCGGCAGCGGCGACGCTGCGGCCGGTTCCCGTGCCCAGCTGCCCGAGCAGGGCAAGCATTCCCGCCTCGGTAACTCCCAGTCCTCCCGGCAGGAACGAGAGCGCACCGGCCACAGTCATGGAGGCGTAGATGAAGGTGCTGGCCTGTATCCCGACCGCCGCGCCGGGGAAACCATGGACAACGACCCAGAAGGCTACGCATTCGAAACACCAGCTCAGGGTGGACAGCAGCACCGCAACCACCAACGATCCGGGCCGCAGCAGCGCAGCGGTTGCCTGGTAGGCCTCGTGCAGCTTGTCGGCAAACGAACGCACGCCCGGCAGACGGCTTAGAATCCGCAGAAAGAAGAGGGCAATGGATTCCACCGAAACCACCACCAACCCCAGGCCGATCACCACGGCCCCGGTGGCCAGGAAGCGCCGGTCGACGCGAAAGGAAAATACGCCCACGCACGCGAGCAGCAACAGGCCAACCATGTCGGTCAAGCGCTCGGCGATGACGATGGGGGCGGTGCGCGCCGCTGGAATGCCGTGCGATTCGCGCAGGAGCAGGGCTTTGACCGCCTCGCCCAGCTTGCCGGGCGTGACGGTGAGGGAGAAGCCGGCCAGAAAGATGAGAAAGCTGTGCCCGAGCGTGACCTGAGTCAGGCCGAGCACCTTCAGGTAGTAGTGCCAGCGCGCGAAGCGCACGCCATAGTTGAGCGAGGCCAGCGCCAGGGCGACCAGCGCCAGTGCCCAATTGAAAGTGGCCAGCGCGTGGCCGACGCTGCGGGCCCCGGCCCAAACTGAGAAGCCAAGGTAGATGGCCACGCCGGCGGCCACCCCGAGGATCACCCGCCCGATGAGTTTTTTCACGGTTCACCCCGGACTAGGCGTGTGGGTCGGCGTAGATGGAGCCTGTCGGGAGATTCTGGGCCAGCGCAGGTCGGCCAGAGTGAGCGGTAGCGGTAGCGTGAGCGACCAGCGCAAAGCGGGCTGCGTGGGCGACTCGCGACTCGCGGCCCGAAGCACCCCGGCACGTACTCGCACACGCTGTCCGCCTCCCGCGTACCGCACACGAACTCGCTCTCGCCCACGCGACCCGCAATCCGCGGGCCGGCCCTTCGTGCGGCCCGATTCGAAAACACCGAGGAGAAAGGGAAAGACACAAGGGCTAGCCCTCGAAACCTTGGTCGCGCATCTTCTCGACGCGCTTGCGTTCGTTGTGGTCCAGGATGCGCTTGCGCAGCCGGATACTCTTGGGCGTGACCTCGACCAGCTCGTCTTCGTTGATCAACTCCAGCGCGGCTTCCAGGGTGAGATTGAGCGGCGGGGTGAGAAAGAGCTTCTCGTCCGCGGCGGTGGTGCGGATGTTGGTCAGTTTCTTGGCCTTGGACGGGTTGACGACAATGTCGTTGCCGCGCGCGTGCAAGCCCACGACCTGGCCGCCGTAGACAGGCACGCCTGGCGCCAGCAGCAAGGCGCCACGCTCCTGCAGGTAGAACAGGGCGTAGGTGTTGGTCTGGCCGGGGTCTTGCGCGATGAGCACGCCATTGGTGCGACCCTTGAACGTTCCCGCGTAGGGGCCGTAGTGGGTGAAGTTGTGGTTGAGAATGCCGGTGCCGCGCGTGTCGGTGAGGAACTGCGAGCGGTAGCCGATGAGCCCGCGCGNNTCCAGGCGCATGCGGCCTTCGCCCGCCGGCCCCATCTCCTGCATGCGGCCGCCGCGCCGGCCCAGCTCCTCGATGACCGGACCGTTGTAGGCCTCGTCGAGATCGATGACCAATTCCTCGTAGGGCTCGAGCTTTTCTCCGTTCGGCCCTTCCTTGAAGATGACCTGGGGTTGGGAAACCATCAACTCGTAGCCTTCGCGGCGCATGGTCTCGATCAACACCGACAAGTGCAGCTCGCCGCGGCCCAGCACCTCGAAGGTGTCAGGCGAGTCGGTCTCCAGCACGCGCAGCGCGACGTTGGACTTCAGTTCCTTGAACAGGCGCTCGCGGATGTTGCGCGAGGTGACGAATTTGCCCTCGTGGCCGGAGAAAGGGCCGTTGTTCGACATGAACTGCATCTTCACCGTGGGCTCTTCGATCTCCAGCAGAGGCAGAACCACCGGGCGGGCGATCTCGGTGATGGTCTCGCCCACGGTCAAGTCCTGCATCCCGGTGATGGCGCAGATGTCGCCCGCCACGGCCTCCTGCAGCTCGAAGCGCTTGAGCGACTGGTAGCCCAGGATCTTGGCCACCCGGAATTCCTCGCGGCTGCCGTCGCGATGCACGCACAGCGCGCGTTCGCCCTGGCGAATGCGGCCCGAGAGCATGCGACCGATGGCCACGTAGCCGAGATAGTCGTCATAGTCGAGGGTTGCCACATGCATGGCCAGAGGCGCGTCCATGTCGGCCAGAGGGGGGGGCGCAGCCTGGACGACCAAATCGAGCATCGGTGACAGATCCTTGCGTTCGTCCTTGAGGTCCTTCACTGCGTAGCCCTCGCGACCCGAGGCGTAGACCACTGGGAAGTCGAGCTGTTCGTCGCTGGCCCCGAGCGCGCAGAAGAGGTCGAAGGTGTCGTTGACCGCTCCCTCGGGATCGCAGCCGGCACGATCGATCTTGTTGACCACCAGGATGGGCCGCAGCCCGAGGGCCAACGCCTTGCGCGTGACGAAGCGGGTTTGCGGCATGGGGCCGTCAAAGGCGTCCACCAGCAGCAGAACNNCCGCGCTCGCGCTCCAGGTCGTTGGAGTCCATGGCGCAGTCGGCAACGACCTCACCAGGCCGGAAACTGCCTGCCTGGCGCAAGAACCCGTCGACCAGCGTGGTCTTGCCGTGGTCAACGTGGGCGATGATCGCAATGTTGCGTACATCGCGACGCCTGGGCGCTTCATCTATTTCGGGGCCGGAACTGCTCATGTTAGGCGCGCAGGCATACCACATCCTGGCCGATGGGCCGCAAGTGACGCGTGGGGAGCCGAAGGGCGAAGCGAACCCTCTCAGGGCTCCCATGTGAATTGACCGGGCAAGACATCACCCGGCAAGACCGCTGGCTCACCCTCGCCCGATTGCGGTAGGCTGGCCGCGTGACGGAACGGACTGGATTCGGGTTCAACGAACTGCACGCCGAGGAGCGCGGCCTTCTGCTCGGGCTGAGCTTATTGGGCACCGGCGATGCGGTCCTGTCTCGTCTGGCAGGCGATCGTCGCCCGGCGTGCAGCAAGGCCTGGCAGGCCCTGCGCGCGCTTCCTCGTCCCGACCGGGCGGCTCTGCTTGCCGGGTGGATCGTCGAGGCGAACGCGCCATTTCCGCCCGGGATGGAAAGGCTGCATCCGAGCTGGCTCGCGGAGGCTGTGTCGAGCGAGCCCGTGGACCTTTGGCCGGCGTTGCTTTGCGGGCTGCCTGGGGCGCAGGCCGTGGAGTCGCTCTTGCTGCAATCTCAGGGTGCGAGCGCGATCGCGAAACAGGGCGAGGCATGGCCACCCGACTCCGTGGCTGAACTACAGCGCTCGGTTTTCGGTCGACTGGCGCCGTTCTGTGTAGGACCCTCGGGACCCGTGGGCGCGGGACTGTGTCGCCTGGGTAGCGAGGAACTGCTGGCCAATGTTGTTCGTCGGGGTGCTGCGCTTCGCCAAGAGCTGCGCGCCGAGGGAGACACCTCTCTGTGGGCGGTTGCCGGCCGCCTGCCCGCGACCCTGGGGCGGCAGTGGGTGAAGTGGTAGAAGGCGAGGGTATGGGCCGATTGGTCAAAGGCTTGGGACGCGTGGTGCCCGCTGCGGTTGTTACCGCGCAGGCAGAAGCGGCACAGGTTCGGGCGCGGGCCGAGGAGGATGCAGCCGCCGTGCGGGCCGAGGCGCAGGCGGCGCGGGTAGAAGCCGAGCGCGCCGGCTTCGAGGCTGGCAAGCAGGAAGGGATGGCGCAGGTGAGCGCGCTGCTGCTGGCCGCGCGTGCGCAGGTCGAGCGCGACCTTCACAGCGCCAAGGACGCAGCCATCGTGCTGGCCCGTCGGATGGCCGAGCTAATTGTGGGCCGCGCGGTCGAGATTGCGCCCGAGTTGATGGGCGCAATCGTCGCCGAAGCCCTTGCCGCCAGTCGCGCCCGAAAGGGAGCCGTGGTGCTGCGCGTGCATCCTGAGGATCTGGCGGCCGTCGAGCGCGAGCGGCCGCGCTGGCTGGCGCGCGTGGCGGCCGGGGTTGATGTGTGGGTGGTGGCTGACCCGTCGATCGGGCGTCACGGCTGTGTGGTGGAAACCCCGGTCGGCCGTCTGGACGCGCGCCTCCACGCACAACTCGACGCCCTGGAACAGGCCTTGCGGAGCTCGACCGGCGCGACTTCGTGAGACAAGCATGGCTGACACCGACATCCAACCTGCACTGGTCGAACTGGGCGACGCCCTGAGGGCGCTGGACCAGGTCAATCCGCGGCGGCTGGCCGGCCGGGTGACTGAAGTTACCGGTTTGGTCGTGCGCGCCACCATCCCGGGTGTCCACGTCGGCGAATTGGTCTACCTCGACCGCGAGGCGATGCCTGCGCCGGGCGAGGCGGAGGGGCCGCGTCTTCAGGCCGAGGTGGTGGGCTTTCGTGGCGACGAGGTCGTTCTCATGCCGCTTGGGGAGGTTGCGGGTATCGGCCCGGACGCCGTGGTGAGCCCGACCGGCCGGCCGCTTGGCGTGCGAGTAGGCGAAGGGATTCTGGGGCGGGTGCTGGACGGCCTGGGCGAGCCCTTGGACGGGCAGGGACCCATCGCAGGCCCGACCGAGGAATGGGCGGTGGATCGGCCCGCGCCCGACCCGCTCACCCGCCGGCGCGTGACCAAGCCGCTTGCCCTCGGGGTGCGCGCCATCGACGCCTTCTTGACCGTAGGCGAGGGACAACGGGTGGGACTTTTCTCCGGCTCAGGGGTTGGCAAGTCGATGCTGCTCGGCCAGATTGCGCGCCAGACCGAGGCCGACGTCAATGTGATCGCGCTGGTGGGCGAGCGCGGGCGCGA